>CAZJRS010000028.1:0-36451 GCA_964548585.1 uncultured Methanocella sp. | reverse complement strand
CGTCAGGCTCGTGTGTGAGTGTGTTATTATCGATGAAGTAAGTGGCCTTGCTGGGTGGAGTGAGGTTTTCGTTGCCCCCGCAGAAGGGGCATGATTTTGTGTCAACAAGCTGTTCCGGGGCTTTGGACTTGACGAAGTCGGTAGGCCGCCTGGCCCTTTCCGTGGCGATGATCACCCAGCGATCAGTGAAGTAGTCCCGGCGTAGCTCATTCATCAGTGAGAGATAAGGGGCTATGTTGAATAAAACTTTTCAAGATAAGTATGAGGAAACGCAGGTTAAGCAACCATAAACAGCAATCGAGTTTGGGGGGTCGACATCTGTTCAAGCATAAACAGCAAAACCTCTTCGCGGGTCGACGCCCGCTGATGCGTGCTACTGCGGTTTTTCGGGTGCTACGCCGTCAGGGTCGGACTCGCACCCCGTCGGTACAACCTGGCTGCGCCTTCGGCTGCGCCAGTTGAACCTCCTTCGCAAGTCCTAAGCGACGCCGCCTAAAGGTAGGCGTCCATTACCCTGTCGCCTCCGCATCCCCTGATGGGAACAAGCCCGAAAAACCTCCGTCGACCGCGAATAAACCAAGTATTTTTTCATTTTAATGAATTAAAGTGTAATAGCGAAAGGCTTAAATTATAACCTTTTAGATATCTTTTTCTGCACTATTAAATGCTCGGAAAAAAGAGCATTTGCAGTATTTGATGGGTTTACAGGTTAGTGGGATGGAGCCAGAGCAAGAAGCACGTAAAAACATAGATAAGTTACTGGAAGCAGCCGGATGGAAAGTCCAGGACCGCAATAAGCTGGACCTTGGAGCTGCCCCCGGCATCGCAGTCAGGGAATTCTCCCTGGATAACGGCGAGGCAGACTACCTGCTCTTCGTTGACCGAAGGGCTGTTGGTGTCATTGAGGCGAAACCTGAAGGCACTACACTTAGCGGCGTAGCCGAGCAGACCCAGAAGTACCTGAATGGCATCCCTAAATGCATCGGTCAAGTTAAGAACCCGCCCTTTGCATACGAGTCGACCGGCGTCGAGACCTACTTCAGAGATATGCGGGACCCGGACGCCCGATCGAGGAGCATCTTTGCGTTCCACAAGCCCGAGATTCTCAGGGAGTGGCTGTCGGACGAAGAGACGGTCAGGTCGAGGCTGAAGAACTTACCAGCACTGAGCACTTATGGCCTCAGAGACTGCCAGATCGAGGCGGTTCAGAAACTCGAAAGGTCCTTCGCCGAATCCAGGCCCAGGGCGCTGATCCAGATGGCCACGGGTAGCGGGAAGACGGTCACGTCAGTCAGTTTCATCTATAGGCTCATCAAGCACGCTCATGCTAAAAAGATCTTGTTTTTAGTGGACCGGAGCAACCTCGGAAGGCAAACGCTACGGGAATTCCAGCAGTACACCACCCCAGATGACGGGCGCAAGTTTACCGACCTTTACAACGTCCAGCATCTTACATCTAACAGCATCGACCCAGTCAGTAAGGTTTGCATCACCACAATTCAGCGATTATACTCGATGCTCCGGGGTGAGGCCGAGTTTGAAGAGGGCAACGAAGAGCGATCCGGGTTTGACACAGCACCTGCAGATGAGAGACCAAAAGATGTTGCCTACAACCCGAATATCCCAATAGAAGAGTTTGATTTCATCGTCGTCGACGAGTGCCACCGCTCCATCTATCACGTATGGCGACAGGTGCTGCTCTATTTCGACGGGTTCATAGTCGGCCTGACAGCGACGCCCTCAAAGCAGACGATCGGCTTTTTCAACAAGAACCTGGTCATGGAGTACAACCACGAAAGAGCCGTGGCAGATGGCGTCAACGTAGGATATGAAGTTTACCGCATCAAAACCGAGATCTCGGAGAAAGGAAGCAAGATTGATGCCGGCGAGTACGTGGACCGGCGCAGCAAGCTGACCCGCCAGAAGCGACACGAGATGATGGACGAGGAACTGGTCTACGATCCCGGGCGGCTCGACCGTGATGTCGTCGCACCGGACCAGATTCGCACGGTCATCAGGACGTTCAGGGATAAGCTTTACACCGAGATATTCCCCGGAAGAAAAGAAGTCCCAAAGACGCTAGTCTTTGCCAAGGACGATTCCCACGCCGAGGACATCGTGAACATCATCAGGGAAGAGTTCGCCACCGGCAACGAGTTCTGCAAGAAGATCACGTATAAAACGACCGGAGAGAAGCCCGAGGATCTGCTCCAGAGCTTCAGGAACTCCTACTACCCCAGAATAGCGGTCACAGTGGACATGATCTCCACCGGCACCGACATCAAGCCGTTAGAGTGCCTGGTCTTCATGCGAAACGTGCGTTCGGGAGTCTACTTTGAGCAGATGAAAGGCCGAGGCACCCGGACGATCTCTCCTACGGATTTGAAATCCGTCTCCAGCGATGCCCATCACAAGACACACTTCGTCATCGTCGACGCCGTAGGCGTATGCGAACGGGACAAGACAGATTCCAGACCGCTGGAGCGTAAGAAGAGCGTCACCTTCAAGGATTTGCTATTCTCAGTCGCCCTGGGCAAGAGGGATGAGGACACTATCACTTCGCTGATAGGAAGACTGGCCAGGCTCGACCGGGAGATCGACGACAAGGACCGGAAAGAGATCGAGAAAGTATCCGGTGGTGTGCCTTTAAGGACGATCATCAACAAGCTGGTCGATGCGGTGGACGCTGACATACAAGAAGCACAAGCAAAGCAGATGTTCCAGACGGATAACCCGACGCCGGGCCAGTTAACTAAGGCAAAGGAGAAGCTGGCCGATGAAGCATGCAAGCCCTTCGATAAACCCGAGCTAAGGGATATGCTGGTAGAGGTAAAAACCAGAAGCGAGCAGATCATCGACGAAGCAAGCATTGATACGCTTCTTTCCGCCGGGTTCGACGATGGTGCCCAGGAAAAAGCCCGTGCAGTAGTGACTTCATTCAAAGAGTTCATCGAGGCCAACAAGGATGAGCTGACCGCTCTTCAGATCATTTACAGCAAGCCATATGCGAAGCGGCACATCACTTTTAAAGATATCAAGGACCTGGCCGAGGCGATCCACAAGCCGCCGAGGAACCTGACACCGGAGAAGGTCTGGCAGGCTTACGAGATACTGGAAAGGTCAAAAGTCAAGGGCGCTGGGGCTCAGAAGCTACTCACTAACATCATCTCGCTGGTTAGATTTACAGAGGGGCAGAGCGATGTTCTGGAGCCGTTCCCGGATACCGTGGATGTGAGGTTTAAGCGGTGGGTTGTTGGGCAGGAGCAGCTTGGTAAGAGGTTTACGCAGGAGCAGATGGAATGGCTTAATATGATCAAGGAGCATATTGGGACGTCGCTTGAGATTAGTGTTGAGGATTTGGAGCTGACACCGTTTGATCAGAAGGGCGGGCCGGTTAGGGCGTTTCAGTTGTTTGGGTCGGAGTTGAATGGGATTTTAGAGCAGTTGAATGAAGTGCTGGTTGCATGACCCAACTTGACTTTTCGGGTAATGTGGTACGTGATATTTTTGGAGATGAACTACAGGAAAGGAAAATTTTCGTATTTCATGATGAGAGTGGAGACTTTACAATAAATAGCGATTGGTTTTATACCGGGTTATTGTGGATAAATCAATCTGATATCACAGAATTGGTGAATGATCTAAGCATATGCAGAGAACTTGAAAAGTGCACAAGTGAAATTCATTATAAAAATTTTAGAAAAACTTTTGAAAAGCCTAACGAGATAAAAGAACGGTTGGCAAAAGAATGGTTCAATTTATGGCAACAGAAATGGTCAAAGAGATCATGGTTTAACGTTTTTGCGGTAAATAAAAAGCATAAGCAGTATGATGAAACGAGATTTAGTGAAAAATTTCATGCGTATAATCGATTCACAGCTATGACATTTAAAAGCGGATTAGCATGGTTCTTTCAAAATTATCCAGATATTACATTATCAATTTGTTCAGACGAAAAGTCAAGAGAAGAGAGTGATAACTTTAAAGATTATTTACTCGCTCGTATTCAAAGAGATAGTGAAGAATCTAGATATAGCCCAAATGTGAAGTTTGATGATCCTGCACCTATATTTGAAAGTTGTCCGAAGTACGGGCCATACAATACTAACCAAGAGCTGCTTCAGCTTACGGATATTTTATTAGGATCAGTATCAAGTGCAATAGAGCATAAATCAGTATATCACACAAAAACTTGGTTCGGTGTTAAAATATCACAACTAATGGAAGATGTTAGAAAAAAGCCTTGGGAACAAAAATATGATTTACATAAGAAATTTTCTGTGTCATACTTCCCAAACGAGTATGGACATTGTTATAATAATGGTCAGGTAAAAGTAAACGAAACTAGTTTTACCTCAAAAACGCTATCAGATTTTATTTCATGAAATGGTTGTCATGTGGAATAGTAATGATAATTCGGATAAAATGGAGAATTGGAGATGGGTTAAGCTAAGCGATATAGCGGATGTTAATCCTAAAACAAAATCTAACAATTTAAGCGATGAGCTAGAAGTCACATTTCTACCAATGAAAGCTGTTGAAGAAAAAACTTCGGTAATTGATTTATCTATTGTTAAACCGCTTATAGAGGTAAAAAAAGGCTATAAATCATTTGCTGATGGCGATATTATTTTTGCTAAGATAACACCCTGTATGGAAAATGGTAAAATCGCATTAGTCGATGGCTTAAAAAATGGTATCGGCTTCGGCTCAACCGAATTTCACGTAATCAGGTTCACAAATGATTGTGACCCAAACTATTACCTGTACTACTTTTTACAGGATAGTTACCGTAAAGATGCACAAAGAAAAATGACCGGTACCGCCGGACAATTAAGAGTTCCGACAAAATTCATTGAAGAATCAATAGTACCTTTACCCCCTCTCGCCGAGCAGCACCGCATAGTCGCCAAAATAGAGGAGCTTTTCACGCAGTTAGACGCAGGCGTGGAGTCGCTGAAGAAGGCGAAGGAACAGTTAAGGCAATATCATAGATCATTGCTCTATACTATTTTTGAAGGAAACCAGACTCAAGAATGGAATAGTTGTTTAATAAATGATTTTGCAATTATTCAAAGTGGATATGCATTTAAAAGTGAATGGTTTTCTGAAGACGGTATTAGATTAGTAAGAAATGCAAATATAAGCCATGGTTATATCGATTGGACAGATACAGTAAAGATTCCTGAAGAACGTAGAGGAGAATTTAATAATTTTAAGCTTATTGAAGGAGACATTTTAATTTCATTAGATCGTCCCATAATTTCCACGGGATTAAAAGTAGCTATGGTTCGTAATATTGATATACCTAGTTTATTGCTTCAAAGAGTTGGCCGCGTCTGTTTCAAAAATAAAGAGGTACTGCCAGAATTTTTTTATGCGTGGTTAAAGTCTCCCACGTTTATAGCCACGATTAAACCGGGTCGAAGCTTAGGTATACCACATATTTCTCCAAAAGAGATTCAATCTATAGAATTTAAATATCCGATGATTAGAGAACAGAAAAAGATTGCCGGAGAGATCGAATCCCAATTCTCAATCATCTACGATATGGAAAAATCCATCGACCAAAGCCTCGCTCGCGCTGAAACCCTCCGCCAGTCCATCTTAAAACAAGCCTTCTCAGGAAACCTCGTCCCCCAGAACCCGAATGACGAACCGGCCGAGAAACTCCTAGAACGCATCAGGGCAGAGCGTCTAAACCAGCAGACTGGCAAGCCCCTAAACTCAAGCCCCAAAAGGGGCCGGAAGCAGGCGACGCTTGCATAACTATTTTTATAGGCCATAAAGCATATAGCTACCATACAACATCGATCACTTTAGGGGACGGAAGAGATGGATCAGGCATTTGTCCGGGAGCTGATCCGGCGCGGCGAGTCATTGACAGTTGAGTTCAAAGACAGCTTTGACCATGATACGAGGGAAACCGTCGGCGCTTTTTCCAATACCAAAGGCGGCCGGATTCTCGTGGGCGTATCCAACGACCGGACGATCAGGGGTATTCAGCTTGGCAGAGAGTCGATAGTACAAATGATCAGCGATATCGCCAACAACACTCAGCCTCGTGTGGCACCGGCGATCGAGCCTATCCGAATCGATGATAAGGATATAGCTGTGATCACCGTCAGGGAGTCTGGCGTCAAACCGGTTGCTGTCAGGGGAAAGTGTTTCACTAGAAACGACGCGAGCAACCGCCTGATGCTTCCCCAGGACATCGCGGAGATGTATTCTAGCTCTATCGGTTTAAGCTCAGACTTATCACTGCTTCATAATTGTACAATCGAGGATGTTGACCTACAGAAGGTTAAAAAGTACATCAACGATGCTCAGTCTACGGGCAGGAAAAAGTTTGATAATCCCGATCCCTCCTATGTTCTCGAGAAGCTGGGCCTTGTAAAAGACAGAGTGCCCACTTTAGCGGCCATCGTTCTTTTCGGAAAGGCGCCAGCGGAAAAATTGGCTTATGTGAAGATACACTGCGGCAGAATTAAGGGCACGGCTACGATCATCGATGATAAGTACATAGAGGGTACTGCAATTGAGCAAGTAGAGCAGGTCATCGCTTTCATCCTAAAAAGCATCGGGATCACGTATGAGATTACAGGTAAGCCTGAGAGAAGAGAGATCTGGGATTACCCGCCAAGCGCTCTTCGAGAAGCGGTAATAAACGCTATCTGTCACCGGGATTATACAAATACTTCCGAGATTACAGTCAAAATTTACGATGATAACCTCATAATCTGGAACCCAGGAGGCCTATTGCCTGGTCTGACAGTCGAAGACCTGTATGACCCACACCATATGTCAAGGCCTAGAAACCGGTTGATAGCTGACATATTCTACGATATCAATTTCATTGAAAAATATGGCAGTGGCATACCCAGGATTATCGATGCATGTAAGAAAAGCGGCATTCAAGTTCCCCGGTTTGAGGAGAAGTATGGCGGCTTTTCGATAACCTTCACGAAGAACGTATCTTCAGAAGAACGCCTTGTAGCGCAGGGATTAAATGAAAAGCAGATTAGGGCTGTATCATATATTAAAGGAAAAGGCGAAATTACTAACAGTGAGTACCAGAAATTAAATGCTGTAAGTAAGAGAGCTGCCTCGCTGGAGCTTAATGAGTTGAGAGAAAAAGGGATAATTGATCGTATCGGTAAAGGTGGAAGAGGGACCCACTATATATTAAAACCGAGCTGACAGATGTTTATGCGGACCAATCGGGAGATGGTTCGTCCTAATTGGTGCCCCATTGTGCCCCATTAAATCCGTGTATGGCACCGCCATTAGTGCCCCATTGTGCCCCATTGTGCCCCATTAAATCCAGTTTGATTTTCCTCAAATTCTCATTTGATAGTATCTAACACCCAGCCTTCTCCGGCACCCTCGTCCCC
The DNA here is from genome assembly GCA_964548585.1 of uncultured Methanocella sp. Classification (GTDB taxonomy): domain Archaea; phylum Halobacteriota; class Methanocellia; order Methanocellales; family Methanocellaceae; genus Methanocella_A. Next base: position 29,057 of record CAZJRS010000028.1, on the reverse strand, counting down.
AAGGATCCGAATGACGAGCCGGCTGAGAAGCTGTTAGAACGCATCATGAAACTGGGTTTTGTGATGTACAAATTATTTTGTGCATCATGGATGATGCGCAAATTGATTTTTGTATCACTGGATATTATTGCCCTACACATATTAGGGCTTGAGATCTAACTGACCGTCAACCGCTCTTGTTATTACCATTGAATGAACATTCAATGACAATAAAATGTACAATGAATGTACAATTCGATCCTAAGGGTCTTTCCTATGGCCACAGAATCTTCAACTATCGTCCAGCGTCTCTGGAACTACTGCAACGTCCTAAGGGACGACGGCGTCAGCTACGGCGACTATGTCGAGCAGCTAACCTACATGCTTTTCCTGAAGATGGCCGACGAGCAGTCTAAACCACCCTTTAGCAAGCCATCAATCATACCAGCAAGCTTCGACTGGCAGAGCCTACTGTCAAAAGATGGGGTAGAGCTAGAAACGCATTACATCGACACCCTGAAGAAGCTCGGCCAGCAAAAAGGCATGCTCGGCGTTATTTTCCGCAAGTCCCAGAACAAGATCCAGGATCCGGCCAAGCTCAAGAGGCTCATCGAGTTGATCAACGGAGAGGTCTGGACCGGTCTGGACATCGATGTGAAAGGCGAGATTTACGAAGGCCTGCTGCAGAAGAATGCAGAAGACACCAAGAGCGGCGCCGGGCAGTACTTCACCCCTCGGCCGCTGATTAAGGCGATGGTTGACGTAGTCAAGCCACAGCCCGGCGAGACTATCTGCGACCCGGCATGCGGCACAGGCGGCTTCCTGTTATCTGCGCATGATTACATTTCAAAGAAGTACCAGCTCGACCGTGACCAGAAGAAGTTCCTCAAGCTCAACACGTTCAAGGGCAAAGACATCGTCGACAACGTCGCCCGACTGTGCGTGATGAACCTGTATCTGCATGGCATCGGCGGCGACGATAGTCCGGTAGACGTGGGCGATGCGCTGGTGGCCGACCCCGGAGACCGGTTCAATATAATTCTCACCAATCCCCCGTTCGGCAAGAAGAGCAGCATCACAATCGTGAACGGTGATGGCAAGGGAGATCGTGAAGCGCTTGTTTATGAGCGCCAGGACTTCTGGGCTACCACATCGAACAAACAGCTTAACTTCCTACAGCATGTCAAAACGCTGTTGAAGATCAACGGTAAATGCGCCATCGTCGTCCCGGATAACGTGCTCTTCGAGGGCGGCGCAGGCGAGACAGTGAGACGCAAACTGCTCATGGAATGCGACGTTCACACTTTGCTAAGGCTGCCCACTGGCATCTTTTATGCGCAGGGTGTAAAAGCGAACGTATTATTCTTTGATAGGAGGCCAGCAAGCAAAGACCCTCAGACACAGAAGCTCTGGATCTACGACCTCCGTACGAACATGCACTTCACACTAAAGACAAACATGCTGAAGTACGAGGATTTGCAGGACTTCGTCCAGAGTTACAACCAGGAGAACCGTCATGTGCGTGTAGAGACGGAGAGGTTCAAGGCGTTCACCTGCGAACAGATCATGCAGCGGGACAAAGTGAGCCTGGACATCTTCTGGCTGAAGGATGATAGCCTTGAGGATTCCGAGAATCTGCCGGCTCCTGAAGTTATAGCAAGGGAGATTGTAGAAAACCTAGAAGCGGCGCTGGAGCAATTTAGGGGTATAGAAGAAGAACTTGCGGGCAATAAGTGATTAATGTATGATCGATACATGTCGGTACAACAAACTTGAATATTTTATTAAGCACAATTATCCAGATACATCAAAATACCGTTTCGAGATATTAGATTGTATACGCAGGATTAGAGAGAACCCGGAGTTTTACTATTTCCATGAAGGTTTAGGCCTTCATTTAAGTGAAATTGGACTATACGATGATGCTCTGGAAGAATATAACATTGTTTTGGACTTGATTCCAGATTATGATGAAATTTATACAAGCATCGGTATTAACTTTGTAAGAGCAAACAAAACTGAAGAAGCAAAAAAAGCTTTTAACAAGGCTATTAGTTACAATGAATTCGACGATGAGGCCCTATTTTACTTGGGCAAAATTAGTGCAGATCAGGGCGATTTAAGCGACGGCTTAGACAAAATAGTAAAAGCTATTCGGATAGACCCTGAATATGCAAATTATCATCATGAACTGGGCAGGATTTATTTGAAAACTGGACGTTATCGGGAAGCGGTAGACGAATTCAATATAGCTATAAAATTAGATAAATCATGTTCGGGATACTACAACAGCCTAAGCCAAGCATTGATAGAATTAAAGTATTATGCAGAAGCCGAGAAGATCTTGAAAAAAGCCATACTTCTCGATGATTGTGACGATTTAGCCTATAATAATTTAGCTGATTTGCTAAACATAATGGGCCGTACAGATGAAGCATTTATTGAAGTTAAAAAAGCCCTGAAGATTAATTCAAAGAACTTCTATGCACATGCTACAATAGGTGCATGTTACTTAAAAATGGGTAAAACGGACAAAGCTGAAGAGCATTTTAGAAAGGCTATTAAAATTAACCCAAATTACTCAGGCGGACATGAAAATCTTGGAATAGTATTGTATATAAGAGAGTCTTATGGCGAAGCTATCAAAGAGTTTGAAACAGCTATTAGACTCGACCCATATAATGTAAACCTTCGAGCAAGTAGGCTTGTTATAGCAAATTATAGAGACATATTAGAAAGTGTAGTAGAAAAAGATTATGAGTCATACCTTAAATCGATGATTAGGGATTATTTAGACAATTACATTAAATCCGGTAATTGTGAAGAAATATTAAATAAAGATAGTGACGATATTGCGACCATTTTTATACCTGACACTAATGCCTTTATAGATTGTCCGGATTTTAACGTGTATCGAGAACACGTTAATGCGAAAAGCTCCATCGTCTTTCTGACACCAATAGTACTTAAAGAGCTTGATAGAATTAAATCGAGTAGCAGAGACGATTTTGCTCAATTGAGAGCGAGACAAGCAATTCGTATGATAGATGACCTGAAAACAAAAGGTAACCTTATTGATGGTGTAAAAATTGATGATCATATAACTGTTAGGTGGTCACAATTTGAACCAGATCATCTGAATATGCCAGGTTGGCTTGATTTAAAACTAAACGATGATTATATTCTCGGAACAATTTTAGAAGTTAAAAAAACGTATAGAGAATCCCGAGTGATACTTGTTACTTATGATAAGAACCTTGGTAACAAGGCAGATATTTTAAAGATAGAATCAATTAAACCTCCGAAAAGTGATGTATGAATCAGCGGTCGACGGAGGTTTTTCGGGCTTGTCCTCGCCTCAGCGAGGATGCGGAGGCGGTAGGGCAATGGACGCCGGCCGAAGGCAGCGTCGCTTAGGACTTGCGAAGGAGGTTCAACTGGCGCAGCCGAAGGCGCAGCCAGGTTGTACCGACGAGGGTGCGAGTCCGGCCCTGACGGCGCAGCACCCGAAAAACCGTAGTAGCACGCATCAGCGTGCGTCGACCCGCGAAGAAGAGGTATAGCTTTCACTAGTAGAACGTGTGCCGATGCACGAAGATGCGCTCTAAATCGATTCTTAAAATAACAACGATCTATTACACGAAGTTGCCATACCTTTAATACCCTCAGCGCCCATCATTTCTCTAGAATATCCGAACGTAAAGCTTATATGCACCGTGCTATCATATAGCATGGACGCCATAAAAACATAGCTCACCGGAGACTCCCCACATGAAAGCCCATGGTACCGCCTACGGCGCAGGCACCGTCATCAATGCGATCGCAGCATGGAAAGGCTCAGCCTTCGCCATCGATCTGAAAACTCATGCGGAAGTCGATCTCAGAGGAGACCTCATAGAAGGTGAGATTGAGGGCGGCGGGGATACGCGGCTGATCGAGAGGGCATGCGAGCTGACGCTAGACCGTTTAGGCTTCGATTCGGGCGCCAAAATTAAAACCTGCAGCGAAGTACCCATCGCCAGCGGCCTTAAATCGTCGAGCGCTGCGGCTAATGCTACGATCATCGCTACCTGTCGGGCAGCCCGGCAGAGCCTGGACCCGCTGGACATGGTCAGGATCGGCGTGCAGGCAGCCCTGGACGTCGGGGTCTCTGTCACCGGGGCTTTTGACGATGCTTGCGCCTCGATGCTGGGTGGCGTGGTACTAACGGACAACAGGGAAAAGGTTCTGTTGAAGCGGGAGATCCTGGAGTCGGCTGTCGTGGTCTACGCTCCGGATAAAAAAGCTTTTTCTGCTCAGACGGATGTGAAAAAGTCACGGCTGATCGCCCCCTGGGTTGAAACCGCGTTCGATCTCGCGATGAAAGGCGACTACAGAAAGGCCATGACATTGAATGGTTTCCTTTACTGTAGCGTACTTGGCTTCGAAGCCGGGCCCATGCTTGCCGCGCTGGAACTTGGAGTCACCGGAGTCAGCCTGTCCGGGACAGGCCCGTCGTATGTTGCCCTGGTTTCCGAAGAGCAGGCGGACCGGCTAAAAAACGCATGGTCAGCGTATCCGGGGCGGGTATTTGTAACTGAAGTCATCAATGAAAGTGCGTTTATACTATAGTACAGGTGGAACTATGTCGCTGGACACGATCAGAGGAGAGATTGAGAAGGTCGATTACGAAATCCTGAAGCTGCTGGCCCGGCGGATGGACCTGGCCGAAGCTATCATAGAAGAGAAGAAGACGAAGGGTATGGCCATTAACGACGATAGGCAGAACTCGCTGGTGATCAAGCGAGCCATGGAAAAAGCCACAGAGCTTAACATCGATACGGTCGCAGTCAGGGAAATTTTCTCGAGACTCATCCAGATGAGCATCGACAGACAGCACGAGATGTCAGGCGAGGGTAAACTGCCCTGAACTGGATAAACACTGCTTTTTCTTTTTAAGAACCATAACAACACAGCGATGCTGTGTTGAATATTTTACTTGACCTCGTATCCTAGACCCCATATCGTGGCCAGTACACGCTGTAATGTGTCCTCGCTGCGCTCAGGCCGCACTTCCACTGTGAGCTTGTAGATCACGAAATCATGGCTGATGGCATCATGAGTCTCGTGGCGGACTCCTGTTACCCCGTCGATCTGGGTCAACGCCCAGCTCAGGACTCTGGCGTCGGCGCCGATAGGCAGCTTTACGAGAATGTCCCGGCCCATAACGGGAGATCTGTCTTTGAGCCGGTTTAGCCCTTCAGGGCTCAGCGAAGTAACCGAGTCGTAGCGGAGGACCAGGGTCTCCGAGGTGGTCTCCAGTACAAAGTCGTCTCTCCGCACCTCTTTGATCATGCCGTAGACTTTCCGGCCGTCGGGCAGCGAGAAAGCACGTTCCAGACCGGCAGATTTTTTGATGGCGGCGGATTCGCCCTGTTCCAGCCGGATGAGACGTTCGGATCGCAGCCTGGCGCCAGCCGTATCTCCATAATGGGCGGCGACGGATGTGAACGTGCGCTGAAACATTTCGAGGTCACCCTGTTCGATCATTGCGTCGAGATCTTCGCAGGCATTGATAAACGCCTTTCTCACCGGAGTCACGCAGGGGCCCGACTGGATGAGCGCGTAAAGCTCAGGGTTCTGGGATAGCACCCGGCCGGCCAGTTCTTCGGTGATGCCATAAACAGGTGTACGGTAGGCGTCGAGCTCTTGGAGGTCGATACCGAGGCTCTCTATAGCCTTGCCCCAGCTGATGTAGAGGAAATGTGTCAGTCCCTGGACAATGGCCATCTTGCGGTCGTGCTCTTCCGAGCTGGATATCACTATGCTGGCACCCGCGCTCTCGAAGACGTCCCGTATGACCGGCAGCCACCGGCCGGATCTCTCGGTTGGCACCAGGGCAATGGTGCGGCCTTCCAGCGACTCCACCCCGGGGCCGAACAGAGGGTGGGCGCCGATGACCTCAATGCCCTGTGGAGTGTGCCTGAGCATCGCCTCGACCGGCTTTGTCTTGAGTGAGGAGAGGTCCATCAGCAGCGAGCCCTCCTTCATGTGAGAGCCGGCTTCCGCGGAGATGCCCTCGATCGAGTCGATGGGCACGGACAGGACAACAACGTCAAACTGGCCTGCCTCCTCCAGGCTGGCAACACCCACGGCCATGGACGCGGCCAGCGACCGGACGTCTTTCCGGGAACTGATAGAGACCTCAAAGCCGGCGTGCTTGAGGAGTCTGGCGCACCACCGGCCCATCTCGCCGCTGCCGCCCACTACGAGCGCTTTAAACGGCATCCCTTGCGCTCCGTTCCATCACGTCGACAGGGGGCTTGACTCCGGTCCATATCTCGAAAGACCTGGCTCCCTGCCGTGCCAGCATCGATATGCCATCGACGGTCCTGGCTCCCGCCGCCCGGGCTTCCTTGAGCAGCGGAGTCTCCAGCGGCTTATAGACCAGATCGAAGACCGTCTGGCTCCGGTCCAGCATATCCCGGGTGACCAGCAGCCGGTCTTCCCAGCCCATGCCCACCGGGGTGGTGTTGATGATGACGTCCACAATCCGTACTTTTTCTCCCAGGCCGTCCAGGCTGGTGCCGAAGACCGTGCCGAAGCTCCGCATGTAGGCGGCCAGGTCCGCAGCCTTCGCCGGCGTACGGTTGGCTACGGTCACCGAGGCTCCCGCTTTTGCCAGCCCGTACACGACTGCCCTCGCCGCCCCGCCCGCGCCCAGCACTAGCACGTTCTTATTGTTCAGCTCTACGCCGTTGTCCCGTAATGCGTCGATTGCCCCGGCCGCATCGGTGTTGAACGACTTCATCTGCCTGAAATCGATCGTGTTGGCCGCGCCAATCTCCATCGCTGTCCGGTCCGGCTCGACGATCCGAAGGGCCGCCTCCTTGTGGGGAATGGTCACGTTCAGGCCCCCGAAGCCCAGGTGCCTGGCACCCAGGATCGCGTCCTTCAGGTTTTCCCCTTTAACCTCGAACTTATGATAGAAGCAATCCATGTCCAGCGCCTTGAACGCAGCGTTATGCATCACAGGAGACAGACTGTGCTCGACCGGATAGCCGACGACGCCGTAGATAGTCATCATATAGGTGGAGATTGGAGGGAAAGCTGATAAATGTAGTGATAAAAAAGGCCGAAGCTCGGCGCTATTGTCGGCAAAAGAGCGTTACTGGTGACTTGAATGGCTCATCGCCGAAGCCCTTTGAGTATGCCCTGGAATACTTCACCGGGTGCCCCGTTACCGTCGACGACTTGCCACCCGCCGGTGATCAGCTCAGCCCTGCCCCGGACTTTCTCCATATGGGGCAGCGTCTCAAACATCTCTTCCTGCTCACCCCGGGCCTTCACTCTTCGCAGCGCCTCTTCGGGACGGACATCCAAAAAGAACATCTCCTCGGACATTGGCAGGATCGAGCCGACTAACCGGTATGTCGGCCGGATGATCGGCCGGGGCAGGTAGGCGCAGGCCATGAGGTACCGCACAAAGATCACAGTGTTGTCGCCTTTGCAGTAAAGCAGCACGGATCGTATGACGTCGAAGCCGTAGAAGAGGGTAGCTACCACCCGCATGATCTGGCCCTTCCGCATCAGCGCCTTTTTGGACAGGATGCCGAACCGGTTGTCCTGCGAGGGATGTGCTCTGATGATAACTCTGCCACCGTTCTTCGACAGGTAGTCCTTAAGCAGCAAGGCCTGGGTATCCTTACCAGACCCGTCAAGCCCGTCGATCACGATGAAACGCGTGCTGATCACTCCGGCAATTTCCTCTCGATGGCGAGTACCCCTTCGGGGCATATCTCCACGCAGATGAAGCACTTGATACACCGGTCCCCCATGATGGGGCGGGTGTCTGTGAGTGTGATGTTCTTGACCGGACACGCTCCGGTACAGAGGCCGCAACGGTTACAGCTTCCGGCTATGGCTATGCTGGAAGGGTCGGCCAGGTCCATCTCTCGTCGGGCCTCCCTGAGAGATATTACGTCATCGCCGCATATGCGCCGTACCAGCGGGTGGGATATGCGATTCAGACGCTCGCTTGACCACGCGTTCTGCGCGTAGGGGATAATGCGGCCTGTGGGCGATTTTTTGATCTTGAGAGTGGCGCCCCGGGCATTGCCGATTGTACTTGGGTCCAGTGTGCCGAGGCCTCTTTCCGATGCGATGCGCACCATTTCCACGTCTTCGGGGTTGACCCGGATGATCCGCGCCGCGGTAGCGTCGAGTGCCACTGCATCACGGCTGACGGCGATCAGGTTGATCCTGGATACCGACCGGGCAGCTGTCGGGCCGTAGTATGGGCCGGAAGGCCTTACGGACTGCGCGATGCAGGTGGCGTCCAGGACGTTCAGCGCAATCTTAGGGCGCAGGAACTCATATAAGTCGACAAGCGGCTCGTCAATGCCAAGCACGTGGATTCTCGGCCTGAAGTCCGGTTCGACCAGCCCGAACAGGTTTTTCATTGCGCCGGAGACATGGGTAAAAAAGTGCTGCTTCAGCACAGGCACGTTGATGATATAGTCCGCCTCGATGGCGGGCCTGGCAATGTGTACCTTTTTGAGAATGCCTGCCTCAGGCAGCTGTATTTCGACGTGGCTGTCCCGCCAGTCAACCATCTTGCCGCCAGCCTGCTCTATCGCCCTGATGCCGGTCGCGTCGAATACCCGGTCAGGATCCCAGCCCAGGATAGGCAGGTCACCGACAATGGGCTTTGCGCCCTGGTCTGCGACCATTTGTACAACTGCTTTGATGACTTCGACGTTGGTGACCAGGCCGCTGCCCGATGGCCGGGCACAGCTCAGGTTGGGCTTGATCAGCACGGTGCCGCTTACATCCAGGCCGCCGATGAGCTCTACTGCATCCTTAAGAGCTTTGGCAGGGTCGGCGTTTTTAACAAGTGAGACGATTGACATATTTCATCAGGGTTAACGCTGCGTTAACGATATTCAGCTTAATTAACGACTCAGGGATTATAAAATCCTTCGGTCACCAAAGATCCAATGCGCTATAGAGAAGTCACTGTCTGCATAGTATAAAACCTCTGAAAAGGAAAGTGGGAAATGTTCCCCGGAAGTTATACTGCGCCCTCAAGACGCAGCAGTTTCCGCTTGACGTCCAGCCCGCCGCTGAAGCCGCCAAGCCCGTTTGTCGCGACCACCCTGTGGCATGGCACCAGCAAAGGTACCGGGTTTCTGGCCATCACGTTGCCTACAGCCCGGGCAGCACCACGCTTGCCCGCAGTTTCGGCGAGCTCGCCGTAGGTGACAGTCTTGCCGGCCGGCACCTGGCGCAGGGTTTCCATGATCTCAGCCCGGAACGGGGTCAGTCCCGAACGGTCGAAGTCGAACTTAAAGAGTTCACCATCGGCTCCCGTGCTGAAATAAGCCTCGAGCGCCTGCGCCAGTGCGGTACCAGTCTGACGGCCGGTCGGCTTTTCCATGGCAATCTCGATCGATTGTGCTACGTTGCCCTCAGCTTGCACGATGATGTACCGGTTCAGGGGCTCTGCATATATCCAGTCTTTTACCATACCGATCCTACGATAAACTTAATATGCCGGAATGTATACTTTGTCGTTCCGGGAGCGCCGCTAAAAATGCTTGTCAGAAACGTATTCGAAAGTGATTTTCTAGTTATTGTGGATAAGTCAAAGGAATGGAGCGATCTGGTTGTCGAGAGAGAAGCCATTTACCACGTCATGTGCGCGCACTTCCGGAGCACCTGCTTCGTGGCCGAGGACCAGGGTAAGACGATCGGGTACCTGATAGGCTTCAGATCGCAGACGTACCCGGATCAGGCGTACATGCACCTGCTCCAGGTAGATCCGGCTTACAGGGGCCTCGGCGTAGGCCAGCGGCTGTTCAGCCAGTTCCAGCAGGCAGCAGTAGCGATAGGCTGCAAGAAGATCACCGCGATCTCCAGGCCACAAAACAAGACTGGAATGGCATTTTACCTGAAAATGGGCTTCAAACCCGTATCGTCTGAGTACATGGTCGAGGTCGAGGGCGTACAAGCGATTAAAGACTACAACGGACCCTGCAAACACATGGTATTGTGGAGCAAAGACATATAAATAAGATAGCGGCTAAGCATAAATAGCGGCTACGGGGTCTGGAATATCCCCGGCAAATCTATTTTTTATTCGCCCTGTACACCAGCGCGTTTTAAACAGGTAATATGTTACCTGTAAGAAAGGTATAAATACGAACAGGTAACTTATTACATTTGTAGGTAACATATTACCGGTAGAGGATTTGCAATGGACCAAAAGATCATACTCATCGCATCGGCGCTCATTGCCGTGCTCGCCCTATTCGCAGCCGGCAGCGGGCTGCTCTTGAAAGACACGTATAAGAACGACACCATCTCCGGGGCTGCGCAGCAAAAGGGGAACGACTTAGTCGTGCTTGTGCTGTGTGTGCCACTTCTCATTGTGTCTGCGTTCTTCGCAGTAAAAGGCTCGCTGCGAGGTCGGCTCATCTGGACCGGTACAGTGTTTTTCTTCCTGTACACCTATGCCTCGCAGTCGTTCCTGACGGCGTATAACCACATGTTTCTGGTGTATGTGGCTACATTCTCGGTGTCGCTGTACACGTTCGCATACAGCATCCTTACGCTGGACGTCTGCAAGGTCAAGGATAGTTTCACGGGCGCTCCGGTAAAGGTCACCGCCGGGTTCATGTTCTTCGTCGGGATCGCAGTATCGCTGATGTGGCTGGGCCTGATCATACCGCCCCTCCTGGCAGGCGAACGGCCTGTCGCGCTGGAAACGTATACCACACTGGTCATCCAGGCGCTGGACCTTGGCGTGATCATGCCCCTGGCAGTCATTACAGGCCTGTTGCTGCTGAAAAAGGACGCCTGGGGTTATACGCTGGCGTCGCTCGTCCTGATCAAGGGGATCACGCTCGGCACAGGCGTATTGTCGATGGTGCTATTTATGAGCATGAGCGGTGTAAACGTTGATCTGGCTCAAGCCCTCATATTCGTGATCTTCGTGGCCGGCAGCCTGGCATTGGCTGCGACATTCTACGGGAAGATGAATAAGACTGCGGCTGAAGCCGGCAGGCCGCTCGCAGGGAGATGACCAGGGTTGGTTGACGTTAGCGAAGTGAAAGACGCATTTGCATCAAGCAGGATCGACATGGCCAGGTTCATCCTGGTCATGGTATTCATGATCGAGCAGCGGTGGATGTATTTCATCGAGAAGGAACTGGAGCCGGACGGCATCACCATGAAGCAGTGGCTCATGCTCATCGTCATCGGCGCCGGGTTCAGATACGCCCCGTCCATACAGGAAGTGGCGGACGCGATGAGCACCACGCACCAGAACGTCAAGCAGATCGCTGCCAGCATGGAGCGAAGAGGATTCATGACCCTAGAGCGGGACGAGAAAAACAAGCGTATCATCCGGCTGAAGGTCACCGACCGGTGCAACGCTTTATTCCAGAAGCGCGATGAGCACGATAAGAAAGCGATGCTCAGCATGTTCGAGAACTTAACCGACGATGAGATGAAAGCGCTCTTCGGGATCATCGCCAAAATGGAGCACCGGGCAGACGAGCTGTACCAGAGTGCCAAAGCGACCAGAGCGGGCCTGGCGAAGCCCGCCCTCCCGGGCGAGGGCGACGAGTAGACCCGGACGCTGCCCGTTCAGCTTTCCCCGTTAGCTACATTTCCAGCGCCGGCAGGTACACCAGAAATCTGGTCCCCTGGGTATAGTCGCCCAGGACCCGGTTCTGGATTTCGACGTAGCCCCCGAAGCACTCGACGAGGGTCTTGACGATGTAGAGCCCCAGCCCGGTGCCTTTCGCCTTTGTCTGGCCCCGTTTGAAGCGGTGAAACACTTCTTCTTTTTTATCGTCGGGAATGCCATGCCCGTTGTCATCGATCGCTACCCGGTAGTACGAGTTGCCATTCAGGTTCATCTTGCTGACACTGACTGCCAGGATTAACGGATCGGCGGAATGCTTCACGGCGTTATCTACGAGGTTGGTGAACACGTCCTTTAGCAGGGGATTAGCTCTCACCGGGCTTCTGTCGCCCGGAGTATAGTTTATTGTTATGTTCCTGCCGGGGATACTGGTAAAGCCAGTCAGGACATCCGAGATCATCGCGGTAAGGTCAAGGGATTCCCAGTTGTCCCTGGATCTTAGGTCCTGCAGCTTTCGCACGTTATCGATGATCCGGGCACTCCGCTGGAGGGACTCGATGGGCGTATCGATCAGTTCGATCTCTTCGCCTTCCAGCCTGCCCGTATCAGAGATAATCTCCTGGGCGAGTTCCAGCTGGGCTATCGCGATCTGGTGCATGTTGCTGATGTCGTGGCCCATCAGGTCCAGGTACAGTTCGGCCTGGGCTTTAGCCTCTTCGAGGCTTTTCTCGGTCTGTTTGCGGGTGGTGATGTCCTGCCCTTGCGCGATGGTCGCCTGCAGGTTTTTATCTACTCCGTAGATGTTCGCCGAGTTCCAGAGCGCGATGCGGATGCTGCCGTATTTGTGGAGAATAGGTATCTCGACCGACTCCCACTGCTCACCTTCCAGAGTCTTCTTGATCTTATCCAGCGTTTCGTTTCTGCTATCGCGAGGAAAGAGAATGCTCAGGTCCTTTCCGAGGATTTCGTTTGCGGGGTAGCCGGAAAGCCTCTCGAAGGCACGGTTAAACCTCGTGATGGTAAACCGGGGGTCCCATACGATGATCGGTGCATTGGCGTAGTTGATCAGGCTCTCCAGGTAATCCTGTGTTTCTCGCAGGGATCCGGTTACTTTTTGAAGCTCCTCGTTATTTGTACGGAGCTCTTCGTTGGTGCATTCGATCTCCTCCGCCTGAGCAGCGAGCTCCTCGCCCTTCACCTCGAGCTCTTCATTCACCTTTTGCAGCTCAGCGGTTTTAGCCTTCAGCTCGATCAACAGATGCTCTCTCTGGATATCGGCCAGTTTGCGCTCGGTGATATCCTCCTTGATCGCGATGAAACTGGTGATCTTGCCCTCGGCATTCTTGATCGGCGCGATGACCGCAGTCTCCCAGTATTGATCGCCGTCCTTCTTCCTGTTGAGGAACTCGCCCCGCCACTCTTGGCCCGCCAGAATCGTGTCCCACAGATGTTTATACTCCTCGGGGGTTGTCTTTCCCGACTTGAGGATGCGAGGATTCTTGCCGAACGCATCTTCGTAACTGTAGCCGGTGATCTGAGTGAACTTAGGGTTCACGTACTCGATGTTGCCGTGGATATCTGTGATGATGACCGTGGCCGGGCTCTCCTCCACGGCCAGCGATAGTTTTCGTAGAGATTCTTCTGCCTGCCTCCGCAAGGTAATATCGCTGCCCACGGACAGCATCTCGATGACACGCCCCTGCTCATCGCGGATCGCTTTGTTGGTCCACGAAACCCACACCAGCTCACCGTCTTTGCGCACGTTCTCTGTAACGTTGTTAGCGTATAGCTCCGGGTAGCGTTTCATGTCCTCGGTCATCGCCACCAGGTCCCGGCCCGTCGAGTCGATCCCGGGAAGCAGCATAGAGATGTCCTGGCCCAGGACCTCGCCTTTCCTGAAGCCGAAGAACTGCTCCGCGTATTCGTTGAAGAACGTGATGCGGCCGTCGATGCTCCACCGCACGATGATGCTGATCGCGTTCTCTACCAGTACCCGGTACTTCTCCTCGCTTTCCCGTAACGATTCCATTGCCCGGAGGTGGAGCTGCTCATGGTCGATGGCATCCAGAGCGTAGGATACGTCGGCGCTGAGCGACTGGAGCAGACGCAACTGCTCCGCGTCAAAAGCGCCGGCACTACTGGCATAGAGGGTGAACGCACCCATCACTCTGCCCTTGCGATATAAGGGAAATGCGGCAGAGGCCTGGAACCCGGCGCTCAAGGCTAGCTCCCGCCAGGGCAGGGTGGAGGGATTAGACGCGAACTCGTCGTTGACGATCGCCCGGCATTCCCGGATACAGGTACCTGTCGGGCCCATGCCCAGCGTACCAGCAACCTCCACTTTGATCTCTTCCAGGTAGCCGGACGCCGGGCCGCATACGGCCACGGGGGTCACTTGCTGCCCCTCGACATGCCCGATCCAGACCAGCGGGAAACCGCCTTCTTCAGCTACAATCTGGCAGACCTCCACCAGTAGTTTCTCTGCATCGTGGACGCGAACGATGGTTTCGTTCACCTTACTGAGCACGACGTAGAGCCGTGTAAGCATGGCGATTCGCTCATCCCGGCGCTTGCGATCGGTAATATCGTGCACCATTCCGACGGATTTGATAACCCGGCCTGACGTATCCCGGATGTGCTCGCATTTTTCGTGGACGTAACGGACTTCTTCGTTCGATTTTTTCACGATCCGGTGTTCGATTTCATAGTGGTCTTTTCCATCGATAACCGAGTGGGAGTACGCGACATCGACGGCTGCCCGATCGTCCGGGTGGACTACTTCGAGGAAAGCTTCGTAGGTAGCCTCAAAATCCTGCTGCTGTATGCCGAAGATCCGGTACGCTTCGTCCGACCAGGACAGAGTGTTGTTCACGAGATCGAGTTCCCAGCTGCCGAGATGTGCCATCTCCTGGGATTTTTTCAACCCGGTTTCGCTGCGGCGTAGCTCTAGCGTGGCCAGCTCACGCTCCCGGTTCTCCTCCCTGATCGCATTCACCATATCGTCGAAAGAGCGTGCGAATTCCCCGATCTCATCCCCCCTGTGGAGCGGGAGGAGCTTACGGTAATCGTCGGTCTCATCCACATTCTTCGTGGCCCGGGAAAGGTCGATGATAGGACCAGCGATGCCATTGCCGACGTATAAGCCCACTCCCAGGATCACCAGAGTGAAGGCGGATATGATGACCGATGCCAGCCAGGTGGCGTTCCACACCGGCTGGTACGCCACATCCACTGGCACTGCGACAATGGCGCCCCAGCCCATCGGCTCGATGGGGGCATAAGCACCCAGCCGAGACTGGTTCTCTATGGGATTATAGCTCTCCATGGTACCCGATTCGCTTTGCAGGGCGTGTTGCACGATGGGGACTTCGTGGAAATCCTGCATGGCCCTCACGTAGTCGGGATTATTGTGTATCATGACGTGGCCGGTACGGTTGACAAGGTAGGTGTATTGCTGGTTGTTTACCATCGTACCAATCACGATCCTGGAGAATTCTCCAATGTCGACGGTACCGACCATTACACCGAGGACTGTGCCATTTTCGTTCAAAACTGGAACACCGATGGGGACGACCGGCATCTGGTCAACACCCGGCTCAGCATCCCCTATCACGGGAACCCCGGCCCGGAGCACGTCACAGACGTAGGAGTGATCGCGGACATCATCACCGAGATGGCCGGCGTACCCGGGCGTACTTTCGATGATTATGCCCTGGCCGTCGGTAAAGTATACGCCGTTGATACGAGTTGTGTTATTTGCGTAGACAGCCATAGAGTGCAAAAAGGAGAGATCGTTCTCTTCCATCGCCTTGATGACCAGAGGCCGGTCAGCAATGCTCATCAGGTAAAGTTCCGAGGCATTCATGTACTCCGGGGTCAGGGCAGCCACGATCTTCGCCGAATTGAGGTTGTCATCGTTAATGTTCTGCGTGATTACTCCCTGGTAGTAGAGGGTGCCCGCGATGCCCATCAACACAAGCGGGATCACCAGCAGGATCACCAGCAGGATGATTTTCAGCCTGACCGACCTGGGTCTTAGACGTATAAACTGGTCGCCCCTGCCATTGGCACTATCGTTTTTCTCGGTTCCAGGCTTAGCACCCATGTTGATCCTCGCTCATCATGCCACTATTATGCTATACGAAGCTATCAAAAAGAACCTTACACCATCAGGGTGTTGATGGCTTCTGTGATTTCTTTGATCCCCACTGGCTTCTTTAAAAAGATATGCGCGCCTGCGTCGAGAGACATCTGGCGGGCAGTATCGTCTCCACTGATAAAAATGATTTTCGTGTCCGGCTCTTCGGCCATGATCGCGTTTAGCACATCAATTCCGGTCATGGTACGTAGCCGGTAATCGATGATAACTATTTTTGGCCGGGGGTTAGCCTTTTTAAACTTCATGATCGCTTCGGCGCCATCGTATGCGTAGAAAGACAGCGGGATCTGCCGCCGCTTGAAAAGCAGCTCATAGGTCCGCACCACTTTCGGCTCGTCGTCGACGATCGCCACGCCTGAATTATATTCCATGCTCTTCCTCCGCTACTGGCAGTTCTACCACGAATCTGACACCTTTAGCATACTCTCCCGGTACCCGGTCTTCTACGTTAACCCTGCCGTTGAAGCCTTCCACAAGCGTCTTAACGATATACTGGCCGATCCCCGGGCCCTTTGTCTTCGTATAGCCTCGCTTGTACTGGTGGAATACTTCCCCCTTCTTCTCGTCAGGGATACCTGGGCCGAAATCCTCTAGCGCCACACAGTAAAACGATGAGCCGTTCTGGCCAGCCTTATCGACGCTGATATTGATCCGGGTGCTCTTCGAGTGCTTTATCGCATAGCCCAGCAGGTTGGTAAATGCATCTTTTAGCAACGAGTTTGCTTTTACCAGACAGCCTGATACCGGGTCATAGTGAATGGTCGGCCGATCACCCGTAATACTGGTCTGCTCCCCGACCACTTCAGCAAGCAGCTTGCCGAGATCGATGGTATCCATCCTGACCCCGCCCTCGTTAAACAGCTGCAGCTTCCGCACATTATCGATTAGCCTGGCACTCCGCTGGAGAGCTTCGACGGGTGAATCGATCAACTCCATATCCTCGGCTCCCAGCTTGCCGCTTTCGGCGATGATCTCCCGGGCCAGTTCGAGCTGGCCTATCGCGATCTGCTGCGTGTTCGAGATATCATGGTCCATCAGGTCCAGGTAGAGCTCGAGCTGCGAGTTCACCTCGGCCAGCGCTTCCTCGGCTCGCTTACGCTCGGTGATATCGTAATACGTGCAGATCAGTTTCTCGACTTTGCCGTCGGGAGATTTTAGCGGGTCTGCGCTGGCGAGAGCCCAGATAAGCTTCCCATCCAGTGGCCGGATGATACCCACGAGCATGTTCTTTATCGGCATGCCGGTTGCAAAGGCTTTGATTGACGGGCGCTCATCATGCGACAGCACTTTCCCGTCTTTATCCAACACAACAAGGTCGTTCCATTCCCGGCCCTTGAGGTTCCTGTTTTCCATCTCTTCGTCAGTGATGCCGAAGATCTCAAGATAAGCCGGGTTATAGATAGAAAATTTGCCGTTAGCCTCCACGAGCACGACGCCCTGCTTCAAGTTCTGGATCAGTATCCTGAACCGCTGGTCACTCTCCTTCAGCCGGCTATAGATTTTCTCCCGCTCGCGCTCAGCCCGCTTTTTCTCGGTTACGTCCTCCAGGATCATGGTGGCTCCGGGCTGACCGTCGTCGAAGACGACCGGGAGGAACTTTACGACGAAGAAGTGCTCTTTCCCCTTCTTCTTGTAGTTGGCCTCAATCCTCGCTTCCTTGCCACCGATGGCATCGGAGATGTAAGGCGTGATAGAGGGATCAAACTCAAGCGGGAACGAGACATCCCCTATCCCCCTGTTTAATATGTATTCTCTCGTCACAGAAACACATGCCAAAAACGCATCGTTCACGTTGATGATCTTCAGGTCCCTGTCGACCAGAAGGATCATGTCGGACGAAACGCTCAGCATGGCAGAGAGCGGCAGCCGCTGGGATAAATAATATACCTTCGACGGCCCGAAGGTTTTTACCTCCACCTGGCCGGAAACCGTCAGCATCTCGAGGTACTTGGTCACCGACTGCCGATGCATGTCGATCGCGGCTGCAATCTCGATCACGTTCATGCCTTTCGGGTTCTTTTTCAGGGCCTCCCTGATGCGGGCGAACTCCTCTCGGTCGGTTGCCATATTATCTTGAGTCTTATTCTCTTAGACGATAAAGTCTTCTGTCGTAAATAAGTGCGTACGATATAATTGGAAGATACTGTTGATAAAATTAGTCCATAAGCATTGATAATAAGATATGTCGAACACAAGCCGAAACTGTTATATATTATTACACACCAAGCATCTAGTGTAGGTAGCCCCTGTAGAAGTAAAATAGGGGCCTGTGCGATCAGGACCGAGACAAAAATGATAATGCCCGCAAGCACGCCCTGCGATACAACAGAGGGGAAGTATCAAACCATGTTTACCGAAATGCCGCTTAAGGAACCGTATAATCACGGACAGATAGTAATCATAGAATACCTTAAAAAGGGTCTCAAAGCCGGAAAATGCTTCTTCAAATCCAAGTACATTGCCAGGGACCTCGGCATGACCTCCAAAGAGGTAGGTACTAACCTGAAGATCCTGTCCGGGGATTGTGAAGACCTCCATATCGAGAAGTGGAGCTACTCCAAGAGCACGACGTGGCGGGTTGAACCTATGCCCATGATGGCATCTAGAGACCACAAGCTAGCCAAAGCGTGTAATTGATCGGCAACGTAGGTGTCGGGCTACCGCAACAGCCCTTCGATACCGATTGCCTGCCAAATGCGCTTCGCATGACGATCATGTGTTACGAAAAAGGGCACATCCAATCCAACCTCCTATTCCGCTGGCTGCCTGTGAAACCACTTGCAGCAGCCAGTAAATACATGTCACCTGCAACCGCTGACATACAGTTTATTGCTCGAATATAGAAGAAAAATTCCAATTATCTATCACCAATGGGGGAAATATCCGAACATGGGGTACCTCGTTAGGTTCAGGAGGTGGTAAGCTTCCGATAATTGAGAGCAGCGACCCTTCCATTCCCCATGTTCATTTTTAACATAACCACCAGCATTGCCACTACTTAGAAAGTTATTTCTAATGTCCGGCCGATTCGCTACTACATGACGATTGCCAGATTTGCCCGGGAGATAGCCGTCAAGGTGTGGGATGATACGCGCTGTTCGCTGGCGTACTGTATGTCCGGCTGGCTAGAGCTATTGGCCGGTGGGCTGGTCATAGTATTGTGCTACCTGGTCGTCGGCACCCCCCTCGTGCTGGGCTACATGCACGAATGCCTCAAGAGAGTCATGGCAGGCGACGAGCGCCTTCCCCGGTTTAGTATCACCTGGACAATGATGGGTAACGGACTGCGGATCGGGGCCATAGGGCTATTCTACGGCGCGCTAGTCGTGCTCCCTTTTGCGGCTCTCCTCGCCGTCGAGATCTTTACCCTTCCCGGAATAGCGATCAGCAGGGTGAGCGAGGGCGCCGATTTTCTCTCGTACAAAATCCGTTATGAGGGTATCTCCGCCACAGCCTTGATTATCACAGCTACCACGCTGGCCTTGACCTTCGTGCTGATGACACTCTTCAGCAACGCGTGGCTCCGGTATGCCATATATGGAAACCTCCGGTCGGCGATGAACCCCTTGACCACTCTCAAGTGGACGGTGGCAAACCCCGAACTGCTGCTTAACAAAATGATCTCCTTTGGAGTCATCGGCGCAGTATTCGCTGTCCCAGGACTGCTGATCACCGCCATGCCCGGCATCGATCGTACATATTCGCTGCCATTCCTGCTGTTCACGGCAATATCGCCCTGGCTCTTCTTCGCAGGACTGGCATCCAACACCTTCCTGCGAGGCCGACAGATCCGCTACCTGCAGGAATACGGAAAACTAAAGAGCGAAGAATAGACTGATAAGAGGTAATCTCATGCCAGTAGAAGGAATCCTAAAAAACCGGTGGCTTCGCCTGTTCGCGGTAATCCTCGCCGTGACAGTCCTCCGGGTTATGGTACAGCCGCTCATGCCGACGGGCGACAACGGCGTCGTCACCGAGCCCAGCGTCTTCGTGAAGGCGGGGCTCCTGGTCCCCATGTTTGTACTTTATGCCTTTATGCTCTTCCTGGCGACCGGCATCACGTTCCTGCTGATCGAGCGCGCGCTAACCGGCAGCGGACTGAGGAAAGGGGCCACTTTCGGCATGGCCTACGGCCTGCTCTGGTTCCTCTACTTCCTCGAGCCGCTGACCGCCGGA
This sequence comes from uncultured Methanocella sp., assembly GCA_964548585.1. Taxonomy (GTDB): domain Archaea; phylum Halobacteriota; class Methanocellia; order Methanocellales; family Methanocellaceae; genus Methanocella_A. The sequence goes on along the minus strand of CAZJRS010000028.1, from coordinate 9,111 downwards.
CCTGCCCCGTCCCTTGTCGTGACCTTAGCCTATCCTGTGGTGGACGGCACCACGTTTCTGTTTCTGGGGTTGCTGCTCGGCCGGTTCGTGGGCAGTGATGCGTCCGAGGCAAAAAGCCCCACGGTTAAGCCCCGCCTCCTGGCTCTGCTCGCCATTCCCCTCGCCCTGGTGGTTATCAGGTACTGCACCTACAGCGTCCACGGCATCTTCTCGGCCTTCGACGCCCGCCCCTTCGACACGATGCTGTGGGTAGCCGGGACCGGAGTATGGCTGGGAGCCATGTACTACGTGCTCCGGCCAGGCATCCCCGGGATAGCCCCCTGGCAAAAGGCGGTATTCTTCGGCCTCGGGGCGGTCGGAGTCAACCTGCTGCTCTTCAACCTGCTGATACCGCTGGTCTTTGAGGCGAACGTGGCAGACATGGTGCTGCGCACGGCCATCGACGCCATAGCCGTGACGGTAGGAGTCTATGCCTACGAAAAGCTGGGTGCCATAGCGCAGAAATAGATGATAAAGAGTTGCTGACGCCTAAATTAAATACCAGTCCACGTCGTTGACTGACTGATCGGTGACGCCGACTGTTCGCCGGGGCACGCCTTTCAGGTCGCACAGGTGGTCGCTCAGGTCCTGCAGGTACGGCCTTCTCGATAAGCTGCCATACTGGAACGATTTGTCGGGCTGGATATTGTCCTCCAGCGTCTCGTCCTTCGGCATAATCTTCACCTCGATATCCGTCAAAGTCAGCGCCTTTTGCATGGCCTTGCGGAAATCTCCGAGGCAATAGGCAACCCGATGTTTATAGTTCGTACGAGTCTTCTCGAGGTAAGCCGCGAGCTTCCTGCTCTCGTTCCTGACGAACTCGTCCTTGACCGAAACCACGTCGCACCGGCCCAGCATGAACTCGTAGTTCATGAACGGGTACTCTGTATCGAGCTCTCTCGGAGTGACGCCGCAGGTCCCGAAGACTACGATATGCGTCTCTTCGGGCTTCAGGACGGAAAAGATGATCCGGTCGTACATCTGGTGCGACGGGCTCAGGTGGTACGGCTTGGATTTCGCACAGGGCACGAACACGCAATACTCCTTCACAGGAGCCGCATATTCGTGGAGTATCCACTCGTTAGCCCGGATCATGTCCGGGTGGTTCAGGACACGCTCGCCTTTCATGGGCTCCTTGCTACGCTCGTGCTCGGGAATAATCATGTCAAGAGAGCCATACTTGCTTCATAAGTAAAACGTTTTTCGTGTATCTGTACTTCTCGATGCCAGGCATTTATAAAATTTTTGAAATACAATATATTAATGTACGTCAGCTCGAATAAAATACAGTGATGGATAAAGGCGCTGTAAAAACCTATCTGATGTATATCGGTATGACATTTTGCGCGCTGGCCATCACTTATATTGCCGCTCTATTCATACTTGGAGCCGGCTCAATGATCCTCTCCAGTACTAATACGGAGAGCTACGGAGGCCTATCCTGGTCGATGAGAAACGATACTGGCGAGATTTTCCCACAGGTTTTCCTGAATGATGATGGGAATCTAAGCGGCAGTTTCACGTTCGAGTCGCCGGACGACATCCTGCTACTAGCGCTGGTGGACTACAATGTCACCCCGTTCTACTATAATGGCAGCCACGGCATAGCGCATAATATCCTTGCAACCCCGGGTGAATGGAGAACAAATAACAACAGTGGGCGATTCCGCATAACAGGGATACCGGAAGGGTATCACGCTATCGACTTCATCGCCATAACGAACCCGTACCTGAACGATAGTGGCTCGACCCGAACTTATGGAAGCCAGATGATTGTCAGTCAGAGCCTGGAGGTTATCGTCAGTAGCAATACCAAACCAGCCCCGGAATTTAAAGGCCGTTCCGCATCTGACCATGCGGTATATCTTCCAGATCGAACAGGTACTAATGGATTACTGACCCGGGAGCCTAGCTCCAGCAATAACCTGTGGAAAATTGCCGCGAAGCCCGGCAGCTTTGAAGAATACTATGTCAACGTTCCCCAGAGGCCGGTAAACAACACGATAGTAAACAACAGCTTCGCAATTTTACAGTTACTGGATTACGAGCAGATCACTGTCAGAGACGATACGCCTGATCTCGTTTACTATGGCTGGATGAATGACAGCGACTCCTGTTCGATACATATGAGCTTAAAGGCGCCAGCAGAGCCAGGATTACATAAGATTACCGTACTCATTATCAGGGATCCGTACGGTAGTATGGAGATCACTCCGGATATGTCTAACTATGACTCAGGAAAAGGGTTATTCGGCGATTATCTGGATCTCTATGTGGCCAGGTAAAGTCGAAAAAAGGAAAAAGAAAGGATGTAAGGCGTTAACCTTACATCCCCATGCCTTCCATGCCTGGCGGCATGCCGGGCGGCATTCCGCCGCCGCCTGATAGCTTGCTGGCGGCGATGACGTCGTCGATCCTCAGGATCATGACGGCTACCTCAGAGGCGCCGCTGATGGCCTGGGTCTTGACGCGTAACGGCTCGATAACTCCGGCCTTCTTCATGTCCACGGCTTCGCCGGTAAAGACATTGATGCCGAAGGTCTTGCTGTCGCCCTTCTTGTTCTCGTGCTTGCTCCTCAGGTTGACGATAACGTCGATCGGGTCAAGGCCTGCGTTCTCTGCCAGGGTCCTCGGAATGACTTCCATGGCCTCGGCGAACGCTTCGATTGCGAGCTGTTCCCTGCCGCCAACGCTGGACGCGAACTCCTTCAGGCGCAGCGCCAGTTCGACTTCGGTCGAGCCGCCGCCCGCAACATACTTCTTGTCTTCGACAACAATGCCGACTACACGAAGCGCATCATGGATTGCCCGGTCGAGCTCGTCAACGACATGCTCCGTTCCGCCACGCAGTATGATAGAGACTGCCTTCGGTTCCTTGCATTTCTCAACGAAGATCATGCTTTCGTCGCCGATCTTGCGCTCTTCCACGAGGCCTGCAATGCCGAGGTCGTCTTTCGTCAGTTGATCGAGGCTGGTGCTGACCTTGGCGCCGGTCGCCTTGGCGAGCATCTTGAGGTCGGACTCCTTGACACGGCGGGCTGTCATGATGCCGGCCTTGGCCAGGTAGTGCTGGACGAGATCATCCACGCCCTTCTGACAGAACACCACGTTGGCGCCTGTCTTCTGGATCTTTTCTACCATGCCCTTCAGCATTTTCTCTTCCTGGTCGAGGAAGCTTTGCAGCTGGTCCGGGCTGGTGATCTCGATTTTTGCGTCGATCTCGGTCTTCTTGATCTCCAGCGGAGTGTCGATCAGTGCGATCTTCGCATTCTTCACGGTCTTCGGCATGTTCGGGTGGATTCGTTCCTTATCGATGACCAGGCCCTGAATTAATTCGGTATCGCCGATGGTGCCGCCGACCTTCTTCTCGACCTTGATATCGTCGACGTCGACCTTACCATTCTCGTCTATGACTGCTTTGATGGACTTGAGTACGAGGTCTGCCAGCTTTTCGCCGATTGACTCCGGACCCTTACCCGTCATGGCAGTGATCGCGAACTTCTTGAGTAGATCCTCATCCTTGATGGACACAGGGTATGCCAGTGAGTCGAGTATCCCCTTCGCCTTTGCGGCTGCCTGTCGGTAACCCGATGCGATGACTGTCGGGTGGATGTCCAGGTCTAGAAGGTTCTCAGCCTTCTTGAGTAGCTCGCCGGCTAATATGACTGCGGTGGTCGTTCCGTCCCCAACCTCGTCATCCTGGGTCTTGGCGATCTCGACGATCATCTTTGCCGCCGGGTGCTCGATGTCCATTTCCTTTAGGATTGTAACGCCATCATTCGTGATGATAACGTCGCCCATCGAGTCGACGAGCATCTTGTCCATGCCCTTCGGGCCCAGCGTGGTCCTGACTGCTTCAGCAACCGCCCTCGCGGCCATAAGATTCATTCCCTGAGCGTCTCGGCCCCGTGTTCTGTTAGAGCCTTCTTTTAAAATGATATATTGTTGACCGCCTTGTTGTTGTGCCAAATTCAAAACCTCCATTATTGATAGTACATATTAAATTAAAAATTAAAAGTACATATTAAAATTCTACAACCGTTTATTGGTTTGCACTTCTATATGTACTTTATGCTTGATTTTGTTTTATCGGGTCTGCAGTTAGGTTTAATATCAGCTTATATTAAAGCCAGCTCTTCCAGCTCATGGACGATCAGGTCCACGGCTGCTTCTGCGTCCTTGGGCTTCTTGCCGCCGGTAACAACCAGTTTGCCGCTGCCGAATAACAGCACGACCACCTTTGGGTTAGCGATTCTGTAGACTAGACCCGGGAACTGCTCTGGTTCGTACTCGATATTCTCTAAGCCTAACCCGATCGCGATCGCGTTTAAGTTGAGCACTGAGCCCAGATCTGCGGACGCCACGATGTTCTGGACGATGATTACCGGGTTATCCATGACCTTGATGCCGAGGCCATTCAGCTTTTCGAATACCTTCTGTAGGCCCCGGTCCACGTCCTTGATACTCTTGGCACCGGTGCAGACAATCTTGCCGCTTCGGAAGATGAGCGCAGCAGTCTTAGGGTCGGTGGTGCGGTACACCAGTCCCGGGAACTGCTCCGGATCGTAGTCGGCGCCATCCAGGGCCAGTGTTACAGATTTCAGATCGATCTCCCGGCCAATAGCGGTGGATGCAACGACATTCTGGATTGTAATTGTCTTCTTGGCTTCGTCAGCTTTACTCATTTTAAGGCCTCTTTTTTTTCAGCTTGTTTATTACGAGTATTTAAACAGCATAAAGTATTCGTATTACTGGCCATCCAGCAAGCGGCAGAATAGTACCAGCAGTAAAGGGCCAATAACAATCATTGCTATATTTATATATGTATAAAAGTCGTATGAAGTATATATACTTTATATACTAATGGTCAGACTGGTAGTAAAAAGTAATAATCTTTATCCTACACACCGATAGGCCCCCGGGCCACTACCTTCGCATCGTCCCCGACCACGAAGTACCTGATCCGTGAAAGTACGACGTCTTCGCCCCCGTACACAAAAGTGATGATCCAGGCCGGCTTTCCTTCGTACTTGGCCCGGACCGCCAGGCAAGGGAGCATTTCGGCATTGTCCTGCATGCCAGTCGCATTAATTGCAGCCTTTAGCTGGCCGGGATCCGTCTTTCGGGCCCATGACTTGAAAAGCATTTCGCTGATAAGGTCCCCCCTCAGTTCCGCACTGTAAGGCGCGGGCTTGTAGGCGATCTCGATCGGACTGGCCTGAGGAGGCGAACTAAACGCCTCCTCAGCTCCGGCGCTGCTGAAAACTGCGTCAGACTGCATGACTGCAGGCGTATCACCGGATATCCGGAAAGTCGTGATGAAGTCATCCGCTATGACAACCCGGTAGTCCCCGAAGGGGGCTAAAGTACCATCATCCGTTTTCTGATCCCAGTGCCATTCCCGGAACGTGCCATTGTCCATGGGTACGATCACCTGGGCAGCCATAGGCGAGAAAACCGTGACCCAGCCAGAATCTCCTTTTCGCTGGATCTCGTAGGGCGCGGCGTTCATCAGCTGGAAAGGTCCGCCTGCATCGTTGGCAACTCCGAAGGCTACCGTTTCGTTCGTATTGTAGGCTCCGCATAGCGTATAGGCATATATCGGCGGCTTATCCGCAATGGAGTAGCGAGTGTAGTTCCCGCCGTCAGCGAGATAGATCACGTCAGGCACTCTGGACTTTCTCGGATCGTCGGGCGACACGTAGATGCGTTTGCCATAATGGGATTCCCCGGTATAATACAGGTCTTCGGGAATCGCCGTTACGGTAATGTCCGGCGTATAATTGAAGCCAAGAAACCCTGCCGGACCGGTCCCGCCTGACTGCCCCCTGGCATTAAAATCGTACCAGTTGCTGCTCAGCTGTCCTGGCCCGGGGTCTCTGGTGGCGTTCTTCAGATAGTCGATGCTGATCAGCCCCCCTGACGAGACCGTGACCGGGACCGGCTTCTTATAATCAGACCCGACAGGCCAGTTGAACTGCGGACCATTGAAGTGAAAACTTGCAGCTGTCAACGCCAGCAATATGGTCAGAACCAGTGTAACCGCGATAGTACGCCTCATAGGAACGCCATCGGATCATACGACCGTCATATTTATATTATTATCATACAATAAAAATGATTTCGTTTTGTCCGGCGGCGTGACCGTACTATCCGTGGAGCACCGGGAACGCGTTCAGCAGGCCGGTAATCATCATCTCGGTGGCGATGGCCGCCAGCACGATACCCATCACTTTAGTCAGCACCCTTGTACCGTCCTTATGCAGGATACTGTAGAGTAGATCGCTGTTGACCACGACGATCCACGAGCCAATCATGGCGATTAAAACGGCGACGATGACGATCACCTGGTCGATCATCCCGCTCGACTTGTTCATAAACACGACCGTTGCCGTCATCACTCCGGGCCCGACGATCAGTGGCGTCGCCATAGGAGTGATCGCGACGGAATCGCCGCTTTCTTCCTGGACCTGGTGCTCGGTGCTGTCGGTTTTCTTGGCGTGTAGCCCCGTGCTCATGAGCATGTCCAGTGCGATAAGCAACAACAGTATACCGCCTGCGATGCTCAGCGAGTTCAGCGAGATGCCGAGTAAAGTCATGGCCGGCTGCCCGACAATAGCAAATACCACAAGGATAATCGTAGCGACGACCGACGCTTTCGTGATCACATACCGGCGCTCCCCCCCGCTCATCCCCCCGGTCAACCCTAGAAAAATTGGGATATTGCCGAACGGATCGGACATGACGAAGATAGAAATGACGGCGCTGACGAACAGCTCGAAATTCATAGGGCACTCTCGCCTATTACATCGGCCAGAATGAATATAACACTATTCACAAAGTGATGCGGGCAGTTGAGAATTACTTTGCCCGGGCGCGTCGTATTGTAAACGCTTTATTACCAGCAATTATTAATACTGCCGGTGGTTATTACAAATATTGTCATAGTTGAGGCAATTATTGCCGCAGTGAGGCAGAAATATGGTAGAAAGGACCATCGAAGAAATCAACGAGAAAATCCGGGACGGCTCTGTCAATGTGATTACAGCAGAGGAAATGACGGCTCTGGTGCAGGAACTGGGCGTCGAAGAGGCGGCGCGCAGGGTGGACGTGGTGACTACAGGCACGTTCGGGGCGATGTGTTCTACCGGGGTCTTCCTGAACTTCGGCCACTCGGATCCGCCCATCAAGATGCAGCGCGTATGGATGAACGACGTGGAAGCTTATACCGGTGTGGCCGCGGTGGACGCGTACATTGGTGCCACGCAGCTGTCAGAGTCCCGGGGGATGGAGTACGGCGGGGCCCACGTCATCGAGGACTTGATCGCGGGCAAAGAAGTGAATCTCCAGGCGACTGCCTATGGAACTGACTGTTATCCGCGCAAACAGATCGAGACGATGATCACGCTCGACGACGTCAACCAGGCTACCATGGTTAACCCGAGAAACGCCTACCAGCGGTACAACGCGGCGACCAACTGTTCCGCAAAGACGATGTACACTTACATGGGCACCCTGCTCCCCAACCAGGGGAACGTCACGTACTCGGGAGCGGGCGTGCTGTCACCCCTATCCAACGATCCGGAATACCGGACTATCGGCATGGGTACCAGGATATTTCTGGGCGGAGCCGCAGGCTACGTCGTCGGTGAAGGTACTCAGCACAGCCCCGGAGGCGGCTTCGGTAACCTGATGGTGACCGGCGACCTCAAGAAGATGAAGCGCGAGTTCCTTCGAGGCGCGTCGTTCTACCGCTACGGCACCACGATGTACGTGGGCCTTGGCATCCCTATCCCCATCCTTGACGATGAGATAGCCAGGTTCACCGCAATCTCCGACGCGGACATCAAGACGTCGATCTACGATTACTCGGTGCCACGGCGCAGCCGGCCGGCGCTGAGAGAAGTGACCTACGCAGATCTGAAGAGCGGCTCGGTAGATATCAACGGCAAAGATGTGAAAACGTCCTCGCTCTCCAGCTTCTATAATGCCAGAAAAGTGGCTTTCGAGCTGAAGTCGTGGATCAACGAGGGCAAGTTCTTCCTGTCAGGCCCTGTAGACCGGGTGAGCCGCACCACGGTGGTCAAAACCATGAAGGAAACCCGGGGCCTGCCGCTGGTGAAAGACGTGATGGTCAGGAACGTCGCGACCATCAAGGCCGGCTTCAGCGTGGACGAGGCGGCCAAAAAGATCATCCAGGACCACTTCAACCACTTACCGGTGGTAGACGAAAAAGACCGCCTCGTAGGCATAATCACAGCCTGGGACGTCTCAAAGGCCGTCGCACTGTCCAGGAGAGACCAGCTCGACATGGTGATGACCAAGAACGTGATCACCGCCGGACCGGACGACCCGGTAGACCTGGCCGCAAGGCTGCTGGAGAAGCACAACATATCCGCCCTCCCGGTCATAGACCGCAACCGACAGGTGCTGGGCATCGTGACCGCAGAAGGATTGAGCAAGCTGCTTTCCAGGGGGTCAGGACAATGAAGCTACGACTGAAGTTCAGACCAGACGTCATCCGCAGGCCCATCCTCGCGGAGACCATACTCGAAACCGGAACGATGATCGACATCGAGCTGGCCCGGGTCGACGGCTCCAGCGGCGAGATCGTGATCAGCGTGCCGGATGAGAGCTGCCGCAACATCGTCAACGTCCTCAAAAACAAGAACGTAGATGTGACCAAACTCGGCGAAGCCATCGTCAAAGACGAGGAGAACTGCGTCCACTGCGGCGCCTGCGTCTCAGTCTGCCCGGTAGACGCCATCTCCTACGAGCACGACTGGCGAGTCAAAATCGACAAGACCGCCTGCGTCCAGTGCGGCACCTGCATACACGCCTGCCCAGTCAACGTGATCAGACTCTCAGACAAGCCTTAGAGAACAATTCCACCACAGAGAACACAAAGAACAACACAGAGACACAAAGAACAACACAGAGACACAAAGAACTTGTTTAACCACAGAGAACACAAAGAACAACACAAAGACACAGAGACATATTTTAAGTCTCTGTGCCTCTGTGCAACCCTCTGTGCCCTCTGTGGTAAAAAAGACTCTGTGCAACCCTCTG
>CAZJRS010000027.1:0-37005 GCA_964548585.1 uncultured Methanocella sp. | reverse complement strand
ACCTGTATTCTGTTTACCTGTCATATCTGGTACAGCGCAGCGTTCGATCACGTTTTTCATAGCTTATACCTGACCAGGACCCCGATCATCACCCGACTCTTTGAAAAGCCTTGAGGTCTGGGAGTGCCCGGGGGTCTCTGAGTGGTCTGGGGGGTAAAAGAGTTCTGGGAGGAACTTTAAAAAGCGGAGGTCAGAGAGGTCGAGAGGTCGGAGAGGATTATTAATAATAAGGCCTCTCCGACCTCTCGACCTCTCTGACCTCCCACTAAAAACGTTCTCCCGGACCTCCCTGCACTCCACGACCTCGATCCTCCAGACCTCCGGGCACTCACTGACCTCAAGGCTTTTTCACACGCACTACATTAAAAACCACTTTTCATCACCGAGTCTTTGACGGTCCTTGGCGGGCCTGGCACTTAAACGGCGCATAATCGAGCTACTGCTACTTTTCTCATCGGTTAGATATCGTTTGTTTGACAAAGGTTTTATATACTGTGTTTATCAAATAAAAAGTTGTTTTCAATCAATCGATATTAATTTACAGGGAGGAACAAACGGTGAGCGATAAATTGGCGGCCAATACATGTAACCTTCCGCTTTTTCAAGAGACCGGTTATAAAGCTACGCAAACAAACAACTCTCCTATGAAAAAGTATAATGCCAGTTTTGAGGTTATCCGGGATGAGGAAGGTAACCTTTGCGCTGCAGATAAAAAACAAATGATTTTCACCGATGGTAAAACCATTGAAGAACTAATGGAAAACATACGGGATGCCGTGGAATGCTATTTTGAAGTTCCCTCCGATGATGTAGATATTATAGTGGAATATAAGTAACTGATTTTTTATCGCCATTCGGGGGAGCTTATGGTTAAACAACCGTCTGTAACTGTTAACAATATTTATAAGCTCCTAAACTATTTTGGTCATTATGCCCGGAAGAAAAGTTGTGGTCACTCGCAGAAACACCTGAAATTTGTGAGGTTGGATGGAGACGGGGTTCCCGTGGTTGTTCCGGTACATCCGGGATGTACGATTGCCCCTGGGACGTTAAGTCAAATCCTTGAAGCGATCTCTGCCAATGAAGGGATAAGCGTAGCAGAGATCAGAGCAATACTGGAAAGAATCGCCTGCAATTCTGCACCCGTTTAAGATACATGTGTCGGTTCATCTGTTTTCCCCCGGTTCACCTGTTCCAGATACTTAACATACAGGCCGAATGACTTCACATACAGGTTAATTGTATCCCCGGTAAGCCCTAACCCTTTAATATATGACCTTATTCGTTCAATATCCGCCACGCTCATGGTCAGGTTATTGATCCGCCGCAGTATGATGCCGGTACATGCGATGATGCCCCGGATCTGCTCTTCGGGAAACTTGTACATTATTCTTAGATAGTGGTAAAACCCCGAAAGTTTTGCATGGGGTATAGAGTCAGTTTTTAGATCTTCCATGATCCGATATACGGCAACCGAACTCTTAATCAGGACTACAATATAACGCGGGTAAAACTCTCTTGCCGCCGATTTTTTTAGTGAAATCAAAAGTGTTAATATCCCCTGAATCATTATTGCACATCAGTTAATTGAGGTGTAATTCTTTGGATAAGAAATTAAAAATCGTGCTGATCGCGATTATCGTTGTCATCGCACTTCTTGTGTTAGCCGTTATCGGGGTCGTTATCCTGGCAGTCCTCGGTGCGTTTATGTTTAGCACCTCGTCCGGTACTATCACCGGCCCGGACGGCAAGACTGTACCTTTAGAGAAGCCGTTCACAGTGGGTATAACGATGAAAAAGTCTGCATCAGGCGATATTATCATCACCAACAACGGTGGTGCAGATGCGAGCCGGCTTGAGTCCGTCGCTGTATCCTACCAGCCTTATGGTGTAGATTATGCGATAGATGTCTATGATGAGGCTGCACTGGAAGACCTAAAGTCAAAAGGCGGATCACTAACGATAAAAGAGGATGCCGGAACTGCCGATGATCTGTCCGACGACCTCGTCTCTCCGACTCACGTCATAGTGACTGGTTACTTCGATGATGGCCGGGAACAGGTTCTCCTTGCAATGGATCTATAACCGTTTACTATATGTCGAGTAAGGTGATGGGACAAGCTCCCATTACCTTGTCAGATACCCAAGAAATACAATCTCATCATCTTGATGTCTGTGTCTTTTCAACATACCAGATAAGCTCTAATTATCTTTATTATTACTCGACAAAGGCTTTATATATCGAGCATGTCATATTAAAATTTGAAAAATACTCTATCGATAGTAAATAATTAACGGGGGTCGACAGGTGAGCGATAAATTAGCGGCCGATTCTTATAGCATCTCGCTTTATCAAGAAACTGGTTATAAAGCTATAGAAACAGATCTCCCTCATGTGAAAAAGTATCATGCTAATTTCGAGGTAAAAATAGGGCGGGATGGGGGATTATACGCCGCAGATATGGATCAGGGAATCTTTAGTGAAGGCATGACAAAGGATGAGTTGATTCATAATATCCACGAAGCGGTTGAATGTCACTTTGATGTTCCTTCTTTTGAAGAAGTCGAAATTAATCTTAGATATCTCTGATTTTCTATTTTGCCAAAAACGAAGGTATGACGATTGATGAGGTTTCGGCAAGCAATTGCGGATATGTAACGCGGTTTATGCCAGGTTTATGGATTCGTCCATCTTTTTATTAACCATTTGAGTCTTATATGGGCTGCTTATTTTCTGTCACGGCCCAGTATCATCTTCTAATTTTTATACTCTCAATTTCTAAACATTTTATGACTAGTCCCTGCCATATGCGTAGCATTTAGGCCTTGGTCCTATTTTTGTAAAGTAGTACGTATTTCATCATTTCAGGTCAACGAACCGATCTTTAAATAAAATAGTAAACAAAAAGGTTATCTAATCTGACGTACTTATAGTTGCAACAATCGCCGTAGAGGTAATCACATGGTTCAAAAGATCATTTTCAAGCTGATCGCATTTGCAGTTATCGTACTGATGTCACTGGCGACCGTCCAGGTAGCCGTTGCTTCGGAGAGCAGCCATGCCACGACGACGTCTACTCCTGACGTCCAGGTCATTATCGGCACCACGGGGCACAAAGTGTCAGGTGCCACGGTCATGGTCGACGGTACTGATGCAGGAAAGACCGATTCGAAGGGCAACCTGTCACTCAAGGAGTCGCTCACGGGCAACCACACAGTCACTGTCTCTATGAAAGGCATCAACAACACGACTGTTACTGCGGATTTCACTCACAAGCCGGTCGTCGTCATGACGTCGCCCGAAAAGTACACACTGAATCTCACGATGCACATCACTGATAAGGCCACCAAGCAGAGCCTCGCAGGTGTCAAGGTTATCAACAACCAGTTCTACATGGGGACCACTGACGCAAACGGCGACCTCGTCATCGATGGCTTCCCACAGGGACTTTACCTGTTAGACCTCGAGAAAGACGGTTACAAGCCATCTAAAACCGTGATGGTATTCTTCTCCAACAAGAAACCCCAGAACTTCACAATGACCGCCGGTACAACCGAAACCAAGCATTAGGCGTATGCCTGATGCTCCCTCTTTTTTATTCATTTACAGATATTTTTACCACAAAGGGCACAGAGGTTTGCCACAGAGGCACAGAGATTTTTTACCACAAAGGGCACAGAGGTTTGCCACAGAGGCACAGAGATTTTTAAAACAACGTAATCGAGTTTGTGTTTATTGATCAACCTTTGTGTCTCTGTGTAAGTCTCTGTGTTCTTTGTGGTAAATCGTCTCTGTGTAAGTCTCTGTGTTTTTTGTAGTTCTATTTTGATTGTCCCTATTTTGTGGTTTTTGAGGTACGAAAACTGTTATTACTCTTCGCCCGCAATACTTGTCCTTATCATGGTTGAGGTTCTCGCGGACGTGGGTGGGAGCCCGGGGAAGGATTGCCGGGGCTTTTGTAAGTACTGTTATTTTAAGCTGGTAGGGGACGTTGAGGCCTTCGGCTGTAAGTACTGTATGCCCTTCCAGAAAGGGTGTGATTATTGTACCCGTGGCGTGAAGGAGCAGTATCCTGGTTTTAAGCCCTTGATGATGGTGGCTTCCGAAGTGCAGCAGTCGCTGATGTTTAACCAGTGTGTGGACAAGATCACTGTGAGTGGCGGTGGGGATGTAAGCTGTTATCCGCAGCTGAAGGAGCTTGTCGGGTTCCTGGGTCAGGTTGGGGTTCCTATCCATCTCGGCTATACCAGCGGCAAAGGTTTCGAGGGCGCCGATGACGCTGACTTTTATATTGAAAACGGGGTGACTGAGGTCACCTTCACCGTTTTTTCCGCCGATCCGAAAAAGCGTAAGGAATACATGAATGACAAACATCCGGAAGAGTCTCTGGAGGCACTGCGCCGGTTCTGTAGGTCGTGCGATGTGTATGCTGCGTCCGTCCTGATTCCGGGTGTAAACGACGGGGAAGATCTGATTAAGACTTGCGATCTGCTGCAGAAGTGGGGTGTGAAAGGTATTATCCTGATGCGCTTTGCCAACACCGAAGAGCAGGGTCTGATCTTGAAAAACGCTCCGCTGATCAAAGGCATCAAATCTCATACGATCAAGGAGTTTGAGGATATTGTCCACGATATCGCTTCTCGGTATAATTTCCGGGTGACCGGTACTCCCCTCGGCGATCCCGAGATCGGCTCGCCGTTTGCCATCCGACACTATCCGAAGCTGCTGAAGAAGCTTCCTGTCATCACAAAAGAAGCAACAGTAGTCACAGGCACAGTCGCAGCCCCGATGCTATCCGAAATCTTCTCAAAGCTCGGCGGCACCGTAAACGTCGTACCGGCAGAGAAAGACGTTGCATGTCTGATCACCATCGACGACCTGAAAGGCCTCGATCTCAAGAACGTCAAGGACACCGTATTGCTGCCCGGCCGCACCTTCGTATGGGATAGAGAAGCTGAAGAAGTCCTATCCGCCGACGGTCTGGAACGCTTTGTCCGCCGGGGACCCGATCGACTGACGGCAGACGGTGAGATGACCATCGGCATGAGCAAAAAAGACGTGCTTGACTTCGAAGTCCAGGCGTTCACGGAACTTATCCAGATGATCAACGTCTACGGGCTGGAGCCTAAACTAAAAGTTCCAGTGAAAATCGCAAAGAAAAAATCAGGCAAATGACTTGATATATCGGCAGACACTCCTGCTTTCAAAGTCGTAAATCTACCTTCGGTCGATTAAACTTATCAATTATGGTTGCCTAACTTTACTTCACGAGTGATTTGTGGTGTTTGAGAAGATTGACCTCTCCAAGAATCTGGATAAAAAAGACTACGAGAGAATCGTGCCTGATCTCCGGAAAAAGCTGGCTTCTCTTCAGCGTGAAGCGAATCGGCTGAGCATCCCTGTCATCATCGTTTTCGAGGGGTGGGAAGCGTCGGGGAAGGGTGAGCTGATCAACGAACTGATCTTGCCTATGGACCCCCGGGGTTTTGATGTCTATGATATCAGGGAACCCAGCCAGGAAGATCGCATGAAGCCATTCTTCTCGCGGTTCTGGGTCAAGACGCCTTCTAAGGGGAGGATGGCGATTTTCAGCTTAAGCTGGTATCATCGGACGCTCGTAGAGCGGCAGGCTGGGTTATCAGACCTGGAAAACGGGCCCATCACTGAGATCAACTATTTTGAACGTACTCTCGCCGCGGACGGGTTTATGATACTGAAGTTTTTCTTGCACATCAGCAAGAAGGAGCAGAAGAAGCGCTTTGAAGAGCTCGATGCCGATCGTTCTACTTCCTGGATGATCACCAGTAAGTCCTGGCAGAGCCATAAGAAGTATGAAAAATATTCTGACGCCGTCGAAAATCTGATCGAGAAAACCGATTTCAGCTATGCGCCATGGATCATTGTCGAGGCTGAGGATAAGCGGTTTGCAGAAGCGAAGATCCTAACCAAAACCATAGAGTCATTAGAGCGGATTATTGCCGTGTCACAAGTCCCGAAAGCCTCCGATATGCCTGATCTTCAGGGTCAGCTTATCCCCGACATGAACTCCTCTATGCTTGATAAAGCTGATTTGTCTAAATCTTTTTCTAAGAAAGAGTATGAGGAAAGGCTTGAAAAATGTCAGGTCGACATTAGAAAAGCCCAGTTTAAGGCGTATGATCAAGATGTACCGACTGTCGTCTTGTTCGAGGGCTGGGACTCGGCAGGCAAGGGCGGAGCTATCAAGAGGCTTACCCAGAGCATGGATCCTCGAGGCTACACTGTCGTACCTATCGGGGCACCAAACGATCTCGAAAAATCACATAATTACCTGTGGCGGTTCTGGACACATTTCCCGGGGGCTGGTCATTTCACTATCTTCGACCGTAGCTGGTACGGCCGGGTGCTTGTCGAGCGGGTCGAAAACTTATGCCAGAGAGCCGACTGGGAGCGTTCTTATAACGAGATCAACGAGATGGAGGAGCAGATTGTCAATAGTGGCGCTGTACTGGTGAAATTCTGGCTACACATCGATAAAGACGAGCAGCTTAAACGTTTCCAGGCCCGGGCAGAAAACCCAGAAAAATCCTGGAAGATCACCGACGAAGACTGGCGAAACCGGGAGAAGTGGGACCAGTACAAGAACGCCATCGACGAGATGCTTTACCGGACCAGCACCACCTATGCTCCGTGGACCATCGTAGAAGCTAACGATAAAAACTATGCGCGGATCAAAGTCATGAAAACGGTGATTAATGCGATGGAGAAGAACTTTGATTAACTGTATCTAAAAGTTCAAACCTTTTTATGCTTAAAATATCAGTACATCATTTATCATCGCCAGAAAGAAACCTCGTCGATGCAGACATCGCCCCTCTTATTCGAAATCAAAAATAAAGATGGATACGTCAACAGCGAATTCTACCGAGGGAACTCTGACAAAGGCGTCATTTACATGCATGGCGTAGGTGGTGGCACCCACGGTCCTTCCAATACGTATCATCCTCTGGCCGAGGGTCTTCTTGAGTCTGGCATATCCTCGTTGCTGATCAACTGTCGGTATGACTCTGACCTCGAGGAATGTGTCTCGGACTTGCTTGCCTGTATCGAGTATCTCGGTGACGTAGAGAAGATTAGCCGGATCGGGCTTATGGGCTGGTCTTTCGGAGGTGCTGTCGTCATATCTGCTGGCGTTATGGATCAGCGTGTTAAAACTGTCGTTACTGTTGCCAGTCAGTCGCTTGGCACGGAACATGTGGCCGATCTCACTCCACGGCCTCTTCTGGTTATCCATGGTACCGGTGACAGGACTTTGACGTACCAGTGCTCTGTGGATATTGATAAACGAGCAAAAGAGCCTAAAAAACTGGTATTATTCCCAGGTGCAGATCATGGCATCAGCCAGAATAGTAATGAAATGTTTGAGCTGGTGAGGAACTGGTTCCTCGACCACCTTTAGTCGGATTTGTCTACGCCGTTTTGATTGTTCTTGTGGTTATTCTCGTAGACGATGCATCCGGGGCATTCGTCCTTGAGCGTTTCCGCGTCCCTGTACTTTTCCTTGTCTTCCTCGAAGACGCGCATTGCCTGGGCAAGTGCCGCGGTGTTGGAAAGCGCGCTTGCCAGCAGGATCGCTTCAAAGACCTCTTCCTCTGGGATGCCCTTACGACGTGCTACACGCAGGTGCATTTTTAGGCAGTGATCGCACTTCAGGGCTGTCGCTACGCCGATGGTGATCAGCTCGACGGTCTTCTCGTCGAGGTGCTCGGGGTTTCGCAGGACTGCGTCATCGTAGATGATCTTGGGCAGCAGCACGTTCGGCTTATCGCTCATTGCCTTGAGGATAAACGGTACTTCACCATAGTCTTCCTCGATGTTCTTCAGCAGATCCTGTACTGCTTCGTCAGGCTCTTTTCCGAAAATCCCCTTTAGCGTGTTCTCGAACTTCAACGTGCATCGCCTGCTTGTGTGAAATGATAAGGTAGTTATCCGTCTGGGAGTATTTATAGATAACCGGAACAGGCGTGCGTAATGCTTTTGTGTACGTAAGCATGGATGTTTAGCGATGAAGGGGTAGTGGTTGGAAAATCGGTTGCTTTTATTCTTTTATTCGCAAGATAGGGATGCTTATACCCGGTTAATTCAAAAAGTATAAATCCTTAAATCGGAATCATAGCACTATGCTCCGCCGTATTTCCCCGATTATCCTCGCGGGAACCATCTTCCTGGCGCTGGTGGCTCAGGCTGCCGTTGCAGATCAAAACATACAGTTGCCTCAGACAGAGGAATTTTTATATCACGATAAGCAGAGGCCGGTTATCATCCATTTAATCCAGATAAACACTACGGAAAAGCCTATCAACAACATCTTCCCGCCAGAGGACTCGCAGAACCTCAAGTGGGTTCACCTTGTCTACAGCTATGAGAACACCGGTGATTCACAGATCCGTGCGTTCATCAAGGTACTCTTTGTCGACCGCAACGGAAACCAGTACCAGAACGATATGGAAGACTATACCGGAGAATCTGTCCTGCCGCATACCATCACCGACCCCAAGATCATCGAAGTGGCAGTGCCTCGAAATGCGGTGATCACTCAGTTTATCATCAAACAGGGCTTCTATGAAACGATCTATACGATCCCTAAAGCTACGCCAAGTCCCACCCCGGTTGATCGTGTAACCGCCGAGGCCACCAGTACCCCGACTCAGGGGCCGGGTAAACGAGGCTTCGACGGATGCCTGCCCTTCATTCCGTTTGCCATGGCAGGCGGCATCGCCGCAGCCGGCATGGTCATTAACCGTTCTGGAATCCGGAGACGGTAAGTTCAATTTTTTTAAAAAAATTCTGGTTCTTCACTGCTGTGTACAGTAACTCCTTTGCCTGTCAATCACTTTAAGGTTTCTTAGCGCCTTTGCATTTTTTATTTAAATGACGAAGCCTGTCTCTGATTTCGGGAGTATTCGCAATATAATGTAGTCCCTCATCCTTGACCGGTACAGCTTCGCGACCTCGCGCATGTATATCCCTTCGTCAAACCTGACATTGAGGATCTTGTCCGCGTACTCGTCGTACGATACTTTGATGCGGCAGCCGTTTAGCTGTAGTGTCAGAGGCGCGGGTGCGAGGGACTCGGGGATGTCCGGGATCTGTTTTTCGATCTCGTACATGACTCGTGCCGGGCTGACGCTGAGCTGGTCTTTATCCAGCTCTTCCCGGCGCTGATCCAGGACATTGCCTGTAGCGTCGACCAGTTTGTCGAGGATTGCCAGTTCCTCTTTCTGCCGGGTCCGGTGCGTGATTCTGCCCAGGCCGCCTATATAGGCGACGCAGCCGGGCACTTCGGCGATCTCCATTGTCGGGCCACCGGTGACGACGATGGGGACTTCGATGTCCCTGAACAGCTTGGTCTTTTCCTTGATGCATTCCCTGAAGTTGCCGTAGGTAAAGACGGCGGCGTCGTGCTCGTTGATCAGGTCGATCTCCGATGCCTTCAGCTGGGCTACGCGTTTGCCTACTCCTCTGGCGAGGCCAATCATATTTGTCTTGGAGCCTGCGCGGCGCAGGTATTCAGCAATGTCGCAAGCCAGGTGGGGCAGGTGCTGGTAGGCCAGTGTCGGCGTGACAACTGCGATCTCAGCTCCTGCTAGTGGTGCTTTTGTCAGTTTGCCCAGCAGTTCTTTAGACTTGGCCTCGATCAGCGGCAAATCTGCGTTCGGCACCAGCATGACTACGATGACGTCAAGCTGGAGGACGTTTTTTTGCAGGATGTAGCCGCCAAGATCCTCGATCAGCTCGATCATCTGCTCGTGCTTGTATACGCCACCCTGGTAAATCAGCGGTTCCATTGGGGTTTAAGCCTCCTTGTCCAGCTTGATCTCTGCGCGGATGCGCTGGCATATCTCGACCCATTCTGGCTTGATTGGGTCTTCTGATGCAATAAATGCCATCATGCGTTCGGAAATGTGGTGTTTCCTGACTCTGAAGCCTTCCGGTACGATCCTGATCAGTGCATCTATCATTGATTTTTTTAGCTCATCTTTGGGATCATAGACTACAATGGCCGAGATATCGTCGTGCTGCTGGCCATAGTCGCCCTGTGGGTGAACGATTACTGAAGTTCGGTCTGTAGGGCTGATCTTGTCTCGCCCGAACTTGTTGTACAGTTTGCTTACTGCTGTTCCCGCGTATTCTTCTTCCCGGACGGACACCAGGATACCCTCGTTAGCACTGTTGATGTCTGCCACATCGCCGAGCGTGATCGTAGGCATGCCCTGTCTGAACAGTCCTACCACTATGAACACCGGCTCTTTAGGATCGATGTATACCCTTAAGCGGCCTATAGTTCTCACTATGTTCAGGTCTGTGAGTACGTCTTTGATGACTTCCTCGTACTTCTTACCGCCTTCGGGGTCGGTGCTTTCTACTATGAAAACTTCGAGCGGCTCCATCATTTCACTGCTCATCCTTAGTTTTTCCCTCCCTTATCCCGGAGACAAGCAGGGCTGATCCCACTGCTCCGATGTACTGGGAGTACGGCGGGACAATGATGTCGATATGGAGGAGATCGCCCATCGCTTTCACCAGGCCGATGTTGAGTGACGAACCGCCTACCATGATGACCGGCTTCTTAACCTCGATCTCCTGTAGCTGCTGCTCGTAGACCTGCTCAGCGACGCTGTAGCAGGCTGCCGCTGCCACGTCTGCCTGAGCTTTCCCCTGAGACAGCGAATTGATCAGGCTCTGGGTACCGAAGACTATACAGTAGCTGTTCATCGTCACGTTGAGGTGATCTCCCTTAACCGCCAGTGCGCCCATCTCGCTGATATCGACGCCTAGACGGTTGGCCGACTGTTCAAGGAACCTGCCGGATGCGCCCGCGCAGATCCCGCCCATCGTGAAGCTGCCGGGAATGCCGTCCAGCACCGATATGGCCTTGTTATCCATGCCACCGATATCGATCACGGTAGCTGGTCCTTTCTGCTTGCCCGCCAGATATACTGCGCCCTTGGAATTGACTGTCAACTCTTCCTGAATCAGATCAGCATTATAGTGTTTGCCTATCAGGAACCTGCCATAGCCGGTCGTGCCGAGCCCTTCCAGGTCTTCTCGCCTGACTCCTGCTTCGGCCAGTGCCTTGCTGAAGGCTTCCTCGGCGCTCTTGAGTACATCTGTAGACTTGACCCAGCCGGTACCGATGACCTTGTTATCCCGCATGACAACCGCCTTAGTCGTGCTGGAGCCGGAGTCGATACCTGCTGTCAGGCCAGTTTGCTCTTCTCTCGCGAGGAGACTGCGACGTAATGCGGTTGTCGACAAGGCTTCCATTCTTGTCAGTAGCGTCTCGTGGCTTGTTCTCTCCGTGAAAGAATAGCTGATAACCGGTATGCCTGCTTTCTCGTGGATATAGTCACGCAGAGCATTCCTAACGATCGCGCCTTCCGCACAGCGGAAGCAGGTGGTGATGAATACCGCATCTGCCTTGGTGTCGCCATTCACAATGCTTTTAGCCCTGGCGATCATCAACCGCAGGTCGGGGCTGGCTACCTGTAGGCCGAACGCGTTGGCGTTCTCCTTGACGTTTCCGATTTCCACTTCGGGAAATACGATCTGGGCGGAGACTGTCTCCGCGGCTTTTTCGATCTCACCCTGTACCCCGCTATGTTCAGAGCCACAGGTAAGGTGAGCTATGCGAATTTTTCTCATTTGCCAGCCTCCGGCTGAATCGTGTTAGCCTTAAGCCCATCCAGGAACTCTTTGACGTAAAGCACGAAATTTTTTGCTTCATTCTCGTTATGGGGGTACTGTAACTCGAGTACCGGGATACCTTTCTTACGGATCGTGTACTTGAGCAGTTCGTTCGTCCTGGCACAGCCCATACAACCGAACATGTACTCCGCATCCTCTACAATGATGGCCGCTTCCGCATTCTCGATCAGCGGGTCCATCAGTGCCATCCGCCCTCTGACGCCTGACGGGATCTCGATGGCAGCATATTTCAAGCCTTTCTTAGGGTCTTCGGGTGTCATGTTCATCGGTGGTGAGTCCAGGCTTGGGTTTGTCACCTTCTTTCGGACTTCGGTCATCAGGGTCAGTGGCTCATGGCCAAAGCGCTCCACGAGGTCCGAGAGGATGAGACTATTAGGGGGATAAATAAAAATCTTCACTGTGAATCGCCTTCCTTGGTCATATCCTTTATAATTTCCACAAATCTGTCTACGTCCAGGTTCTTCGGTCTCGGCTGGGGGACCGGCTTGCTACCGCGCTCCGCCAGCACCAGCCCTTTGGCAATCTCCGGCAGGATGTCCAGCTCGTACTTCAGCTGGTGAAACCCAGGCCTCGGGCCTCCTCCCCTGTTGGCGCGGCACCGTCTTTTATCACCCGACGGGTACCCTCGTTCTTTAATAAATATCTTATAGGGGTTCTCTTTTCGAAGCTCGCTGGCCATATGGTCGACCTCTGCGCGTTTTCCCGTAATCATGAGCCCGTAGCAGGTCTCTTTGATGGTAACGTCACCGGTGATCTTGTACGCGCTGATCGCAACCTCTGCGGGTAGTAACGAGTCAGATATGACCACCATTTTCGTTATGACCTCGTCCTCTGTTGCCATCATCGCACCTCCCGGAAATACACGGTCTCTTTATCTTTCGCTTTCTTCAGCTTCTCCGGGTCGAGCACCTTTCCGATGATATTCGTTGCGGCATACTTCTCTCCCGTCGGGCCGAACTTGCTGCTCGGGCCGAACCGTACACCGACCATACCAATGTACTTCGCGGCCATATTGGTCATCCCGATCTCTCCCGCCGCCACTGTCGAGCCATCATCCGGTTTGTTCTCAGGGATTAATTCGCCCACGTGGACTGTCTTGCCTTTGAAAAGCAACGTGTCTTCGTACTTGAAATACACATTCAGGGCTCCCACGTGCTGCTCTTTCAAGCCCGTTGCCCGGCGGAAATATTCGACTGACTGGGGGGCGGAGCTTTCGTACATCCGGATCTCCACCAGGTTCTGCCGGGGAATCGATGTGATCTTGACATTGCCTGAACTGACAATTTCCATAGTTGTCCTGGGCGACTGGTCGACAACGACTGCATCATCCCCCTGATAGCCAGCGTTTTCATACTTGATTCCCCTCTGCGTCAGAAACGATTCGGCTACCTTTACATCCATGCCTATCACACTGAGGCGATCCGGGATCGTAGTAATCCCGATACGCTGCCCGGGGCTGACCATCTTGACCAGCTCAATGCCACTGGTGACATGCCCTACGATCGAGTGATATATGCTCGACGTCATGTCTGCTCTGGAAATATATATGCGTCCTTTGCCGTTTCCATCCGTGCGGATGCTCACCGCGCCCTCGCTTCGTGCCGCCAGGTTCTCGTAAGGGCTGACCTCGCCCAGCATGATATCGCTCGAAACGAAGGTACTGGCAGCAAAATCTACTGGGAACATGCCGTCTTTGACCGCCGCATAAAAGTGCTCCGCGCCCTCTTTCGCCTTCGGCAGCATCTCGATCTCCAGGATAGTATGGATCTCCATGCCGTCTTCTACCGGCATTGACGTATCTGTCGTAACGATCTTATTGGCAAACTTTTCCAGCTTCACCAGAGGCTCGATCGAAGTGATCGAATCATCCTGGCCCAGATTAGCCAACACGTTCTTACCCGCTACTACCCGGCCGAAAGCTCCACCATCCTTGACGCCATAATCCGCCGAGTGATCTGCCTTAATAAAAATCATATACGAATTCTTAGCGTCGTAGCCACCTGTGCCGAAGCTAACAGCCCACCGCCTGTACTCCGATTCGCTTTTACCGGCCGCTACTCCTGTCGGTGCCGGCCCGAACGAGATCGCCTGACTTGATGTCCACCTGGTTCTCGAGCCTGTAAACTGGCTATAGCTGTCCAGCCAGACTTGTTTGAACGCCCCTGTCAGCTCCAGCCGGATTTCACCCTTGGTGGTGAGCACCCGGAACTCCGTTGCGACTTCCTTACGGGCTTCTTCCTTGCCGCTGATGATGCCGATGACTGTGCCCGGCTGATGGCTGACCCCGGCAGCAGCCAGCGCGTCGGCCAGTGTCCCGCCCTGCTTTACCGGGACTTTTTTCCCATTGACGTCTACGACAAATACTCCGCTCAAAGTACCCTCTTCTTCCGTGTAAACTTGTTTTTAATATGATATACTTTATGAAACAGGATTACTACTGACTCTGGCAGCGCCATAAAAAAAGCCTTTTTATGTGCTCTTTGCCATGATCTGACGCTCTTGCTCCGTAATCTTGGAAAGCACGGTTTCGACGTCGCCAATGTCGACAATCTTCCCTGCCCGCATCAACATCACCCGGTCGCAAACCATGCGAACGAACTCCATGTCGTGTGATACGATGACAAAGGTTTCTCCGATCTCGTTTCTGGATGAGAGAATAGAGCTTGCCACATCGCGCTTCGTGAACGGATCCATCGTTCCCGTTGGTTCGTCAAGGACGACGATGCGGGGTTCCCGAATCAGGACCTGGGCCAACGCGACCCTGTGACGTTCACCTTCCGACAGCTCGTGGGGATACATGGAGAGAACCTCAGCGCTTTTATCCTCGCTGAAACCGGCGATCTGCAACGTATGAATTGCTTTCCGCTCCGCCAGTTCGGCCGGGAAGTCGAGGCCGATCGATTCAGTCATGTTATCCACGACCGTCCGGTGTGGGTAGAGGTCGTATTCCTGGTGTAGCAGGCCGACGTACATCTTCGCCCTGCCGCGGGCATAGTAGCCCGGCTCTAGCATGTTAACCCAGTCGTCGCCGATCCGCACTTCGCAGATCCCATGCGTCTCTTCCAGGTTGCCGGTGATTGCGTTCGACAGCGATGTCTTTCCGGCGCCACTGACTCCGATCACGCCAAAGATCTCTCCTTCTTTCACGTCGAACGAAACCTTGTTGATCGCCTTGATGATGCCCCGGTCGATGGACAGGTAGGTCTTTTCCAGGTCTTGTACCCTGACGATCTCCTCTCCCGTCTTATATTCTTGCTTTTCGACCGCTTTGGAGAACTTCATAAACTCGTTGATGACTGCGTCGGGGGTACCATCCATCTTGATCTCGCCGTTATCGAGGAGAATCGCCCTGGTTGCCATATCCTTGATGACGTCCTGGAAGTGCGATGTGATGAGCACCGTCATGTTGCTGTCTTTCGCCGCCTGGATGATTCCCTGGTGGACGATATTTGCTGTCTTAGGGTCCAGTGTGCCAGTCGGCTCGTCCGCGAGCAGCATCATGGGTTGTTTGGCCAGCTGACGGGCTAGCACTACTCGCTGTTTCTCGCCTCCTGAAAGGTCCCTGGCAATATGCATCATGCGATGGGACAGCTTCACTTGTTCGATCAGGTCTGCTGCCCGCTGAACAAGCTGGCTCTGGGTATGATCTTTAGAATAGTTTATGTCTTCGAGCGCCCGCATGACGTTTTCGATGACTCTGTCATCGCCGTACAGGGCGAAGGTCCGCTGGATCATAATGGCGATACGGGACGAAATATTTCTGCGATCACTATCCGTCAGGTCAGGTGACAGTGTATCGATGTCCCAGGCTTTCATTGTGCCTTCACATTTCGGGCAGGGCTTGTCTGCCCATGACCGCGGGTTCGTGTAACCACAGGTTTCACACCGGGCCACATGGAAAATAAGGCTGCCCGTCGCCGGGATATCCTCGTCTATGCCCCGGATCACATGTAGCAGTATGGTTTTGCCCGATCCGCTTCGGCCGATGATGCCGAGGACCTCACCTTCGTCGATGGTGAGGTTGATATTTTTAAGTACGATTTTATCCCCGTACTTCACATTCAGGTTTTTAACTTCAATAAAGGCAGTCACTCCAGTTTCCTCCGGGATAATGAATGTAAAGATCTGCTAGTAAATGTCATTCTCCTTTATGTATACTTGCCCTGACCACGCTTTCTACGTCTGTGATATCGTCGATCACCAGGTCGGCCGTATCGTAAAGAATCTGTGGGCGCGGGCTTGCCTGCTGAACGGTAAGCACACCCAGGTCTGCCGCTTCAATGGCCAGCTGATCATTGATTCCGTCACCGATCATCATGACTCGGTCATATTTTTCCCGAAGCTTCACGACCAGTTCCTTTTTGCCCGTTGGCGACAGCGCATCATAGACTCTCGATTCGGGGAGATTCAGTTCCCTGGCAAGAGCCGTGAGCGACTTTCTGTTATCTCCTGATGCTATGTATATGTCAATCCCCATGTCGCTAAGCCTCTGGATCAGACGTTTGACGCCTGAGAAAAGCCGGCCGCCTGTGGCCAGTACATAGGGTATTTCACCATGGGGTACGTCCACTACGAAACCCATATTGACATAATATATATCTTTGCACTTAAGCTTAACCGCGGCTACCGCATCCTGCATATCACCTATGGTAGCCCTGCTATCTCCACGGGCAGCCAGGGCAATACTCTCCGCGGTACAACTGGTCCGCCGGCATATGACATCCAGGCCAATGCTGGACGATGCCAGGAAAGCCGAAATGGTCATGCCCGGATCCAGCTGGTTCAGGAAGTCTACCGAGTCTGTACTCAAAGCTACCAGCGCGCATCCTTCGTTGTGGAGCACCATGTTGGTCGACGCCACGTTCTCGACTATCAGTCCCTTTCGGACATCCTTGGCCACCCTGTACGCTTTTAACAAGGTACCTGCACTGTCGAAGATCACTGCTGTTTTCATGTTAGCGCCCGTTATAAATTTTTTGTCACTTGTCAAGGGGTACACAGGGATAATCTCCGATGCGCGCCCTTTCAGCCTTCCAAATTAACGCCGTTAATCCGGGATTTGCGGCGACATGCTCCATTATTATATGTTTCATCAGGCAATTATACTTTCCTGTATGCTTGATGTAACTTTTATAAGGGTAAAAGTAGTAATACCCATTTATGCTGCTCGATGAAAAGACTCTGCAGACTCTACAGCAGCTGGGTTTAACCTACTACGGGGCCCGGGCGTACCAGACGCTGGTGTCGCTGGGGCCGAGTGATGCTACAAAGCTCTCCCAGGAATCGGAAGTTCCACGGACGAAGATCTACGATGTCCTGCGTAGGCTGGAGGTAGAGGGCTGGATCGACCGGGAGCATACCCGGCCTATTACCTACCGGGCTCGATACCCGAAGGAAGTGCTCGGCAAGCGGAAGGCCACCTTTAACCTAGAGGTCGATGAGGTCTCTGCCGAACTCTCCATGCTGTATGACGGACTGATGGACCGGGAGAACCCCCGGGTGTGGCTGCTGAGGGGCACAGACAACATCACCGTTAAGCTCCTTGACATGATGGGCCGGGCGAGGCAGAGCATCATGCTGCTGGGGGCTTTGTACTTTGAGGAGGAGCTTGAGCAGGTGAAAAAGCAGCTCGCCTACGCCCGGAAAAGAGGCGTCAATAGCCGGGTCATCACCAGAAAGAGCATCAAATTCCAGGGCGGGGAAATCAACCCCGCGGAAGAACTGGCATCCGTCGTGCCGGAGATCAAGATCGGCGGGCCTGAGTACACGAAGTTCGTCATCATTGACGACCGGGAAGTGCTGATCACCTATTCCCGCATCGAGGGTGACATCCCCGACGTAGACAGCACCATCGCCATCTGGATTCCCAACACTTCGGTGGCGTCCATCCAGGCCAGCATGTTCAACGCCATCTGGAATGGGTAGCCTAAAAATTTTAACTTTTTATACTGCGACGGATAATTCGGATTTTCTTTTTATCGGGTTAAACACAGCGCAGCGTTCGTATTGTTGAGTCGTACCAGCGCAGTGGCATAGTTCATAATTCTACACAGCAAAAGTATTCATTTCGGCAGCGCCTCGTCGAACTTGTCGCTGAACTCCCCGAGGTCGAATACCTTGATCAGCGAGCCGTTCTGGAGCATGATGACGTAGCCACGGGTTCGGAGCATGTCCAGGCTTTCCTTGAGCAGGGCTTCGTCCATTGCGAGGGACTTTTTCAGCGCCTGCTTCTTGATGTGCTGCGCCCCTGTCTCCTGGATCATGCGCCTGATCTCCATGTATACTGAGATGTCTCGCCTGGACAACGACGCATCAAAACTGCTGATGTTAACCGATCTCTTTTTGCCGCCAACCTGGATGCCTTTGATCTCGACCCCGTCAAAGGCACTGCGGAGGTCCTCGTACGCTTCGACCTGGCGGTTCCACAGGTCGTGATACAGATCTTCTGTCACTTTACGCTGGGTGTCCAGCAGCCGGGAAGCGTCATCAAGGTACTTGTATATGGCGTTGTTTTGCACCAGGCGCATACGGGCAAACGCTTCGGCAATCTTAACCTCGGCCATGGGCATCATGTTAAAATCTATTGACAGTTTCTCCATGCGCTTGCGGGCTTTTTTGACTGAACTTTCAATCGGTTTGATATCTTCTCTTTTCAGGTGCGGCTGGCAGATCAAAGCTGTCAGCTGGTAAGCGACTACGTCAGACGACAGCCGCTGCCTGAACTGATATCTGGACTGAAGGTGGATCAACGGCAGGTGTATGCTCAGCGAAGTACCGGGTTCCGTCATCAGGTTGACCTCACGTACCTTCTTTTTTAGACGCTCCAGGCCAGCCTCCTTGCCCGGGGTGACCTGCATATACATGTAAGCAGGGTTGATGATCTTGAATCCAGTGGGAATGCAGTCCAGCACGCCATCCTTAAACTTACGTACAGCCTCCGCCTGGCCAGCCTCATTTTCCAGGAATGATTCCCGTCGTACCGTCAGGCCGCCTCGCCCTGCTTCGTTCGAAGGGCTGCTGACTAGCTGTAGGGGAATGACTACGTCCAGATTATCTTTTTCTGCGTTGTGGAAGTTTATGGTCGCCTCATGCCTGAACTCTTCGATATACAGCTTGGGTCGTGGTAGTATATTGATCAATTCTCGGTCCGGAATCGTCTCCACTGACTTGACTCTGTATGATATGTACCGCTCGGGGTACCGCTCCTCCTGCGGAATACCATCCACTTCCACCCGGATGAACTGGTTCTCCGTCAGAAGCCTGTCATAGCCCTCCGGCAGAATATAATATGTGGGTATACCGACCTTACCAAGGAACGGACTTTTAGATAAATAGAAAATGCGATTACCGCCCTCGGGCAGCCACTTTAGCCAGCCCCAGTGTTGTCTGTCCGGGTCATACAAGAGCGCCCGCTCAAAGTCAGCGAGCTCACTACCCATCCAGTCCCGGATTAAAGCGGCCATGGTGGTAATGTAAGTCCGGCAGGCATATGAAAATTGTGTTTACTGTCTAGGCATGAAGCGCATAGCAATAAACAGCATACCAATACAAATGATCGCTATCACCGCAATGCCTACGCCATACGTTTTCAGCATATTCTCCGGTGTGACCGGATACGGCGTCGGTGTCGGGGGCTTCGGCGTAACTGATTTCCCTGTGGTATTCGCCGGTTTTGTCGGTGTGGCATTAGCTATGGCCGTAGCATTGATCGTGGGTGTAGTGTTATTCCCCGGGCTTATTATCGGCGTCGGGCTCGGAGTTGCATATGATTTACGGAGCGCCATTGAAGCCGTAGCCTTGGGCGTGTCGAGTACCAGGGGAAGGTCTGCGGTTTCTGTACCGGTGCGAGCCTGGAGGTTATATCTGCCATACCAGATGTCGTCAAAGCTGAACCTGCCCTCGTCGTCCGATATGTTACTGGCCATCTCTGTCAGCCTGTCTTCATAAACCCGGTAAAGTGTTACCCTGACATCAGGCACCAGGGCTCCCTGAGGGTCAGTGATATAGCCTTTGACGCTGCCACGGCTCATTGGCAGGATGATGTACTGCCCATAAGAGCCCTGGATCACCTTTACCGTAGACGAGTTATTAAACGTGGATTCGTTAGCCGTGACCTTGTAGTCCCCGGCAGGCATGACCGAGAACAGGTACGTTCCGTTCGCATCTGCCTTTCCGCTGCCATCCGTCGAGTTGCCTGTTTCGGTGCTGTTATAGCCTACGTATTTACTCACCCCGTTCCACCTGTAGAGGTACACGTCTGCATATGGTACCGGACGCATGGTCATATCGTATACGGTACCGGTGATCGAGTTAGGCTTTACCAGATTTATGGTAAGATTGGTCGTGGCACTCCCGGTGGACTGGACACATTCAGCTTTGAGCTGAACGTTCCGGGCAAGGCTATCGATGGGGATATTGCCATACTGTAGCGCCACTCTCCCTCCGCTGGTGGTGGGCATGAGCAGCTCTGTGCCGTTCTGGTCACCTGCCAGGAACAGCCCTGGGTTGGGATAATAGCTGTCCTGCGAAACCACTACATTCATATTGTCCGGCACCGGCTTGCCATCAATATCATACAGCTTAATGATCACGTTCGTCCGGGAAGAGCCGTCCGCATCGATCACACTCTTCTCGGTTTCCATGGTCATGCGACCGATGTACGGGAAAATACGTACAGAAACCACTGTAGAGGTACCTTCCATCACCGAAAAGTGCTGAGTGGCACTCTGACCCCAGCTACCCTTTGTGGCGATAAGCCTGTAACCCCACGACTCGTTATTCGCCTCGAGGTTGGTGATGTAGAAGTTGCCCTGTTCATCGGTGGTCACTTTAGCCATGCCGGTATCGACCCCGGACTCGTCCTTCTGGAGCTCGACCACCACATTCGGAATACCCGTCTGCTGGTCGGGCATCGTGACCCGGCCCATCAGGTAACCGGTACCTTCAGCACTGGCTGTGTTTACGGACAGCGAGTACACTAACAGGAAGTTCAAAATAATAATTGCGAAAGTGAAATAAATCCTGTTTGACGGTGTTTTCATCTACTAGCTGGTAATGAGTGCTTTTCACTTAAACGTTTCGATATATTGGGGGTAAAACTGGCGACGATCAAAATGCAGTGGGGAGAATAAGTGATGGAAAAACGTCTTGATTTTTAAAACGCCAAGAGTCGGTGGATGATCGGGGTCTTGGTCAGGTATAAGTGATGAAAAGTTGTTTTTGTTTTTATGTGGGCGTGAAGGCAGTTGTTGGCGTTGACTGTTGGAGGTCGTCCAAGAATCTGGCTCGCGGTACTTATCGCAGGTATGAGTGCGCCTTTTGAGCGCGTATAGGAAGCTGGCCTGTTAGGGGGTACCATCGCCCACATAACCACATTTTTGTGGGATGTGATAAAATGAGTTTGGATTTGGATAAGGCTTGTGGTATAGATGTTCACAGGGATATGTTCGTTGCTACAATCCTGGAGAAAGATGATTCTTTGTTACGTGCTGAGTTTTGTACGACCGGGGATGGGTTGTATCAGCTCAGGGACTGGATAGTAGAGAATAATTGTAAGGAAGTCGCGTTCGAAAGTACCGGAGTGTACTGGAGACAGTTGTACAACGTTCTTTCCAGTGGTCTTAATGTGATCGTGGCTAACCCGGGAAAGATCAAGAAGCCTCCTGGCAGTAAGAATAAGAAGACGGATAAGATTGATTCGAAATGGATAGCTACACTACGTTTGGCAGGCATGATACCGGCGAGCAGAGTCTTCCTGGGCGACCAGTACAATCTCCGGGAACTCACACGATACCGGGAGATCCTCGTGCGTGTAGTGGGCCAGTTCAAGAACAGGTCTCATCGAGTCCTTGAAGTTTGCTGTATCAAGATCGGCAGCGTCTTGAGTGATGTGTTCGGAACTAACGGCAGAAAAATGCTCCAGGAGTTGATTCAGGGTAAGGGCGTAGAGGAGATACTCAACGGGATTAAGAGTAAACGTGTTAAGAAAAAAGAAGAACAGTTGAGACGAGCATTATCGATG
The DNA here is from genome assembly GCA_964548585.1 of uncultured Methanocella sp. GTDB lineage: Archaea > Halobacteriota > Methanocellia > Methanocellales > Methanocellaceae > Methanocella_A. Next base: position 15,235 of record CAZJRS010000027.1, on the reverse strand, counting down.
GGACTGGATGAAACAAGCAGACTCTTGTTGCAAAACTGCTTAACCTGGATTAAGAACTTTGAGGAAGAGATCGAAAGGATTGACAGTGAAATTATGAGAATGCTCGTCTCTCGGAAGGAAGACTTAAAAATACTCATGAGCATTCCCGGCATGGGTTTTGTAAGCAGCGCAACAATTCTCGCAGAGATCGGCGATATAACCGATTTCGACACCCCAGAAAAGCTGGCAAGCTGGTGCGGTCTGGTCCCGGGAGTATATCAGAGCGCTGGAAAACTGGTCACCGGAAGAATAACAAAACAAGGAAGCAAACACGTCCGCCGGATGCTGGTACAAGTAGCCCATGTCATCAATAAGATGGATAACCGGCTCTCGAAATTCTTCCACCGGATAGAAGAAAGAAAAGGAAGCAAAAAAGCCGCAGTAGCACTCGCCAGAAAACTACTATGCATCATCCACCATCTCTTATCCCATAAAGAAAACTACGAAGAACCAACAGTAAAACCTAAACAAATACGCCTTCCCACCGTAGCTGAATCATCCCCCATCCCCAGCATCGAAGAAATGATCAAGCTAATACGGGAAACAGGAAGAACCGTCTCAGACCTACCAGACCACCCAGAAAAACTAAAAAGACGGAGAAAAAGCCGTACCTCGGGAGGCACATAACCTCCCCGGTTCAGTCCATACGAATAAGTTTTTCATAGGATGCCAAGACGCCAAGAAACCTTTCAATGCTTAACGAATCATTCTTGGCGTCTTGGCGTCTTGGCGTTTAAAATTTGATTCTTGGCGTTTAAAATCCGATGCGGCAGGTGGATCCGGCCATGAGGTCCTGGTTTCTGATGTAGAGCCCCACATCGGCTTCGTTGCTGACCGTTACTCTGTCTGCGAAGATGCCCTTGTAGTCGGTCCGTGCCCGGCCGACGCCGATTGCTTCACCGAACTTGTTGGCGATGATCACACGCTCATTCTGGGCGATACTCTCGTCAGCCCACGAGATCGACGAGCCGAAGACGTCTCGGCCGTAAAGTATAAGCGCTTCAGCCTGTCCGGTCACTTTGACTTTCTTTTTGTCTGATACCCGGGCGACCATGAACAGGCCTTCCAGCGTGGGGAAGAACTGCTTTTTGCCCGCTTCGCCGATACATATGCCTGCCGTCAGGGGCTCCGGTTCTCTGCCTATGGCAAAGAACTTCACTTCACTGGTGGCGGCGAAGATCTCAACCTTTTCACCCTGCTCCTGCTTAGCGATCAGGTTCAGCTCTTTCGACAGGTCGAAAGCGCCCCAGTAATCCAGTCCGCGGCGGACCAGAGTCAGTTCGTTTTTCTTAAGCCCTCTAAACATAGCGCATCCTCGCGACGAAAAATCCTGTCGTATTGTGTATATGTGGATACAGTCGTCTGGCGTTCTTGACATCCGGGCAGAACGTCAGGTCACCGAACCTGTCGATTCCCGGTAAGCCATAAGGCACCGGCTCAACCTTCAGTCCGTAGTTCTTGACCGCGTAATCCACCACCAGCTCATCTTCTTCCGGGGCGTATGAGCACGTCGAGTAGACCAGCGTCCCGCCCGGCTTTAAGACTTTCATCGAAGCGTCGATCAGTTCCCGCTGTAATGACGAGCAGAACTGGATATCCGCTTCCTCTCTGCTGGTTTTTCTGCTGCGGTCCCGGGCGATCACGCCCTCGCCGGTACACGGTGCGTCCAGCAGTATCTTATCAGCTTTCACTCCGATCGTGTCAGCCTCCAGCGCATCCATATTGTAGAGTACGGCGTTTCTCACCCCGCATCGTCCCAGGTTCGTACGCAAAGACGGGAGCCTTGCAGGTTCCTTCTCGATAGCCACGACCAGTCCCTCGTTATTCATCAGCTGGGCAATGTGCGTTGTCTTTCCACCCGGTGATGCCGCCATATCAATGACCACGTCTCCCGGGTTCGGCGCCAGGGCCAGCGCGGGGATCATGGATGACTTGTCCTGTACGTAGAAGTAGCCAAGCAGATGTTCGGCAGACGCTCCTATCGAGTATGGCTCGCCAACGACCTCAAAGCAGTCGGGAATGTCCGCCGCCTTCAGAATAAAGCCCTTATCGCTGAGCCTTTTAAGCAGCGCATTGGGCGCGATTTTCAGGGTGTTAACTCTGATATATACCATTGGTGGCGCTTCCATGCTGACCAGGAACTTCTCCAGCTCCGGCACCAGTACGGCAAACCGCGCTACCATATACTCTTCATATCCATACTTTTTTGCCAGATCTTTAATTCTCTGGTCCGCCGGAAATTCCTGAATTATAATACTTTCCACGTTAAAACGATCCCCTCATCCATCGGTTCAAATTTCAGAAGCTGTAACTCGACAGCCTCGCTCCGCTCGTCAATCCCCGACCCGTCCATAAGGGTCGGTGCATCCTTGCCTCCGATGATCAGGTTTCCCACGAACACGGAGATCTCATCGACGAGCCTGCTGTTTACCATTGCATAATTCAGGGTGGCTCCTCCCTCCACCATGAGCCGGCTGATGCCTCTTTTTTTAAGCTCAGCCGACATCTGCTTCAGGTCCACTTCGTCCTGTCCAGCCACAATGATCTCTGCCTTTTCGCGCAAAGCATCGACACGGTCGGCCGGCGCCCTGTGCGAGACTACAATAATTCTTTTGCCCGTGCCTTTTTTAAAGATATCCGCCGTCAGGGGCGTTTTAGCGCGAGAGTCCACCACAATGCGCACCGGGTTCTCATCCTTACCTGCGATAGCCCGGCGTTTGCGGCGGTCCTCCGACTTGACGGTCAGGCTCGGATCATCGGCCAACACTGTGCCAATACCCACCATGACCGCGTCGCTGGACGCCCGGAGTTCGTCGACCCGGTCAAAATCCGTCTTGCCCGATATTTTGACCTGCTTTCGCTTTTTAGTCGATATCTTGCCGTCCGCGCTCATGGCAGAGTTGATGAACGTGTATGGCCTGTCAAGCATGAATAAGCCATGGTCTGTCTGAGACATAAAGGTTGTCACAGGCTGTCGCTATATAATGGCTACTTCTGCAAAAGCCGCTATTTTATTCGATATATTATATATTAATGCCGAGCATTTTCAAAATAGTGAAGTGGAACCGGCTATTACTATTTACCGCGATTGTTTTCTACGTACTCTATGACATCGTTTCGACGATGGCTGCCTATAACTTCCTTGGCAGCTTCGAGTATGAAAAGAGCTTTTTGATCAAGGCCGCATTCGACCTTGCCGGAGTACCCGGGTTCATCCTGCTCAAAACAGTCATGTCCGCCGTAGCGATATGCGCAGCATACCTGCTGATGGAATTCTATACCCGCCTGAAGGCATTCGGGGCTGGCATCCTCGCCGGCGCTTCCGTCGCAGGCTTATTCGTGGGTACCTCCAACTTTAACATACTGGTAAACGGCAGCTCCTTCTGGATCTTCGGCCTCGACAGCGGCACAGTCGCCGCATTGATCATCATACTCTTCGCCGCCGGAGGACTACTAATGTCACGCCAGAATCCGTCCGCCGTTATTCACTGAGAACCAAGAATACACAATGACTTTTTACCACAACGGCACAACGGCACAACGTTTTTCCATCAACCACAACGGCACAACGATTATTACTAAAATGATTGGGGGTGTCGAGAGTATCCCAATTTTTGATGAAGCGCGAGTAGAATCCCATTTTAGGATGAGGATCAAATACTAAACGAAAAAAAGTTTCAGCAAAAATTGGGACACTCCCACGTAATCTGTTAGACAAATTACCTGATAATTAAAAAAGTTCTCCCGGACCTCTTGCCCCTCACCTTCCTCCTCACTGATCTCCGGACCTCCATGACCTCCCCCTGAAAAATGTCTCTGCGATCTCCCGGGAACTCACAAACCTCCAACCTCCGGGAACTCTCAGACCTCCTTACGCCGAAATTCCCGTAATGATCATCTTAACAGACATCACGCAGAATTCACAGAAAAATATAGACACATCCAATTATTAAAAATCGTTGTGTCGTTGTATCGTTGTGGTTGAGGTATTAGTCGTTGTGTCGTTGTTGTTACTTTCGCGATGAGCATTAGTTATATGTCATCCGAGAGCTTATGGCAAGACAGTGGTTATGGCTCAGGCGACTTTTGATGTGCGGCTTCTGGACTCGACGTACTCGGTGACGCCGAGGAAGGGTGCGGAAGGAAAAGACCGTGATGAGGTTATCGTGCGTCTTTTCGGGAAGACCCGGGAGAACCAGAGCATCACGATTCTCTGCCCGGATTTCAAGCCGTACTTTCATTGTTTTTTCACCTCGCCAGCGCTGAAGCAAAAGCTGGAAGAGCGCGAGGATGTGCTCTCTGTGGAAGAGATCACCAGGCAGTACAAAGGCCTGGACGAACGGTTCTTACAGGTCAAAGTAGGGGCTCCGTGGCTGGTCCCGAAGTTCAGGACTGAGTACGAGCTGCAGCATAAGACGATCAAGCTGGTCAATCCTCCTGCGGAAATCGTGGAGCGGATTCGGGCTGACCCGGAGTTCACGGTGACCGCTGACGGGTCGGATGTGAGGCTGACCCCGACTGACCGGCTGTATTCCCAGAAGCTCATTGGCACCTACGATCTGTTCAGGTTTATGGAGCCGGAAGAGCGGGCGAAGTTTGAGGACCGAGCCGTCTTCTTCGCCGCCGATATCGTGTTTACCAACCGTTTCATCTATGATCTGGATCTTGAGACGTGTGTCAAGGTGACGGGGGAGATGACTGAGGACCCTGATTATTCAACTGACGTCGTCCTGAAAGTTTCCAGGGCGGAAGATTTCGGGAAATGCCCCATCTTTACCCCGAAGCTGAAGATCATGAGCTTCGACATAGAAAGCTCGATCAAGTATGGCAATATCTACTGTATCTGCTTTACTGTTTACAATGAGGCCGATGGCTCAAAGATCGATCGGAATTTCGTATCTGATTTCGGGACTCGCACTGACACTCTATCTGAAGATGAGCGCCAGAGGCGCGACGAAGACGAACGCCGTATTCTCCTGGAATTCGTGGATGAAGTCCGGAAGCTTGACCCAGACGTAATCACCGGCTATAACATCAACAATTTCGACTTGCAGATGCTATTTGACAGGTCCAATGCCCTGTTCAAAGAGCGCGACGGTAAAAAGATGCAGTCCGGCGAAGCCATGAATCTCGGCCGGGACCGTCTCGGAATGAGCCGTCGGGAAAACCGGACGACGGGCTTCGTGACCTGGGATGTCAAAGGACGCCTGCTGCAGGACGCCTGGCTATCTGTTAAAAAGGAGCTGAGGCCGAAGCGCGAAGGCCTGGGCTATGTCTCACAGCAGCTGTTCGGGGATACCAAGGATAATATCAACTCTACCCGGATGGATGAAGAGTGGACCAACCGAAAAGACGAAGTCGTAAAGTACTGTCTCAAAGACGCAGACCTTGCCATGCGCATTCTGATGCACCCGCGGATCAATACACTCAACAAGCTCATGGATGTCGCCATTCCCTCGAAGCTGCCGGTTAAGGAAGTCTCGGGCGGACAAAACCGGATGATCGAGAGCTTGTTAATCCGGATGGTGGACAAAGAGAACGCGATTGTTCCCATGGCCAGCGGCGATATTAACGATTACGAGGGCGGCTTCGTCTACGAGACCAAGGCAGGCCTGTGGGAATGGGTGATCGGCCTCGACTTCTCGTCTATGTACCCGTCCCAGATCATCAAGCATAACATCTGTTTCACGACGTTAACCAAAAACAAGGAAGAGGCAGGCCACATATCCCCGGTCGGCGCCTACTTCCTGCCGAAAGAAAAGCGGTATGGCATTACCCCGCGGATGGTCGAAGGCCTGTTAAACTCTCGAAAAGAGGCCAAGGCTCTTATGAAGAAGGCCAAGCAAGATGGCGATACTGATGCCGAAGAGTACTATAACCGTCTACAAAACGCTATCAAAGTACTCGCCAACGCTACCTACGGCTATTTCGGCGCTAAGTTCTGCCGCTGGCCGTACAGCCGGTACATTGCCCCGAGTATCACTTCCTGGGCCCGAGACGAAATCCGCACTGTGGTAGACGCCCTCGAAAGCCGTGGCTTTTTAGTGATCGCAGGCGATACCGACTCGGTATTTTTCAACTCCAAAGAGCACCAGAATCTGGAAGCCTGTAAAATGATAGGGTTCCAGATCCAGGCAGAGTTCTCCGCGGGCAACATGCACCTCGAACTGGAAAAGGTCATGGAGAGGTTCTTCGCACACGCTAAAAAGAGGTACTTTGGTAAGATCATCTGGCCGGAAGAAACTTTGCTTGTCAGAGGCTACGAGCCACGGCGAACTGACTCTTTCGACCTGCAGAGCGAGACCATGACGAAGGTGTTCCAGATCGTGCTGGAAGGCAAGCCGGAAGATGCGGTCAAGTTCAGCAAGGACACGATCGACATGACCCTGAAAGGCAAAGTAGAGCTGCCCAAGCTGGTCATCTCCAAGAGTGTCGCCGAGTTCAGCTCGTATGATAACCCGGATTCCCTGGTCCACGTGAATGTGGCAAAGCGCCTGCAGGAGATGGGTTACGAGTTTACGCCTGGCATGAAGACGCCTTTCATCATCACGAACGGATCGTCCCAGCCGCTCCGAGCGGAGCCGATCATCGAAGGGCTGGAATTTACCGCAAGGCCGGACTACAAGTATTATGCTGAGCGATTGGCAATGGGGCTTGCGAGGATTACTGAAGCGTTCGGGTGCGATGAGCGGACGTTAATGCAGGGTAACAGCCAGCGGACGCTGGACCTGTTTTCAGAGGAAAAGCCGGTGGTTGTGGCTGCGCCGGTGGTGCAGAAGGATGCGGCGAAGAAGGTGAAGACGAAGTCTACCCTCGATATGTTCATGTGATAAAAACTTCCGACATCCCGGATATTTATTAACCAGCGATTTCCGGGTAAACCTGAACAGGTTAAACAGCTATACTTTTAGCTCTCACAACAACCTATAAATTGCAGTTATTTTTCAATTCTGACTATACTCCCGTCGCCAAATGAAACTATTTATATTATACAGACCGCTTTTTCATATTAAGTAGCAAATTGGCCGTTTTTATCAAAGAATGACCTAAAACTGCTTTTAAGGTGACAAAAAACGATGAAACTATCCAGATTTGTTCTAACAACCATGATACTGGCTATCCTGGTATCCATGGGCTCTGTTGCCTCAGCATACTCAGATACTCTGTATGCCAGCTTCAGCTCAGATATCGCGAGCGGCGCAGCTCCGTTGACCGTGCATTTCACCGACAGGAGCCCGGGCAGCCCGACCGGCTGGCAGTGGGACTTCGGTGATGGCAGCTCCTCGACAAGGCAGGACCCCACCCATACGTTCCAGACCTCTGGTGAGTACAATGTGACGCTGACCGTGACCGACGGGTACGAGTCCAGTGCCACGAGCAGCCCCATCACGGTGACTTCCGACTCTCTTGTGACTCCTACTCCTATCCTGATGCCAGCCCGGCCGATCTATATCATTGTCCCGGCAAAACCCGGCCGCCCGGATAGGCCCGGCCATCCTGATCAGCCGAAAATCGATAAACCAGTCAAGAAGCCGGATGGCAACAAGGGTCCTATAAAAGATCCCGGTCGCAACGGTGATCACAGGAAGCGTACTTAACTGGATCAGGTAAACCTGAAAACAGTTATTTTTTACGATCTTTTTCTCTGTCGAATTTATTCCACGGTATCCATTGCCCGGAAACGTCCTGGGTACGCCTGGAATAACCTTGCTGTTTTATCCTACTGTCATTATATACTTGTATTTATATTATTATCTTAGAGTATACTATTTCATTTTAGTAATGAGGAGCGGTTGGTAGCATTGCCTGGCTTCGAAGGGACGGCGGGATCTGAAAATACGCTGGTAGCCTTCATGAATAGCTTACCTGATGCAATTTTCATCTGTCGGCCGGACCGGACGATCGTCGAAGTCAATAGTGTTGTGCTCAGATTATACGGGGTCAGCCGTGATGAAGCGGTCAAACTTTCCTTAGAACAGGTTTTTTTATGCACTGAGGACTCCTTGGAGCGATTCCAGGATATGTGGGATCAGGCTGTTGAAGGTAAAAGTCAGTGTTTTAGCTGGAAAGCCTCGAAACCGGGTGACGGGTCCGTATTCGATGCTGAAGTATTTATCCGGAGAGCAAAGCTGGATGACGGTGACAATTATCTTATCATGTCTGTGAGGGACCTGACTTTGCCTGCGATCACCGAGTGTGTACTGAGGGGTAGCCAGGCGACATACGTGGAAATGGTCCAGTGTATCAACGGCATTATCCTGCAGGTGGATAAAGATGGCAAAATCCGTTTCATCAACAGGTTCGCACAAGAGTTTTTCGGCTACAGTGATCGAGAGATAGTAGGAAGAAATATTATCGGTACGATTATACCTGCAACCAGCACAGCGGGTCAGGATTTATCGACCTTGATCAGGCGGATCATCCAGAATCCCGACCAGTATATCTACAACGAAAATGAAAACATGCGCCGGAATGGCGAGCGAGTCTGGATCGCGTGGACTAATAAAGCCCTGGTGAATGATCACGGGGATGTGGCAGCCCTTCTTTGCACAGGCATCAATATTACCGACCTGAAGCGCACGACAGAGGATCTCCGCCTGGTCAGGGATCACCTGGAGATCCTGGTCAATGATCGTACTGCCGAGCTGGTCCAGTCTAACGAATCCCTCAGAAAAGAAAATTCAGAGCGCAAAGAGGTAGAAAAAGCGTTAAAAGAGAGTGAGCGCAAGTCCAGAGCCATCTTTGATCAGACCTATGAGTTCATCGGACTGATGGCCCCGGACGGGCGACTCCTTGAGGCGAACCGAACTGCGCTGGACTTTGCCGGTGCCAAAGAATCGAACGTGATAGGCCTGCCATTATGGGATACGCCCTGGTGGACTCACTCCTCGATAATGCAGGAAAAGCTGCGCGCTGCGGTAGAACAGGCTGCATCCGGACAGTTTGTCCGCTTCGAAGCGACGCACAAATCAAAAGAGGGGTTCCTCCGTTGTATTGATTTTTCTCTCAAGCCTGTGACTGATGAATCTGGAAACGTAGATCTGGTAATCCCCGAAGGTCGTGACATCACCGATCGGAAGCAAATTGAGCTGCAGCTGTATGAAGCTAAAAGACTGGCTGAGCTGTACGTAGACCTCATGGGGCATGACATTAACAACATGAACCAGATGGGTATCGGATATCTGGAATTAGCCCTTGAATCCTATGACCAGGAAAAGACTCGGGAGCTGATCACCATGTCTATAGCTATGCTCAGGGATAGCTCTAGGCTTATCGGTAATGTGGAAAAGCTTCAGCAGGTTGCCGCTGGCACGGTAAAGCACGAAGCCATCGATGTGGGCAAAGTGTTGAGTGAGATGATCTCCCTGTACGCGGGCATGCCTGGCAGAGAAATCACGATAAACTACCAGCAGATAACCGGATGTACGGTTATGGCTAATGAACTGGTGAAAGAGGTATTTTCGAACATACTGGCAAATGCGGTGAAATTTTCTTCAGGACCTCTGACGATCAATGTAAAACTGGATCGGGTACGGGCAGACGGTAGAGACTATTGCTGTGTCGCCATTGAAGATAACGGCCCTGGCATACGCAATGAGATCAAGTCCGGGATATTCACGCGTTTTAAGCGCGGCGAAACAAAAGCCCGCGGCAAAGGCCTCGGTTTGTACCTTGTGAAAACGATTGTAGATAGCTTCCACGGTCATGTATGTGTCGAAGACAGGGTGCCTGGCGATTATTCCCTGGGAAGCCGCTTCCTGATCATGCTGCCTGTTGCCGGACAGGGACGACGAGTTTAAGCGGACAGGAAGTTTTGCTTCATCAATTACCTATAAGCTGCCCTTCATGTACGTGCGATTTTGGATTTTCTTCCTTAAACAGTTTTGACATCCCGCCCAGGTTGACACCGTACCTCAAGTGCAGAACGGCAAGCGTACACCACGGGAAAAAGTGTACTAACGGTATGAAATCGATCAGACCCGTAACTATGGTTCTGACGGGCGAAATGCCGATGTACATCAAAAACATCGCTTCCAGGGCTGATGATGGCAGGTTAAACGGGATAAAATCTGATATGTCGATGAATATTGCAATCGCCAGTAGCAGGTTGTCCCAGGAGTCCCACCGGTGTCCCAGTACAGTGCGGGGTATTCGGACCATGTTCAGGTTATTATCAGTTTTCGGACGAATAAAGCTGAGCCGGGACTTCGGTGGCATGCGACCCGGTCAGATCACATCTTAACCATTATTATTTCCACGCAACTGAAAAGCCCCTTTTTATACTTGTTTAAGTTGCAAATCCCTGCCTACAAACCCTATATTGCTGCTAGAAAATAAGATAATGTTTATAAGCAGGGAGGGCTTTTGATTCTTCAATCCAGGATGAGAATATGAAAAAAGTTGGATTAGTCCTGATCATCGCCCTGCTTATGATGGCCATAGCAGGTTGCACCTTACCTTTCAATCCGGTTAAGACCTCACCCACTGCTGTGGCACACCCGTCGGATACGACTCCGGGGGTCATCGTCACTCAGCAATCGCCGGTCACTGCGACCCCTACGGCATCGTACTGGCTCAGCGGCTATAAGGAAATCAACGTGAACCGGGAGCAATACCTGCCTGGCAGAACGAAGATCACTTACGATAAACTTTATCACACTGACGACTGGAATATGCCTTTCCCGCTGGGCGGACCCGGTGTCCGGGCAGCCAGTCACGGAGCTGTCCTGAAGGTAAAGTTCTACAATCCTTCGTCTTCCACCTGGACGGTTTTACTTGATAATGACGTGAAAGCGACGTTCTCGTACTTCGACGCAAACGGTGTGCGACACCCTCTGGTGACTGCTGATGTGTTCTATGACGAGGCTACTGATAAGACCTTTATGGAAACTACCGTAGCGCCAGGACAGACAAAGTCGATGTGGATCCTCGCGTACATCTCCAGCGACGCGGACTACGAAAAATACGGTGGCAGACTGGATACCCCGACACTGGATGCGAACCCCGGATATGCTCCGATGTGAAGCGTGAAGCCTGAGCTGCCCTGTTTTTTTTCTTTTTGCACCTTTACCTCTGAAATCTGTTTGTTTTAGCGAAAACTGCAAAAAGGTACATAGGCATATCGCGCTCACTGGATTTTTAGAGGGAGGTATCACATGGTTTCTACCGCTAAAGTATCCAAGTACCTGAAGGGCATTCACTTCCCTACTGATAAAAATCAGTGTGTGAGTTTTGCCCGGAAACATGATGCGCCTGAGGATGTTGTGGGCGCGTTATCGGGCATGCCCGACGGAGAATACGACAGCATGGCCGGAGTGTGGCATGCGGTCGGGAGACAGAAGTAATTTCCTGCATTTGGGGTCGGGGGTGGAACAACCTCCACCCGGCTTCTGATAAGAGATTTATAGAAACAGGTATTACACGGTAAGGATGATCAAAGTCAATGGCCTGGTGATGAAAATCGCAGGCGCTTTAATGGTTATCGTCGGTCTGGCATTTTTATTGTTGGGCGTACTTACGTGGAGTAAGCAGCTTATGGCCACCGGCTTTATTGCATGTCTCATCGGCGTGATTCTTCTCTATACCGGGTGGCGCATGCCTCCGGCAAAAGAACACAACTTAACCGATGACGGTGCCGGTTTTAAGCAAAAGGTTTAAAAGGTATCCCGGTGTTATAGGGACACGCTTGTATGACTGTTTGTCGACAAGACTGTTCGTTTAATCATTCGGTTAAACCTGATGAATGATGAAGAGGCTTCTTTATGGAAGCCTTCGAAGGAGGCAATTAACATGGCAAAACCAACTTACGTTAAGATAGACTTTCCACAGGAACTTCAGGACAAGGCTCTCGAGGCACTCGAGCTCGCAAGGGACACCGGCAAGATCCGGAAGGGCACCAACGAGGTAACCAAGGCCATCGAGAGGGGCGTAGCTCAACTCGTAATCGTTGGCGAGGATGTCACTCCTGAGGAGATCGTCGCTCACATTCCAGCACTCTCTGACGAAAAGAAAATCCCGTACATATTCGTCAAGAAACAGCAGGAGCTGGGCGCAGCATCCGGCCTCGAAGTCGGCTGTGCAACCTCTGCAATCGTAGACGCAGGCAAGGCAAAGGCCCTGGTCGACGAGATCGCACAGAAGTTCGGCGCTCTGAAGGCCTGAATCTAAGGTGTGATTACAATGGCTGAAGAAACAGGCGTACCGGCTGAAGTCATCGAGATCATCGGCGTCACCGGCATGCACGGAGAAGCAGTTCAGGTGAAATGCAAGATCCTGGATGGCAACAACAAGGGCAGAATCATCACTCGCAACACCGTCGGCCCGATCAGGCTCGGCGATATCATCATCCTTATGGAAACTGCGAGAGAAGCCAAGAAGATGTCTTCGAGGTAATAAAAATGGTAGACTTCAAGAAGTGCACGTTCTGCGGGGAAAAAGTAGAACCGGGCACCGGCAAAATGCTGGTCAAGAAAGACGGCTCGATCCACTACTACTGTTCCTCCAAGTGCGAGAACAACATGAAGCTGGGCCGCATCCCCAGGCTCACCGAGTGGGTCAGGCAACCGGTCAAGGTACAGAAAGCAAAGAAAGAGTGATCACGTATGGTCGCGCATGAACAGACCTTCGTCATGGTCAAGCCCGATGGCGTTCAGCGTGGGCTCGTAGGGGAGATCATCTCCCGCTTCGAGCGCCGCGGCCTGAAGATCGTCGGCCTGAAGATGCTCGTGGTCAGCGACTCGCTGGCAAAACAGCACTACGCTGAGCACGCCGCCAAGCCGTTTTTCCCCGGCCTGGTCGGGTTCATCATGTCCGGACCGACGGTGGCTATGGTCGTCGAAGGAAAGGATGCCGTCACCATGGTACGCTCCATGATCGGCAAGACCAAGCCAGTAGAGTCTGCACCGGGAACCATCCGGGGCGATTTCGCACTGGACATGGGAAGAAACGTGATACACGCGTCCGATTCGCCGGAATCGGCAAAAAGGGAGATATCCCTGTATTTCAATACATCCGAGATAGCTGCCTATACTCGCATCGACGAGCAGTGGCTATACGAATAAGCGCAGGGATCATTATGGCAACCGCCACGGAAACCAGGAAGGACCTCAGGACGCCAATCGTTTGCGTCATGGGACACGTAGACCACGGAAAGACTTCGCTGCTGGACAGAATCCGGGGCACATCCGTGGTGGATAAAGAGGCGGGTGCCATCACCCAGCACATCGGGGCCACCGAAGTGCCGCTACTAACCATACAGACGCTCTGTAAGGGTATGTTAGGCGGTAATATCGTCGTCCCCGGTTTACTTTTCATCGATACCCCAGGGCATCACGCGTTTTCTAACTTACGCAGCAGGGGCGGTGCGCTAGCCGACCTCGCAGTGCTTGTGGTTGATCTCAACGAAGGCTTCCAGCCCCAGACTCTCGAAGCGATCAAGATATTAAAGCAGTTCAGGACTCCATTTGTCATAGCGGCCAACAAGATCGACCGCATCCACGGCTGGACTCCGAAGCCAAACTCGCCGTTTGGCCAGACGTTTAAATCCCAGCCCGAGCATGTTCAGGTCAAGCTCGATAATAAGGTTTACGAGCTGGTTGGCAGGATGTCTGACCTCGGCTTCAGCTCTGACCGCTACGATCGTGTCCGGGACTTCACCAAAAACATCGGCATTATTCCCATCAGCGCTAAAACTGGAGAAGGAATACCTGATCTGCTGATGATCCTCATCGGCCTTGCCCAGAGATTCCTCGAGGAGTCCTTACAGTTTGAAGTGACCGGCCCTGGTGTCGGCACCATCCTGGAGGTCAAAGAAGAGCGCGGCCTCGGCTATACGATTGATACTATCATATACGATGGTGAGATCCGGGTCGGAGACACTATCGTCATCGGGGGGAGAGAAGCGCCGTACGTCACTAAAGTACGGGCGCTGCTCAAGCCCAAGCCTAACCGGGAAATTCGGATCGAGGAGCGGTTTGACAAAGTCCACAGGGTCGCTGCCGCGTCGGGTGTCAAAATCCTGGCCCCTGACCTGGAGCGGGCAATGGCCGGAGCCCCCGTCAGAGTGGTAAAAGACAATAACATCGATGCCATAAAGAAAGAGATCGAGCAGGAGATCGAACAAGCCAAGATTATCACTGACGACGTCGGAGTCATGGTCAAGGCTGATACACTAGGCAGCCTCGAGGCTATCGTTAACGAGCTGCGCGAGTCAAATATCCCTGTCGGAAGCGCGCAGGTAGGCGACATCTCCAAGCGTGACATCATTACCGCTGAGACGGTTAATGACCCATTGTATAAGGTCATGCTCGGCTTCAACGTGACTGTGCTGCCCGATGCGAACGACTATATCCAGACCACTGATATCAAGATCTTCAACAATGAAGTCATCTATCGCCTGATCGACGACTTCCGAAAATATGAGACCGAGCAGCGGGCACTGGCTGAAAAGAAGAAGTTCGCCGAGATCGTCCGCCCTGGCAAAGTGCGCTATATGCCTAACTGCACGTTCCGCCAGAGTAAGCCTGCAGTCATCGGCGTCCAGATTATGGGCGGCATGATCAAGCCCGGCATCACGCTGATCAAGCAGGACGGCTCAAAGGTCGGCGTCGTTAAACAGATCCAGGAACGCAACGAGAATGTCAGCATTGCCACTGTTGGTAAAGAAGTCGCAGTATCGATAGATGGCCCAACCGCAGGCAGGCAGATCAACGAAGGCGAAATCTACTTCGTGGACGTTCCGGAAGGTCACAGCAAAGTGCTTGAGTATCAGCTAAAGGATACGATCAAGCAGGACGAACTGGAGACTCTGCTGGAGTACCTGACGATAAAGCGGAAGGATAATCCGTTCTGGGGTCGGTAAGAACCTTAAGGGCTCGTCAAATATAACTGACGATCGCCCACGATCTGTAACTTCCCGGATGCTGACTAGTGTCAGTACCCGGTGAAATCTTCGAGTTTTATCTGCTCTTCTTTTACTTTTAGCTCTTGCAAAGCTTTTTTTAGCGCCTCGTTCATGGCCGGCGGTCCGCATATAAAAAAGACTCGTTCTGCATAGTCAGGAATCTGCTCCCGGACCATCTTCGCATCGACATGTCCCTTCAGCCCTTTCCATTCCGGCTCTCTGGTCAGTACATGCTCGATCTTGATACTCTGGTGCTCTTTTGAGATCGTATCCAGCTCTTCTCTGAATACTATA
>CAZJRS010000026.1:18694-37033 GCA_964548585.1 uncultured Methanocella sp. | reverse complement strand
GCGGATTACCATCTGGGCTACTCATATTAACCCTTTCTGTCACAATCAGTTAATGTTGCTCATCCGGTATATTATGCTTACAAGTCCGGTTAGACATGAGCGGGTCGATCACATTGACTTTTCTGGGGCTGCCGCCGTAGGTGCACAGAGTCGTGCGATCGGGCAATGCACGGAGGTGTTCGCAGCCGATGCAGGAGAACGGGAGCTCTTTCTTCATGCGCTCGACGAGTAATGGCGGGTACTGAGGACTGTCCAGATCCATGATCTACACTATTCCCTCATCTGGTATATAGCTCGCGCCGAATAACGATTTATATCAGGAGAACCATGTGTTTTCAATAATCCATGCCGCTATACGTCGTTTTCGTGCACTACCGTAAGGACGAATTCCGAGTCTACCCGGTGAAGGGAGAAGGCCAGCCCGTGTTTTCGGGCGTACTTACCGTTCAGCAGACGTCCCGGGGCACCAGGCCGTTGAAGATACGGGTGATCAAGGAGAAGGGAGGGGAAGAATACCTGCCGGTGTCGACCTTCACGGAACTGCTCAAGGCCGCCGACTGCGTTTTTACCGCCATGATGAACGATGCGCAGGAAAAGACGCTCAACGACATGCTCAAAGCATACCAGCTGACCTCACAGAGGATCGGTGTCTGCCGGTTCTGCCTCATGGACGATCTGGTTACGTTCAAGAAGCCGGACATGGTTAAGTTCAAGAACGAGCTCGTCTGCATGGACTGCGCGAAAAAAGAGCTGCGCAGGGAGCTGGGCTTCCGGGGGCGCATCACCTCGAGGGGCATCGACCGGCTGGAGTCCATCCTGGAAAAGACGAAGGATCTGAACCGGGTGCTGGCGATCCTCAACCCGTCCAACCTTCCCCCGGAACTGACGCGGTTCGACCTGATACCGGTGGCAGAGTCACGGATCAAGCCGGTAAAAGTCAGCGATCTGAAGATCGATCCTAAACTGAAGCAGACCTTGCTAGGTAAGATTGATGAACTCTTGCCGGTACAGTCAAAGTCGGTCACCTCGGGCCTGCTCAATGGCCAGAGCCAGCTGGTGGTTTCGGCCACCGCCACGGGCAAGACGTTGATAGGAGAGCTGGCCGGCGTCAACAACGTGCTGGGCGGAAAGGGAAAAATGCTCTTCCTCGTGCCACTGGTGGCACTGGCCAACCAGAAGTACGAGCAGTTTAAAAAGCGGTATTCGCCCCTGGGACTGAAGACAGCAATACGGGTTGGCACTTCCAGGGTCTCGCTAAATACCGTCAAGCTGAACACTTCGCTGGACGCGGACATCGTCGTAGGTACGTACGAAGGCCTGGACTTCGTGCTGCGTTCCGGCGGCCAGGCCGCGGTAAAGACGATCGGCACCGTGGTGATCGACGAAGTGCACATGCTGGAGGACCCGGAGCGCGGCCACCGGCTGGACGGTTTGATAGCGAGGCTGAGGGCTTGCGCGCCCAACGCTCAGTTCGTCTTTTTATCGGCCACCATCGGCAACCCCAAAGACGTGGCCAAGCACCTTGGCGGTACGCTGGTCGAGTACGAGTTCCGGCCTGTGCCGCTGGAACGGCACCTGATCTTCGCGATGGACCACGAGAAGAACCGCCTCATCGACGAGTACGCCTTAAAAGAATACGCCATGACTTCCACCAAAGGCTTCCACGGGCAGACCATCGTATTCACCAACTCCAGGAAAAAGTGCCATTCCATCAGCCAGGCACTGAAAATCAATTCCTCCCCGTACCACGCTGGCCTCACGTACCCACAGCGAAAAAGCGTCGAAGACCGCTTCGCCAGCGGAGAAATAAAAGTGGTAGTCACTACGGCTGCGCTCGCCGCAGGCGTGGACTTCCCCGCTTCCCAGGTGATCTTCGAATCGCTGGCTATGGGTAAGGACTGGCTGTCGGTCAGCGAGTTCCAGCAGATGCAGGGCAGAGCAGGCCGGCCGGACTACCACGACCTGGGCAAGGTCATCGTCCTGTCCGACCCGGAAGCTGCCAGAGAAGGAGAAAGCGAGGAAGAAGTGGCGTTCCGGCTGCTGGGCGGCAGCGCCGAGCACGTGAACGTCTGTTACGATGAGCCGGAGCAGATGGAAGAGTGCCTGGCCAATACCAGTGTCGCTAGCGATGAGAAGGTCCTGGAGAAACTCAACAGCCAGATGCTCGGCATCGTCAGCCCCACGGCTACGCTTATCCGAAAGTGCATAGCAGGCGGTTTATTGATAAAAGAGAAAAACCAGGTCAGGCAGACTCCGCTGGGCAGGGCAGTGGTGACACACTTCCTCAGCGTTGAAAACGCGCTCATGATCCGCAGCCGCCTGCATAAAAAGGTGTCCCCGCTGGACATCGCCGTCGAGCTTGAATCCTTCGATGCGGTGTACTTCCGGAGCGTGGACCGGCTATCGAAAGTCATCGGCATCACCGTTCCCTCCCGGGTGTTCAGCCCGTCCAGCCTGGACATCGCCTTCTCAGGAGATGCTATCGCCAAGATGGACCACGCGATGCGAGACCAGTTCCTGGAGTTCAGCACAGACTTCCTGGACTGCGTGTGCGACGACAACCCGTTCTGCGGGTGCCCGGAACAGAAGTTCAGCAAAAAGCTGGTCGCTTACAGGCTGCAGGATAAAGATCCGCACGAGATCGCCCGGGCGATCGCATCCGACTATAACTTAAGCGCCTTCGAGGGAGACATCCTCGGTTACCTGGACCGGACCGTCCGTAACCTGGACGCCGTCCACGAGATCGCCCGCATCGAGCGGCTGAACGCTCCGGCGGCAGAGGCAAGACTACTCAGAGAAGGAGTCGAGGATCCGGAGAAGATCACCCAGGAACAGTACAACGCCTTGATTGGGACTGTGAAACGGCGGACCTTCGTGCGCAGGAAAAAGGCGAAGGCAGCCCTCGACGATGAAGACGAGGAATAAGGAAAGAATACCGAGGCAGTGCGTCGAGCCATTGTTTACGAGCCCGTGAACGTGTACGAACGCTGCGCTAAGCATTGGTATAAAATTGGGGGTGATGGCCGTAGCTAATGCACAGCCATCTTTGATAATTGTCGGTTCGACAGGCTAATTAAGATACCCGTTTACTTCTTCTTCGGAGTGACCGGTTCGTCGTCTGTGGCGGCTATGAAGACACACTTCTTGTCTTCCTTCCTTGGAGCGCCACCCTTGCCGCCGGGAAACCTCATTCTGCCATCGGCTACGATCAGCTCGCTGCCCTCGTCGTCCTCGATCTCTTCGATGACGCCGGTCGCGGGGTTCTGTCTCATCCGCTTCTTCTTCGGGCCGGCTGCCTGTGCCGGGACCGCCTTCTGCGCCGGGGCCGCTTCATCGTCAAAGGGCGATGCTTCGCATGCTGTTGCTGCTGCTCTACCCTGGGGTAGAACTTCGACGGCTGCGTTTAGCAGACGGGCAACCAGGACCAGCTTGAGTTCGAGACCGATGATCTTGCTGTCAGTGTCCGCCGGGTTGCTCGCAATCTTCGCGTCAAACTGGGAGATCGCCTCTTTGAGATCTGTGACGTCGACCTCGACGCCCGATGCTGATAGCTTCTGCTCTATCCTGTCAAAAATAGTCGTACCTGCACTATCCATTGATTTTATCCCCTTATAGGGAATAAGATTACAGGGATTTCGCTTAAGTCTTTTGGTGTTTTTTACTGGAAGGATCGGTTCCTGATGGTAAAGATCGGCCAGGGAGCTGACTGCCCTTCGTTTTCGCCATACGCAAGCTCTGTCAGCAGCTGATACATTCACCGTTCAATACCGTGATAACCAAAACTCACATTTATAATACTTTAAATATATTTATTCTTCTGTTGAGGTTTGACGATGACCGTGCAGAAAGAGGAGAAAACTAAGCTGCGGCTAAAGGTGGCGGAAGCCGATAAGCGCGAGGTCGGGAGGGGCATCGCGAGGATCAACGAGCGCCATATCAAGGAGATTGGCATCTCCTACGGCGACATCATCCAGATCACCGGCCGCCGGACGACCTCGGCGGTCGTGGGCAGCGCGTTTCCTTCGGACATGCACCTCGACATCGTCCGGGTAGACGGCATAGTCCGGCATAACGCCGGGACTACGCTGGGGGACAACGTGGAGATCAGCAGAGCCAAGTGGAGCGAGGCTAGAAAAGTGGTGCTGACCCCGGTGCAGAAAGGTATCCGCATATATGCATCTCCCGATAGCCTGCAAGCCTCATTTCTGAACAGGCCGGTGTCCCAGGGCGACATCGTGTCCACATCCACGTATAACCCGCCGAGCCAGTCGTTCAACTCCAACCTCATGTTCGAGGAGTTCTTCCGTGACTTCTTCTCCAATCCTTCGCTGGGCCTGGGAGAAGTCAAGCTGGCGGTAGCCTCGACAGTCCCGGCGGGTATAGTAAAGATAACAGAGGTGACTGAAATTCAGCTGATGCCGGAGGCGACCGAGATCTCCAAGAGCGAAGTGCCAGAGGTAACCTATGAAGACCTGGGAGGCATTCGGGACGCCATACAGAAGATCAGAGAGATGATCGAGCTGCCGTTAAAGTACCCAGAGCTGTTCAACCGGCTTGGTATAGATCCCCCGAAGGGGGTGCTGATTCTTGGGCCTCCGGGCACGGGCAAGACACTGCTGGCCAAAGCGGTCGCCAACGAGTCGGACGCGTATTTCACGTCCATTAACGGGCCTGAGATCATGTCCAAGTACTACGGCGAATCGGAACAACACCTCCGGGACGTGTTCAAAGAAGCAGAGAACAACACGCCAGCCATCATATTCATAGACGAACTGGACTCGATCGCCACCAAGCGGGCGGAAGTAACCGGTGAAGTAGAGCGCCGGGTGGTAGCCCAGCTCCTCTCGCTCATGGACGGCCTGAAAACGAGAAAGAACGTCATTGTCATCGGAGCGACCAACCGACCCGAAGCGATTGATCATGCCTTACGCAGGCCGGGCCGGTTCGACAGGGAGATTGAGTTGCGTGTGCCGGACAGGGCCGGTCGCAAGGAGATCTTTCAGATACATACCCGCAGCATGCCGCTCACCCCGGACGTCAGCATTGACGAACTGTCTGACAGGACGTACGGCTTTGTCGGAGCAGACATCGCAGCCCTGTGCAAAGAGTCGGCCATGAACGTCCTCCGCCGGGTGCTCCCTAACATCGACATGAAAGACCAGAGCTTGCCAGTACAGGTGCTTGAGCAGTTGCGGGTGACTCGCCTGGACTTTGAGGAGGCCCTGCGTATAGTACAGCCTTCAGCCCTGCGTGAGATCATGATAGAAGTGCCCAACGTCACGTGGAATGACATCGGAGGCCTGGAAAGCGTCAAGATGCTGCTGCGCGAAGCCGTGGAGTGGCCGCTGCGCTATGCCGACTCGTTCAGGCGGATCGGTGTCGAAGCCCCGAAAGGCGTGCTGCTGTACGGGCCTCCGGGCACGGGCAAGACACTGCTGGCCAAGGCAATCGCCAACGAGAGCCAGGCAAATTTTATCACAGCGAAGGGAAGCGATCTTCTCTCCAAGTGGTACGGTGAGTCGGAGAAGCACATCAGCGAAGTGTTCAAGAAGGCCCGACAGGTATCTCCCGCGGTCGTGTTCCTCGACGAGCTCGATGCTCTCGCCCCCATAAGAGGAGGGGCCACCGGAGAGCCGCGGGTTACGGAGCGGATCGTGAACCAGCTGCTGTCAGAGCTTGATGGCCTGGAAGAGCTCAGAGGTGTCATAGTCATCGGCGCGACAAACAGGCCGGACATCATTGACCCGGCGTTGCTGAGGCCGGGACGGTTCGACGAGATCATCCTGGTACCCGTACCCGACCGTGGCGCCCGGAGAGAGATCTTCAAGGTGCACATGAAACGCATGCCCGTATCACCAGACGTGAGACCTGAAGAGCTTGTGGATAAGACCGAGAGGTACACGGGCGCTGACATCGCCTACGTATGCAAGAAGGCCGGCAGGCTGGCGCTTCGCGAGGACCTCAGAGCCACGATCGTCCGAAGAAAACATTTCATGGAAGCCCTGAAGACAACAGAGCCATCGGTCACCGACGAGGCCATCAGGTTCTATGACAATATCGGAGGCGAGCTAAAGCAGAAAGGCAGTAAAGAGATTGAGAAAAGCATGTATTTGTGAGAATCCATGAGGGCTGCGGCCATCACACCCGGCAATAAGGACAGCCTCCGCATCATCGACGTGGAGATGCCCCAGCCGGGCAATGGCGAGGTACTCATACGGGTACTGGAAGCCGGCGTCTGCGGCACCGACCATGACCTCAACGCCGGCTCAATCGGAGAATCCCCCGCAGGAAGCGACTATCTGATCATCGGCCACGAGAACCTCGGGGTAGTAGAAAAGACGGGCAATGGGGCCAATGGCCTTCGGGTGGGTGATTTAGTGGTCGCCACAATCCGACGTCCCTGTCCTGGCCTCTGCTTTGCCTGCAGGACAGGACAGCCGGACATGTGCCTTTCTACTGACTATTTTGAAAGGGGCATCAAGGGCATGCACGGATACATGGCCGAGTACTATGTCGAGCGGCCGGAGAACCTGGTCAAAGTTCCCGCGGAACTTCGGAAAACAGCCGTATTGCTGGAGCCTCTCAGTATTGTGGAGAAAGGCATCGAGCAGCTGTTCAAGATGCAGGAGCGCCTGATCTGGCATCCCAGGAAAGCGCTTGTGGCCGGTACCGGTCCTATCGGACTGTTGGCAGTACTAATCCTGAGAGACATGGGACTTGACGTGTGTACCTTTGCCACCCGGGATCGGCGGAGCCTGAAAGCCAGGATAGCGGAGACGGCGGGTGCCAGATACTTCAACGTCAAAGAAGACCCGATGGAACAGATCGCCGAGAGTTACGGCCCGTTTGATCTCGTTATAGAAGCGACGGGCTCCAGCGAGATAGGATTCAAGTCCATAGGCACGGTCAGCAATGGCGGGATCGTATGTCTGACCGGGTTATCGCCCCACAAAGCCACTCACGAGTTGTGCACTGACTGCGTGACCATGGATCTTGTGATGAACAACAAGGCGGTCTTTGGCACGGTGAGCAGCAACCGGGTACACTTCGAACGGGCTCTGGACCGGGTCACGTCGCTAGAGCGGCAATGCCCGGGCCTGCTGGAGCGGATGTTTACCCGCAAAGTCGGGCTCGCCAACGTCCGGGATGCCCTGAAGCAGGACAGGGAAGACATCAAAGTCCTGGTGGAAATCGGCGCATTACCAGGATAAAGAGGGCGACTCCCGGAAGTGATGCCAGGCTGGCAGCGATAGCCCGGCCGCTGTCCACTCCCGTGCGGTCGATGTCGTTCAGCCTCACCAGGTCAAAGGTCTGGCCGTTATCGTACCGGAACGTCCCGTTAGCGATGTCGTAGACGGCCATCGCCGGATGCGCTTCATAGTCATACATGGCAGGGGGCAGGTTGGAATCATAGACTGAGATCAGGGTCTGGTTCCCGTCATCGTCTGCCCTGTAAGCGACCACTGCATGCCCCGGGTATCCGCCGCCCGAGTGGTAGACGCCAATTACCGCAGGATGTCCCGAGGAGAGACGAGCGATGATCTTTTCGTACTCGGCCCGGTTATCCAGCTGCTTCTTCCCGAAAAATGACTGCACATACTCCGACATGTAGTAGAATGACTGTTCTGTCTGAATATGATCAATGCGAGGCATGACACTGGTCTCGGGCATATCGACCGAGGTCAGGTTCGCCTCGAAGTCCTGTACGCTGGCGAGGGACATCCCGTAGCAGTGGCCGGTATGACGGAAGATCTCATCGTGGAAGCTTGTGCCGGCCAACGCATTCAGATCGATCCCGAAGAAGGCCTCAGCGTCTCCCGAATTCTGAAATGCATATCCGTTGATCCAGGGACGGTAGCCGGTATCTATGCTCTGAGCGCCGGCTGCGCCGGCAAAGAGCGCGATAAAGATGAATAATAGCAGGGCGGACACCAGGGTCACATGTCGGATGGTCAAAGGATCACCGTTTTTGGGAAATATCGCCGATAGCGTGATTATTTCGTGCTTTCAGCGCTACTTCCTCGACTAAAGAGGAAAAATACTTTCTGTAAAGAAGAGTTTATGAAGGAAGCACCTGAAGCATCACTCATTTTCCACTCATTCCACGCTAAGAAAGTATATTTGCCCACAGGGCTACTCTAATCACATCAACCCCATTGAGGTAATCGAATGAAGCTCAGAGCACAGCCCTATGACATTGAGGTAGGCCGGTACGAAGTGATCATCAACTCCGCGGATGCGGAAGAGCTAGGCATACTGGCGGGTGACCGTGTCCAGGTCAAGGATAAGGACACAATCACTGCAGTCGTGGAGACCTCGGACGCCGTTGTCAGCCCGGGCAAGATCGGCATCTATCGTGAGGCTTGGGAGGCCATGAAAATAGTGCCGGAAGAGGTAGTCGAAGTGCTGCCCGCGGCGAAACCCAAGTCGGTCTCATTCATCAGGAAGAAGATGGACAAGCAGAAACTGACCAGCGAGGAACTGCACGCGATCATCGAGGACATCGTGGATGGCAACCTCACCGAAGTCGAGTTAACCGCGTTCGTAACCGCATCGTACATCTACGCCATGGATGCGGATGAGATCGAGTGGATGACCCGGGCCATGGTGAAGACGGGCGACCAGATCTCGTTCGATACTCACCCGGTCATGGACCACCACAGCATCGGCGGGGTGCCGGGCAATAAAATTTCGCTGTGCATCGTACCCATTGTCGCGGCGGCTGGCCTGCTGATCCCCAAGACCAGCAGCAGAGCGATCACCGGAGCCGGCGGCAGCGCGGACCTCTTTGAGATCCTGTGCCCGGTCAGCTTCAGGGCTGACGAGATCAAGAAGATGACGACGAAAGTCGGAGGCTGCCTGGTCTGGGGCGGGGCTACCAACATCGCCCCCGCTGACGACAAGATCATCGGGGTGGAATACCCGCTGTCCATAGACCCTAAGTCTCAGCTGCTAGCGTCGGTCATGGCGAAGAAATTCGCGGTCGGCGCAGACACCATGGTGCTCGATATCCCGACGGGCAACGAGACCAAGATCCCGACCATACAGGAAGGGCGAAAGCTGGCCCGGGACTTCATGGACCTCGGCGATCGCCTGGGCATGAAAGTCGAGTGCGCGCTCACCTACGGCGGCACTCCGCTGGGCCGCGCGATCGGCGGTGGCATAGAAGTCAAGGAAGCCATGGTCATGCTCGAGAAATTCGAGGGCCCACGGAGCTTCCTGGAAAAGACCATATCCATCTCGGGCATGATGCTGGAAATGGGCGGAGTAGCGGCCAGGAACGAAGGCGCAAAGATGGCCGTCGAACTGGTGAAAAGCGGCAAAGCCCTGCAAAAGTTCAAGGATATCATCGAAGTACAGGGCGGCGACCCCAAAGTAACTTCGGATATGGTGCCGGTCGGCGACAAAGTCGCGACGGTACTCTCGCCCCAGGACGGCTACGTGCTGGAGATCTCAAACAAGAGACTGGTCGTCGCATGCCGGATAGCCGGCGCACCCCACGACAAGGGCGTCGGGATCATGCTGCACAAGAAGAAGGGTGAGTACGTGAAGAAAGGCGACGGGCTGTTTACGGTGTACGCTGATAAAGAGTGGAAGCTGGACGCAGCCATCAAAGAGTCTTTAAGGAACCCGATCATGTACGTCGAGGGCATGATCCTGGAAAAGATTCAGGTGGTTTGAGGCTCTGTAATAAGAGCCTCAAACAACTTCTGTTTTATCATCCTGCAGGCACTAACTGGTGCGAGCGCGGCCCTGACGGCGGAGAACCCAAAAAAACTGTAGTAGCCCGTCATCAGACGGGCGTCGACCCACGTGAAAGGCCTTTGATGACAGACCGTACCTATTGTCGCTGTTTGTAAAATGAAATAAACATCAGTAATACTAATAACGCATAACGCGCAAGTCGCCCGCCAGACTGACATGTCACGGGGGCGATCAGATATACGAACTAGCCTAAAGGGTTAAGAGCACTAAAATTAACGTGCTCTCGACGGGGCTCTCGGCACCTTAACTGTGGACGCAGCCTTGACCGCCGTCTTCTTCTTTGGTGCTGCACGCTTACCGGCACCTTTGACTAATTTGCCATCTTCGCCTTCGCCCACATTCAACTGGGTGTTACAGCGAATACATTCAGTCACACACCACCTGTGGTAGGTGGCAGTGCATGCCGGGCATACGATGGCGTCGTCCTTCTTGACTTTGATACCGCACTCGTCACAGCGGCGGGACTCGTCAGTCTCCAGGTCGTCGTCCATATTGTCTTTTGCTTCTAATTCGTCGAAGTCATCGTCGTCAACGTATGTCATACTGAACTCCAGCAAGAATCCTATCTTAGATAATATTTAAAATTTGTGGGCGGATAAGGGGAGTGATTTTGTTGCAACCGCCGGAATATATAAGGCGGGCTTGGGTACCATGCGGATTACGCGCCTGACGGGCGACAGCTTTTTATTTTTACCCCCGAGACTACAGTTGACGTGATCTAATGGCTGATCTGGGCATACAGGAGAAGACCGATCTTTCAGATCGGATCGACGAAGCGGTCGGCCGGGGAGACTACCCTGACAGAAAAGCTGCCACAGTGGGCATCATGAAGCAGCTGATCGACCGCCAGAAAGGCATGCTAAAAGCCCAGGGCACATCCGACCCGGTGGCAGACGTGGAGAAAATCCGGGTAGAGCACTGGAAAGCCCTGCTAGAGAAGGCCGGCGGTGACGACGAGAAAGCCGCCAGGATGTACCTCGAAGAGATAAAAAAGTTTTGAGGGGGCTCCCGGGGGACTTTTTCAAAAGGCCCCCTGGGTCTCGACACCGAATCAAGCCCAAAGGGCATTTTAAAAGCGATGTTTTTGAGGGGTCGCGAGGGGAACTTTTTGTAAAAAGTTCCCCTGACACCCGACATGAGAATGGCTGAGAAGTCCCTTATACTCTTAACAGTAAGTTCAATAATCACCCTAAGCCGACGAGGTCTTCGGGCGTCATCATCCCGGCGAGGCTGCGCACGTGGATCAAAGTATCCATATCCCGGGTGACCAGCAACGCGTTGTTCCGCTGTGCGAAAACCACGTGCAGCGCCAGCGGGAAAGGCACCTCGTAGGTGCGTGAGATCTTCAGTGCCCCGTAGAGTATGTTTTCGTTAGCCACCAGAAGATCACCGCCATTCAGTAGCAGCATAGGTCTCAGCAGCCGGTCGACGTATTCCCGGGACACACCGGCAGCCACAAGCTCCGCTGCGGTATGCTCAGACGCCAGCAACTGGTACTTCCCCTCCGCCGCCTGGCGAAGCAGGTTAGCCACATTCTCCCCAAGCTTAACACCTTTCAGTTCCTCATCCCTCAGGAGACTGAGGAGCACACTCGAATCAAGGTACAGCTTGAGCCTCATGTTACCAGACATAATATCAAGTAATAATCGCCTTCCGGGTATTTAAAACCAGACCGTCTGCTACGAACCACAACGACACAACGACTACCCATCAACCACAACGACACAACGACACAACGACTACCCATCAACCACAACGACACAACGACACAACGACTACCCATCAACCACAACGACACAACGACACAACGATTTTATTAAAAATGCTTAACTACCAATCGATTTGATAGTAATCGTTGTGCCGCCGTGCCGTTGTGGTAAAAAAGTCGTTGTACTATTTGTGGTTTAGGTACTGATAATTGACTGGCTATTCCCTGAACTTGACGATAGCAACTTCGCCTGTCTTTAAATCCACGAGTGGTATTCGGGCGGGGTCGGGCTGGATGTTCATGCGTTTCTGGAATTCTGTCTGGCCTTGCCAGGTGCCTGAGTTGGCCAGGATGACGCCTCGGTGGCGGGTGACTCCTACGGTGTGGACGTGGCCGGTGTGGATGATGTCGGGAACGGGGTCGATCACGAAGTGGTCTTTTGATTCGGGCGCGATCATGACTCTGCCTCCGTATATGGGTGACAGGTGACGGCGTTTCAATAGTTCGGCCATGGCCAGTTCGGGGTGGGAGTACGACGTGCCGGGGAGGTTGGATACCAGATCGTCGATGGATCTGCCGTGGTATAGCAGGACTCTTACCCCCTCGATTTCCACTGCAGACGGGTTGCCCACGAAAGTGACATTGCCTTGCTTGAACATATCTTGTACTTCCTGTGTCAGGGCGGGCTGCGGTTCTGCCTGCCGTACCGCGTCGTGGTTGCCTGGCGATATGATGACCTTGATGTGCTTCGGGATCATGGAGAAGTACTCAGCGGCTTTACGGTACTGATCGTACACGTCGAGGATGTGCAGTTCCTTTTCCTGCCCCGGATATATGCCGATACCGTCTACCAGGTCGCCTGCGACGAGCACGTAGCGCAGTCGGGATACCAGTTCGGCATCCTCATCTGTAGTGACACAGTCTCCGTTGACCCAGTCGAGGAACTTCATCCAGTCGTTCTCCAGGAAGGTGTCGCTGCCGACGTGGATGTCAGACAACAGTGCCGCAATGCTTGGCTCGGCAGATCTGCGAGGTATGTTGGTGTAGGGCACGTCAGGATACGTGAACGATTTGGCAATCAGCAGGCCGCCGTCCGCGGAAAGCTGGCCGCTTATCCCGACTATCTCGTCCAGGATCAGTGGGTTGGCGAACAACTCATTGTCCTTCATGACCAGGACGTTGATTGAGCCGGTGGGGTCCTCCAGCTCGATAATGCGGTGGCCGCCGGAGGTGGTGCGCTGTTCGCTAACCATGCCAATGACCGCCACTTCGTTTTTACCATCTCCCGACCTGCGGCCGCCCTTCTTCAGGCTCTCGATCGGACGAGTGCTGACCCGGCTGCGGATCATGTCTCCCAGTTTTGAGTACCGGTACCTGAAGAAGCCTACGAACTCGTCGTAGTTGCCAATACAGGTGGAGTTATTGGTGATGTCCTTAAGCACCTTCACGTCACCTGCGCGGAAGGGCTCGATCTGCCTTGTCTTTACCGATGACATATAGGCCGGGACAGACACGCTTTCTGATAATGAGGCTTTGACCATTTCTGCCGAGGAAAGTATCCGCCTGACGTCTTCTACCGTGACCATAAATGCAGACGAATCCATATCATTGAGCAGGCGATCGATGTCAGAGCTGTTTCTGACCTTGAGCAAATCCAGGGCATCTGGCTCTACCATGAAACCCTTGCTGGCCAGCTTACTGACGATCTCCTTCTCATACATAGGCAGTATAGGCAATGTATGGGTGTACAAATGTAGCTTTTGGTCATGATAGACCATCTGACTCCAGCGGATATCTATATATTATATAAATGCTCATATTAAATTCTGGAGCGGATAGGGTGGACATCATCAGGCAATTTTTAACCAGTAAAAACTTCTGGGTCTCCACAGCCAGGGAATTCCTCTTTGCCATAGCCTTCATCGCGGTTGTCGCAGGGGTCCTATACGCATATTCGGGCGCGTGGCCACCCCTGGTGAGCGTCAGTGGCCTCAGCATGTATCCTGACATGCATGACGGAGATCTCATACTCATCCAGAAGCTCAGCCCTGAGCAGATCCAGACGTATACGGAAGCGCAGCTAACTGGCTATAAGACTTTTAATGCCTTTGGCGATGTCCTCGTGTACCGGCCTTTCGGCCGATCTGACATGACTCCTGTCATCCACCGGGCCATGGCCCGGGTGAACAGCTCTGACCCGATGTGGCTTGGCAGCGTCCCGGCGCCCTGCAGCGGGTTCGTGACCAAGGGTGATAACAATTACCTGTACGACCAGGCAAGCGGCATCTGCCCCAATACTCCCGTGCAGGACGAATGGGTCCTCGGAGTAGCCCGGTTCAGCATACCCTACCTCGGGTATGTACGCAGCCTGATGGGGATCTTTGGACTATGAGAAAAAAGGCATAACTAAAATCAGCCTCCTGATGGAAGCTTATACTCATTATCTGGCGCCTATTTGGCGCCAGCCATCTGCCGGAGCTTCATGGTAATGTACCCGAGGTCAGGCGTGTTGGGCGGGCTGGCGCCCCGGAAGGAGTACTGGATGACGCCGTTTTTATCGATGATGAAGGCCGCTGGCCATGTCCATTTGGTATCAGGATTGTAAACATCGTACTTCCGTACGGCGTTAAGGTCAGGATCGCTAAGCAAAACAAAGGGCGGCTTCAGGTTTGCTGCCAGCGTCTGAACCTTACCGGGAAGCTCTGGGGTGACGGCAATCACTTCTGCATCAAGCCCTTTTAGCTCTGGGTACCGGTTGACAAAATCCCGGAGGTTACGCATCGAGTGTATGTCGAAGCTTCCGAGGAAAAAGATCAGCACAAGGTTACTTTTTCCCAGGTAGTCACCCAGCGACACCTCCTTGCCATCGGCGTTTTTCAGCCTGACGTCTTCTGCCCGGCTACCTACATCCAGCCTTAAGACCATCCTGTACATACGTGATCAAAACTACTTTTTATTTCATCGTTAAATAGGGTCCCCCCGGATATGCAGCCAGGCGGTTATTATCCATATTTATCACATTTCACGGTATGTATACCATATTTTCGTCGTAAAAAGCCATATGATTTATGTGATGACTTAGCGATATATCGATCATGGATCCCCGGGGCACCAGAGGCCTGGCCAGCGTCTTTCTGACTAAAAGATTCTGGCTCGAGCTGGCCAAGGACGTGGTTTTTATGGCAGGTTTCCTGCTGATGATACTTGGGCTGCTTTACGCGTACTCAGGAATATGGCCGCCGATGGTAGCCGTCGATGGCCATAGCATGCTCCCCAACCTGAAGCCTGACGATCTGATTTTCATCCAGGGCCTCGATCGGGCCGGAGTAATTCCATATAATGATGCGATCGCCCAGGGCTACAAGACCTTCAACGATTTCGGGGACGTGATAGTCTACCGGCCGATGGGCGATTCCCGGACAACGCCCGTCATTCACCGGGCAATGTACTACGTGGAAGAGGGCCAGCCCATGTGGCCCGGGGGACCACCTGCCCCACACTCCGGCTACATCGCGCAGGGTGATAATAACTACATGTACGACCAGTCAAGCCCGATTTCCCAGAATCAGCCGGTGAAAAAAGAGTGGGTCCTCGGAGTCTCAAAATTCAGGATACCGTACCTGGGGAAAGTGCGATCGCTACTTGGCATATAATGCTTAGTTTTATCGCTAAACCCGGAGTATTAAAAATTTATAGCCGCTGCTGGCTGTTGAACGGCTTCGCATCCTTGAGCGTCTTCAGCCGGTAGTCGTCGAGGAGTACTTTGCTGGTGCTTTCGGGCGGCACGCTGAGGGCGATTTCTTTTGTCCTGCCATACCGGCCTTTGCTGACTACTGTGGCGTTGACGATGCCTAACATGTCCAGCTCGCTGATCAGATCGGTCACCCTCCTCTGGGTGAGCACATCCGAGTCGATCATGCGGCAGAGGCGCCGGTATACGTTGTACACGTCGCCTGTATTCAGCTCGTGGGTATTGTTGCCTTTGTCGAGCAGCACGATGCTGTACAGCACCAGCTTGCTCTGTGTCGGGAGGGTGCGGACGACTTCTGTGATGCGGTCCTGCTCGATCTTTTCCCGGGCCTTTCGGACATGTTCCTCTTTCACAATGGACTCACGGGCACGCTCGGCAATCTCGCCTGAGACCCGGAGCATGTCCAGCGCCTTTCTGGCATCGCCATGCTCCTGCGCCGCGAAGGCAGAACAGAGCGGTATGACAGGGGCTTCGAGCGTATTATCCTTGAAGGCAATCCTGCTGCGCTGCTCCAGAATGTCCCTGAGCTGATCCGCGTTGTAAGGCGGGAAGATGATCTCTTCTTCGCCGAGGGATGACTTGACCCTGGGATCAAGGTAGTCGGTAAAGGTCAGATCGTTGGATATGCCGATGATGCTGACTTTGGCCTTTTTCAGGTCCGAGTTGATGCGGGATAAATTATAGAGAATGTCGTCGCCGCTCTTTTTTACCAGATTATCGATCTCGTCCAGGATGATGATGGCCACCTGCTCTCTTTTATCAAGGGCGTCCCTGAACTCGTTGAATACCTGATCGGTGGGCCAGCCTGTGATGGGGACTTCTCTGTTGTAGTGTCTGGCCAGGTGAGCCAGGATCCTGTACTGTGTGTCGATGCGCTCGCAGTTGATAAACAGAACTCTGCATTCGACGTGCATCTTTTCCGCCAGGTCCATGAGCTTCTTGCTCACGCTCTCAAGCGTAGCTGTCTTGCCCGTGCCCGTTTTTCCATAGATTAGTATGTTGGAAGGTGACTCGCCCCTGAGCGCTGACACAAGAATTTCCGCCACACTGTTGATCTGTACCATCCTGTGAGGCAGGTAATCCGGCGTGTACGATGACCTGAGCACCTCTCTGTTCTGGAAGATCACCTTCATGCTGAGGAGGTTTTCGAATACGTTGTCGATCGACCTTTCTTCTACGTTGTTCACGAGATTATCGAAAAGTCCCTTGCTGTCTTTATTGCTATCTTTAGATACCTCTCCAGTGGTGGCATCTATCGATAATTTTTCCTCGGCATCTCCAGGGGCGGGAGATGGTGTGGTCCTGTCTGTCAACATACTACCGGGCTCCAAAACCAAGCGTTTCCAAAGGAAATAATAGTTTGTGACCTATATTAATAGTTGTGGTAGCCAAAACCCCATGATTTCCTGTGGAAATATCGTCAAAATTAACTTTAAATTAGAATCTATTAAGTATATTGCCAAATCAAAATAAGTTCTTATCGATCATGTTCCCATAAAGCTTTAAAAGCTCAAATATTAAGAATTGTATCGACGTAAGCCCATGATTTCCACTGGAACATTTTATTGTCCAGGTACACCCACCCCTTAATTTCTACTGGAAGTGAAAATACAAAGAAGTGCTTTGTATTTACGTGGTGAAAACACAATGTTGTTGTGATTTGCAAATCAAAGTATATATAAGTTACTAATTATAGATTAATTCATTATTTTTATATAAATAAGTAAATTTGTAAATTTAATAAATGAAAAAAAGTTATTTTTACAAATTGAGCCGATCAAGTCAGGAAAATTTCCTTGGTCAAATTGTTGAAATAATGTATGATTTGGCTTAATTTACAGAAAAATTCTTAAAATAAACGATTTTTGTACTCAAACCCCAATATTCATGTTCCATTGGAAATAAAGGGGTAGGTGTATGGGTTATTAGTGATTCCAATATTTACTAATTTATATCAATTACTTTTTATTGAGTTGTGAAAATTTTCAACTTATTGCACAAATACATAAGCATTTTAATATGCAACAGATATCTTTCTACTATGAAGATACTTGCCATCTCCGACCTGCACGGTAAGTTTTTCAGGCTTGAAGGGATCATTAAAAAAAGCGATCCGGTTGACGCCGTGGTAATATCAGGGGATTTGACTCACGGTGGTCCGCCAGTCAGTGCAGTTCGTGCTATTTCTGAGCTAAAACAACTTTGCCCGAAAGTGCTCTATGTGCCAGGCAACTGGGACACCCCAGACGTAGTGGAAGCGATCGCCAGATATACGGAAGCAATAAACCTCGACGATAACCAGAGGATCATCGGGGTTACAAAATTTATGGGCATCGGCTATTCTAATCCCACAGGAAATAATACTCCTGCAGAAATATCTGAAGAAGCTATTACACAGAAACTCGAAGCGATCCTGAAAAATACGCCCACAGCTGACAGATCAGTCCTTGTCACCCATGCCCCACCCCAGAATACGCTGGACATGACGCCCGAGGGAGCAAAAGGAAGCCTTGCACTCAGGTCTGCGCTGGACAAGGTAGACGTGATCATCTGCGGACACATCCACAAAGCCAGAGGCAAAATCAAGGATGGCGCATGGGTGATCAACCCCGGGTACGCTGCAGAAGGTCAGGCAGCCATCATCGATCTAGAGACAATGGAAGTGATCTGGATCGACTCAGTGGTATGAGATAATAATGGCTCGGCGCGTGACGCCTTGATTTTTGAACGCAAAGATGCCAGGCCTATACCTTAAATAAAGACAATTCACCCATCTCCCGGCAGATATGGGAATAATATTTATTGTTTTATATTTATATAACTGGTCTGATGACAGTGGTCCGGATCAGGGCAGCCTGGTGATACGGTTGCAGGAAACGAAAAAAGGTGAGGTAAAGTCTGAAGAAGTCATCCGGTGGCTGCACCGGCTGGCCAAGGAAAACCCGGCGCTTTTTGGCAGGGGAGGACTGTGGAAGATCACCGCTGTCAAAGAGCAACAAGCCTCTTCCCATGTCACTGGCACATACCAGATCGACAGTATTAAAGTCCACGTCAAGTTTTTCCGCAGGACACTCGGGCGTACATGCACCACATATGAGCCCTGCCAGGGGATGGA
>CAZJRS010000026.1:0-18594 GCA_964548585.1 uncultured Methanocella sp. | reverse complement strand
TCCGCAGGACACTCGGGCGTACATGCACCACATATGAGCCCTGCCAGGGGATGGAAGCTGAATATGCATCGCTCAAAGACTACGAGCGCAGGGGATTCACGTCGGGTAGATACCAGGTAGCCAGAGCGCTGGGAATCAACGAGCGTATGGACTGTGCCCTCGCCACGTTGTACGTGGATGGAGTGTCCCTCCAGTCGCTGATCGTCGACGTGGTTCGGGGAAAGAGAAGCCCTGCGGACCTGTATATGGGGCTGGAGCTGACCGCAGGCCTCATCAGGCGCATCCACCTGGATATGCCCCAGAGCTATTCCCTGGACCAGTGCGAGATGTTCTACTCATACCTGAAAGCTCTCATACACCTGGAAGAGATGGATGCGCTCGGTGGCTACCATCGCAAGGT
The DNA here is from genome assembly GCA_964548585.1 of uncultured Methanocella sp. GTDB lineage: Archaea > Halobacteriota > Methanocellia > Methanocellales > Methanocellaceae > Methanocella_A. The sequence goes on along the minus strand of CAZJRS010000026.1, from coordinate 18,194 downwards.
CATGCGCAGCATGGCCCGGTGGTATGATTACCGGCCGTTGTTCCAGCAGAGAGGCGTCACTATACATGGAGATGCTAACCCTTCCAACTTCAAGATCAAAGACGGCATCATCTACGCTTTTGACGTGGAGCGCAGCCGGCCGCGTCGCAGCCGTTGTCTGGACCTCGGTAGCATAACAGCCGATCTCTGGCATCACTTTGCCAGAGAAGCAGACGATGGCAGCAAAGCAGGGCCATACGTGAGTCACTTCCTCCAGTCATACGAACCTGATCACAGGCAAAGAAAAGAAATAGATGCGATCCTGCCCTTCTACGTTTCCCAGTCTTTGTTCAAGATCGCCACGCTGGGATACTGGGATGCCGAATACCGAAAACGCCTGGTAGAGGAAGGAGCCCGGAGGGCCGAGGAGGTCCCCCGGTGATCAAAGCAATACTCTTCGACAGATACGGCTCGCCAAACCTCCTGGTCGATTAAAAAAGGGCCTGGATTCACATTTCGGACTCTCATTTTTTAGAAGTCTTGCCCAGGCAGCTGTTGACATTCTCAATAGCGAAGACAGCAGGGTCGAAATCGCTCTCGAGCAGAGGAATGTATGTCTTGTCATCGGAATTATCCGATCTCTTCAGGACTTCAATGAACCTGGACCGCCCCATCATCTTCAGATTGTTAATAATCCACTGGTACTGGCTATAATTTTTAGTAATATCGGGAGGAGAGGCACGCTCACCGGCTGTACACACCGGGTATGACTGGCCCTCTTCTGCAGGTAGTTCACCTTCGAAAGAAATCACAATATACCAGTGGGCATATCCTGGTAAGGCTTCCACTTCTTCGTTTGAGCCTGAACCCGAACCTGATTCTGATTCTGATTCCAGGGCCGAGTTTGAGTCTCTTGACCTGTGTTCGCCGTGGCTCTTAACGTAATCCCGGTAATCGGGGGACTCATAGCTGAAAAAGAGGCTCTTCTTATTGCGGATCTTTTCCTTTTTTATCAGTTCTACTGCATCTCTGAGCGGAACGGTGGCTAAATCTACCTTCTCCGCACCTTTTCCCTCTCCTTTTTCCAGACCCAGTTCGCTGTACCTCGCTCCTCCGACCCTGAAGATGTAGGGGAAATCCTCACGGAGATCGAACAGGCATAAAATCACATGACGTAACTCATCGAGACTGCTACCTTTGCCAATCTCGAACCGCCGCCAGATATGGTTCAGATTATAAATATGGGCTTTCAACTGATAGACCTGGTTGGGATTTTTTGTGTCGAGCTCGGGCATGATATCAACAGAATGAATAACAGATCATAGGCTATAATAGCTTCCCGCCTACTAAGCTACTTTTTCCCGACCTCGGCCAGGCAACGGTTAACACTATCGATGTCGAAGATGGCCGGGTCGAATCCGCTCTCGAGCAGTGGGATAAACCTGGTATAGTCCTCGTCGTTTGCTCTTTTCAGAGCATCGGTGAGCTTAGATCTACCCATCCTCTTCAGTTCGTTAATAAGCCACTGATAATCTCCGTGGCCGAAGGTTTCTCTGGGAGGGGAGGCTCGCCCGCCAGCTAAACAAATGGGGTAATGCACATTCTCTTCTGCAGGCTGCTCTCCTTCGTATGATATGGCTATAATCCAGTTGGCATACTCATCGAAGTCCTCGTCATCCACATCAATAATAAAGAGGTCATCGCCGATCAGGCGAACGTGACTTGGCGACTCGTGATGGTAGATAATATACTTCTTATGGCCCTTCTCCGCTTTTATCACTTCTATTGCTTCCCGTAACGGGACGGTGGCCAGATCGACCTCTTCCAGATCCTCACTTTGTCTCTCACGCGCCCTGTCCTCGCTGTATCTAACCTCTCCGAACATCAGGAGATACGGAAAATCTTCCCTGAAGCCAAAGAGACACAGGACTGTGTGGCGTAGCTCTTCCAGGTTGCTGTCTTTACTTATCAGGACGCGTCTCCAGACGTTGTGCAGGTAATAAATGTGTGCTTTCAGCTGGTAGACATGATCGGGGTGACTGGAGCTGGGCATGGGCATTTTATCACAACAAGGATTGTCAGGTATACTGTAATAGTCTCCTGCAAGAGATTGCGGAGGAGGTGTATTATCGGCTAATAGTTCACGGCGCCAGCCTCATATTAACACCTAGAAAGTGACTTATATGATGATGTAATTAGATTCAGCGAGCAGAGACATAAGATAGTCACAGGTCTGATATTATGGTTCACAGGGTTTTCTGGGCAGACACTCTAGCCGACGAAGTGATCGAGCGCTACGGCAAGGACGGCGAAGTCGTCGTCAAGTGCGCGGCATCACCCTCGGGCGGCAAGCACATCGGCAACATCAACGACATTCTCCGTGGTTATTTCATCAAGGAATCGCTGAATAGCATGGGCGTCAAGACTAGGCACGTCCACACCAGCGACGACCGTGACCCGCTCCGAAAGATCCCGGAGCGCATGCCGGATCGCGACGGTAACTGGAAGATCCTGACCGAATCAGAACTGAAAGAGCTGAACAAGTACGTGGGCATTCCCTATGTTCATGTCCCCGACCCGTTCGGGTGCTGCAAATCCTGGGCCGAGCACTTCAACAACGTCTGGCTGGACGGCGTCCGCATGCTGGGCATAGAAGTAGAGGACTTCAGCAACGATCAGCTCTATAAAGAGGGCAAGTTCCGGGACTCAATCCGCACGATCTTATCCGACATTCCACTGGCCAAGGAAGTCATCTCGAAATACCAGAAGAACACCCCGGACGATTACATCCCGTTCAACCCGATCTGCGAGAAGTGCGGCCGGATCACCGCAAAAGCCATATCCGTCGATCTCGACAAGTGGACCGTAGACTATGTTTGCGAAAGCAAGTCGCTCGCGGGCGAATTCGAAATACCGGGCTGTGGCCACCAGGGGACCACATCTCTCGATAACGGCAAGCTGCCATGGCGGTTCGAATGGCCGTCACAGTGGGCCATCTTCGACGTGAAGATGGAGCCGTTCGGCAAGGACCACTACGAAGGCTCCTGGCCTTCCGGGCAGGAAATATCCAACGTCATATTAAAGAGGCAGCCGCCCGTGTATACGGTGTACGAGTTCTTCCTGGTCAATTCGGCCAAGATGTCCACCCGGCACGGCAACGTCTACATCACCCAGGACATGGTCCGGATCATGGAGCCCGAGGCATTCCTGTACTTCTACTCGCTGAACCCCATGAAGCAGAAGAACCTGGAGGTCAAGAACATCAACTTTTTAGTTGACGGGTTCGATCGGTTCGAGAGTCTCTACTTCAACGACATAGAGGCAGCCGACCCGGAAGAGAAAGAGATGGCCGACCGGGTATACCCCATGCTTCCGATGGAGGCTTCCGGGAACAAAGGACGTCGGAAAGTCAGGATCCCTTACACGTTCGCCGCCATGGTAAGCGCCTCCCGCAACGAGGAGCATATCCTGCGAACGCTGAAAAAGAGTGGCCACCTGCCAGTCGATGCAAGCAAGGAGCAGGAGCAGGACGCGTTAACCAGAGTACACCTTGCCGGTTTCTGGGCTCACCACTATGGCCCTGACGAGTACAACATTGAAGTCCAGGATGCCCTCGTCGTACCGGAAGACATTACCGATGCAGAGAAGGATGCTCTAGGGGAACTGGCCGACTATATCGCGGCGAAGCACACCGAGGAAGAGACGCAGTACGAGATCTTCGAAATGGCCAAGCGCAGGGATATCAAGCCAGGCAAGCTGTTCAAGACCACGTACCTGCTACTGCTCGGTAAACCAAGAGGCCCGAAGCTCGGGCCGTTCCTGCTGGCGCTGGACAGCGACTTCGTCGCAAAGAGGCTCAGGCTTGAGGCCTGAGCTGCTACTCTTTTTTACCACGGCGGCACGGCGTTTGTTTTTTCACCACAACGGCACAACGGCACAACGATTACTATCAAATCGATTTGTAGTTAAGCATTTTTAAAAAATCGTTGTGTCGTTGTGTCGTTGTGGTTTGAACAGTAGCGTTGTATCTTTGTGGTTAATGATTCACCCAGGTATCTGGCGCCTGCGCAACGTTAGTTTTTTACGCTCACAGCGCCAATCTTTGTCCAACTATGATTCTCGACTACTTCGGAAAGCCTCAGATCGCCAGGACCGCCTTTATTGCTGAAACTGCCGTGCTTATCGGCAACGTCGTTGCCGAGGACGAGGCCAGCATCTGGTATGGTGCGGTGCTCCGGGGGGATAAAGGGAAGATCACTGTTGCCAGGAAAGCTAACGTCCAGGACAATGCCGTTGTGCATTCCGGGCCCGGCGAAGATGTCTACATTGGCGAAGGCACCACGGTGGGCCATGGGGCTATCATTCACGGCTGCACCATCGGAAAATATGCGCTGATCGGCATGGGCGCGATCGTGCTGAGCAAAGCGGAGATCGGCGACCACTGCATTATAGGAGCGGGAGCTGTGGTCAAGGAAGGGGATAAGATCCCCGCGGGCTCTTTGGTCGTTGGCGTTCCCGGGAAAGTGGTCAAGCAGCTGTCTCCAGAGCAGATGAAGTACTCTGAAGCCAACTCCGAAGAGTACGTCGAGCTTTCAAGAAACTATCTCGAAGAGAGGAGATGAGCCGGTGGTGAAGGTCGCAGTAGGGGGCACCTTCCAGCCGTTGCATGACGGACATAAGCTGCTGCTTCGCACGGCATACGACCTGGGCAGCGATGTGGATATCGGCCTCACGTCCGATAGCATGGCAACTGATAAACGGACGAGGGACGTGCAGACCTACGAGCAGCGGGAGACGGCGATCCGGAAGTGGGTCCTGAGGGAGCTCAGAACCGAGCCCCACATCATGAGGATAGACGATCCTTATGGTAAGACGCTGACCGAGGACTATGATTACATCGTCGTGTCCCCCGAAACGTACCCGACGGCGGTGAAGATCAATCAGCTGCGAAAAGAGCGGGGACTTAAGCCGATCGAGATCGTGAGGGTGGAGTATGTGCTTGCCGAGGACTGCAAGCCCATCTCTTCCACCCGAATCGTAGCGGGCGAGATCGACGCCCATGGCAATCTGCTGAGGAAGAACAGCGGTGGGGAATGATGAAAGTAGCCGTTGGGACCACTAACCCGGTCAAAGTGACCGCGGTCAGAAACGTTTTCGGCAGGCTGTACGACAACGTTATAGTAGAAGGCAAAAAAGTCGGCTCCGGCGTGCCCGACCAGCCCTTCGGATCCGAGACTTACCAGGGCGCCATCAACCGGGCCCGCAACGCCTACCGGACCGGGGACTACGACTACGGCGTCGGCATCGAAGCCGGCCTGTCAGACGTAGAGGGCTACGTCCTGGACATCCAGTTCTGCGCCATCGTTGACCACGAGACCACAACAATAGGCTGCGGCAGCGGCTTCCAGTACCCGCCAGCCGTGCTGGCAGAAGTGCTCGGAGGCAGGGAAGTCGGAGACGTGATGAGCGAACTCACGGGCATCGAAGAGCTAGGGAAAAAGATGGGCGCTATTGGGTACCTGTCTCATGGGATCATCGACCGGACACAGCTGACAGAGCAGAGCGTACTCATGGCGCTCATACCACGGATAAATCCAAAGCTGTACCGGCCCCTCGAGTGAAACACAACTTTTTACCACAACGGCACGGCGTTTGTTTTTTCACCACAACGGCACAACGGCACAACGCTCTCAAAATAAGCCCTTACCTTTCTTAATCTTATACGAAAAAATCGTTGTGTCGTTGTGTCGTTGTGGTTGATGGTTAGTCGTTGTGTCGTTGTGGTAAAACGGGTGGACTATCGTTCTCAGGATATGCGCTTTGACACGCACGGGTTGCATTTCTCATAGAACCGCCATGGCTTTAACGCATCTTCCCCGGCATAATCGACGCCGATTCGGGGAGAGGCTACAATATCCTTAACAGCAGGCCCATCCTCGACATACAGCGCGCCCTTTTTGCAGACGTCAGCCCCGTTAAGGGCTCTGGTGATGTCCATTGCGCCACACAGCTTGCCGGGGCCGGAGGCGATATCTTGAGGCTTATTTGCTTTTTTGCGTAACGAGGCCATGATCTCTATGCCCTCCACGGGCTCTCCTGCCCGGATCAGGACTGCGGCAGGGAAGCCGTTCTTCTCCGTCACCAGGTTCAGGCAGTTGTACATGCCGTAGATCAAATAGACATAAGCGTGTCCGGGTTCGCCGAACATGACGCTGTTGCGGGCGGTCATGCCTTTGCTGGCATGGCAGGCTTTATCGTTTTCGCCGATGTAGGCCTCGGTCTCAACGATCCTCAGGGCTACTCTGCCTTTTGCAGGCAATTCGCTTACCAGCGTCTTTCCCAGTAAATCTCGGGCTACATCGAGCGTATTGCGACCATAGAACTCTCTTGAAATGACCCGAGACATAAAAACGGTATTACAGACGGTTAATACATATAGCTTTACAGATTCTTTTTCATTTCTTCGTACTCGCTTTTCAGCAAGCCCAGGTAAATCGTGTCTGTATACTTACCATGAATGTAAAAGTCCTGGCGCTTCCGGCCTTCTTCTGTAAAGCCGCATTTCCGGTAGCACTTATATGCGGCGATATTATAGTCATGGACGCTCAACTCCAGCCTGTGGAGGTTCATCCGGTCAAAGGCGAACTCTTCCAGCAGCCTGATCGCCTCGGTACCGTAGCCTTTTCCCCTGAACTCAGCTTCGGCAATCACGATAGCGATCTGTGCCACCCGGTTCTTCCAGTCGATGTTGGCCAGGGCCATCTGGCCGATATACTGTCCAAGCGTTTTTTCTTCGATGACAAAACCTTTCAAGCCCGATTTGCCCTCTATGACATCGTTGATGAATTTCTCCGTCTCGGGGAGAGTGTTCGGAAAGAGGAACGAGTCGAGCAGGTTATCTACCACCGCAGGATCGTTGACCCATTTTCTCATGTGCTCAAGATCTTCTTTCTTAAACTCCCTCAGGATAATTCTCTCACCGTGCAGTCTTGGCATTGTGTCATGTCACCTTCTACTCACAGATACTTCGATCATGATAGTATCATTCTTATAAATAGCGCAAGTCATGCCTTCCGGCAGACCACCTCTATCCCCCGGAGTATTCCTCTCACCGAGCCATATCTCACAGATCCCGGGCTGCACCAGAGCGGGCCAATTATAGATATAACGGCACAGAACTGGTATATGGTTCCAAAGATACTGTCCATTACAAAGCTCTGGCAGTCTGTGTTCCAAGAAAAATTTGATTCATGGTAACTCTGTTATACGCCGTTTAAGTGCCAAGCACTAGGTGATGAATAGCCGGGAGTTTTGAGAGGTACATGGAGGCCGAGAGGTAAGAGGTCATGGAGGTAAAGGAGTTCTGAGAGGGACTTTGAAACTGGGAGGTCAGAGAGTTAAAGAGGTCAGAGAGGATTATTTAAAAAATACCTCCCAGACCTCTTTAACTCTCTGACCTCCCATTTAAAACGTTCTCCATGACCCCCTTTACCTCAAAGACCTCTATCCTCCAGACCTCCGGGCACTCCCCGACCTCATAGCTTTTCATACGCCATACCTGAAAAAACATATTTCATCACCGAGTGCCTGACGCTTAAACAGCGCACAACAGGGGTACCGCAATTTTTCACAGCCTTTACTCGAAAAACTAAGTTTCAAGAACCGAGTCAATCTCTGTCGACAATCCCGGCCAGCAGCTTCCCATATTCTTCTTTCACCACGAAGCCTCTGCCCACCGGCTCTTTTACAATTAGTCCCCTGTCTGCCAGCTCTTTCGTGCACCTGCTGGCAATGCTCTCGGGGATGTCCAGCTCTCTTGAAATCTCGCCGTTTGAAGCCCCCGGTTTCCTGTGGAGGAGGCAGAGGACTTTGCGGGTGGAATCCCGTTTCATGAGCGAGATGACCGTTTGCTCCTGCTGGCTATAGTTGTCCGAATTAGTAAAGTAGCGGACGAACTTACCATCGGGGCGGTGCTCCAGCACCTTGTGGTTGATCCCCAGGATTAGCAGGTGGTACCTGACAGTGCCGAGGTTCTGGTTTGCGCCCCGGGCGATCTCGTACATCGTTGAGCCGGGATGGTCTCGGACGTACTGTAAGATCGCAGTGCGGTTCTCGTTTTTATCCAGGCGGCTCCGGGCCCGGGATACGGTCCCGGCGAGGAAGTACTTGAAGAACAGGAAGAGGGCTGAGAGGAGTGTGACCCCGGCGGCGGCCCCGGCGTACTTTGTGTAGACTATGCCGTCGCCTGACTCGTAGATGACGGTGCTGTTTCCAGTCGCAATCAGGCGATCGTTCGGATAGACCGGTATGCGCCATAGTACGCTCCCGTTGTTATCCAGGGCGTATATGCCTCCGGCGTAGGCATATTTTGGGTTAGGGAACAAGGCCGGGTTCTCAAATGTGAACGATCGGAAGTCCACGTAGACCCGGTCCTTACCTGGCCAGAGACCGGGGTGCTGCCACTTTCTCATCGCCAGAATTGGGCTGGTCATGTCCCAGTTCTCGGAATGATAAACGCTTCCCGAGTACACGCCTCCGTTCAAGTCTTGCACATCCCTCGACTTACTGTAGTTCAGCAGCCTTTCAGCTATCCTGTCGTCGAACATCCCGTCTTTGAATAATTTTTCGATGTTGTGCTCGTCGAGCAGCTCTCCTTCTTCCGGCTGTTCCGGGGGAAATGTCCGGTTCCAGAGGGGCTTTCCGGTTTTCGCTTCGTACGCGATGAGAGTCTGTCTTATCTGGCTGTCGGCATCAAGTATCCCGGCTGGAGTCGATCCGGAAATGTTGGCGACCACGAGGTTATTCCTGTCACTCATTGTGTAGATGATACCGTTTCCGGCTGTTGTGAAGCCAGTAATTTCGCTCCTGGGAACTTTTCTTCTCGATATCTCGTCGCCGTCCGATCCCAGGACTATAATGTAGTAGGCGCCAGACTGCTGGAAATCCGTCGAATACTTTAGGTACAGGTTACCTTCCCGGTCGAATGGCATTTCCCGGTTGATCTCGAAGTCTCCTCCCTCGGGCGCGGCGAAGTACCGGGCAAACTCAGGTTGATAGCCCGATGAGTCCGAAGGCAGGAACGGATAGTTCTGCCTGTCGAAACGCTTTATCCATTTCTGGCTTCCGTCCGGGCCGAGGGCCATTACTCCATCGTCCAGAGGCACATAGATAGTGCCGTGAGCATACAGCGGCAACGGGTTCAGCGTATCCTGTCGGACCCCTTTATCGGAGGTATCCACCCTCCAGCGGAAAGTACCATTCGCATCGTACGATTCGACCATGCTGCCCGGAACTTTGTAGAACCTCATCGCGCTGTCGTTACCGCCGGTCTGGACGTGCGGAGTATTGCTCTCCGGCTCTCCCACGGGCATCGCCGCGGCGTTCAAGACGTATAGGTTGCCTTCCTCATCCACTGCGGCAGGGTCCGATACGTTCCCGATCGTCCATAGCACCTTGCCACTATCATCAATGATAGTCTCGTTATAGCCGTGGAAGACATACAGCTTCCCGTTCCTGACGCTGATGTATACGTCGCTTAGCGCCCCGGTAGCATAATAAGTAACGTCATAGGTGTAACTATCATAGTTCATCACAGAGGTAAGTACGTCGTACTGCGGCATCATCAGGCTTTCCAGGGGAAGGCTCCACATCAACCTCCCTTCAGGGCTTATGGAAAGCAGTGAACCGTTGCAGAAGAAGCCTGCCGAAGCGTTGTCTAGATCTTCATCCGCGGCCGCTACACACTCGTGGTCGGGAACTAGATACACGTACAAAGTGCCGTTGTCAGACGAGGCGACGGCTGTGCCGCTCTCCCGGACAGCTATGTATTCCTGATTCGCGCCGTATCTCGATCTATCGACGTACCACCGTTCGCTGATCCTGTAGTTTACAGGGATTTCAAAGCGGTACTTCAGCGTCCCGTCAGGTGAAACGGCGGTGATATTCTGATCGGAGAACAGGTAGAGCGTATCGTCGCTGCCCGTATAGATGTACTCAGGCGTGCCAATGCCAGGAATTTCCCTTTCAGTCACCCCTTCGTTGCCTGTCCAGATCACCAGCAGCAGGAGAGATGCTGCCAGCAGGATGACTATCGCAATGCCGATGGCCGCAGGCTTCCTCATCGCTCTCATCATCATAACCAGTCACTGCCGCTTATATATCGCTTCTCTCATAATCTGCTAAAAGCGAACTGAACGGCATTCCCTGATGCAAGATGCCTGGTGGACTCCTTCCTGGACAGATCCTTGAGCCAGCCGATGACTCACCGCAACATATTTATCTTCCCGGGGCCACTACGAATCACAGAAGGGACGATGGGGTAGCTTGGTCCATCCTCGAGCGTTTGGGACGCTTGGACCCCAGTTCAAATCTGGGTCGTCCCACTTATTTTCATTTTTTGGACTTATAATTCATCTCCTCCGATCTTTTCGCACGACCATGGCAGATTGGGAAGCATACCTGTCGCAGGCACATCAGTTACTGTGAACCGGGGACTTCCTGCCGGTGATAGTTTGCTCATATTATAAATTTCTCCGGTGAAAAAAGTGTATTGATGCGTCTCGATTCCATCCGTACCAGAACCGCTATTGTGCTTTTATTCATCGGTGTGCTGATCGTACTGGTGGTCGGCGGTTTTTGGGTGTACTCCACGTACGAGACCATGAAAACCGACATCAGGCAGTCCAACCTGCAGGACGCCCGGATGGTGTCCAGGTATGTCGATGTATTTACTAACAACATCGTGATCGCGGAGCGTGTGACAGCCGGAGACCGTGATACGATTGAGGCAATCAGGCAGAACGACCGCGAGCTTTTAACAGTCATCGGCGATAACATGGCGTCGACCATACCGGATCTGGATGTCGCAGTCATCCTGGATAAAAACGCAAATGTACTATACCACTCCAAAGGCGCCAGTACCACTCGCTTTGTCACTTCAGGCTGGTTCGACAAGGCGAAGAAACAGCCTGGCACGTTTGTCACCGGGCTCTATTACAGCGAAAGTCTCAAAAATTACGTTTTTTCTGTAGCGGTACCTGTCACTGAAGGTGATTCCGTCGTCGGGTATATCGTCTCATCCGTGGATCCCCGCCGGCTTGACCAGGAGATACAGCAGCGGCAGGCGGACCTCAATGGGAATATCATTGTAGTGGATAGCCGGGGAATTGTCATTTCTCACGATAACAGGACCAGTATCGAGAAAAACACTGACCTTACCTATTCACTGCCTGTCCAGAACGTGATCAATGGCATGGGGGGTGTTGTGGAAACCAGCCAGACGTATGACGGGCAATATCGTATCGTGGGTTATTCCCCTGTGCCTCTGTCCGGATGGGGGGTTTTGGTAACCACACCGATGAGTGTGGTCTATTCGCAGATCTTCCAGAGAATCGCAGCTATACTGGCGCTGCTCTCCGGGATATCCTTGCTGATCATCGCTGTCAGCTTCTTCGTATCCCGGTATCTCACCGGTCCGATCATCGAGCTGTCCGACACGATGCGAAGGATATCCGCAGGCGACTTTCGCGAGCGGGTTCGGGTAGAGCGGAAAGACGAAATCGGCGATCTGTCCCGGACGTTTAACTCGATGATGGATAATCTGGAGCGTACCGTAGAGCTTGAGCGCATCGTGGAGATCTCCAAGAAGTACCAGCTGATATTCCAGCGAGCCAGAGACCCGATCTTTTTTACGGACATCACCGGCAGGGTACTTGACGCTAATAAGGCTGCATGCCAGTTATATGGTTATACGAGAGAAGAGCTGATTACTAAGACTGTTTCAGACTTCCGCTTACCAGGTGATCAGCCCGATGTGCAAGGAATTCTCAATGAGTGCTATGATGAAGGATGTTTCTATGAGATTACCATTGTCAGGAAGGACGGAAGCACTTTCCCTGCGGAAATCAGCTCTGCCGGTGCGAGCATTCGGAATAATCCCGTGTTGGTGGCGGTAGTCAGAGATATCACGGAGCGTAAGCGTGCCGAAGAGACCCTGCGTAAACAGGCTGCCTTGATTGATCTGAGCCCTGATGGTATTTTTGTCCGCCAGCCTGACGGAACGATCAGTTACTGGAGCCATGGTGCGGAATCGCTATACGGCTGGACCAGAGCTGAGGCAATCGGACAAAAATCGTACGTTTTGCTTAAAAAAGAGTTCTCCATGACTATGGAAGAGATCAATCAGCAGCTGCAACAGACTGGCTTCTGGTCAGGAGAGGTAATTCACACTGCCAAAGATGGCAGAAAGATCATTGTACAGAGCCGCTGGCAGACACGATCGGATAAGCCCGGAGAAATTGACGAGATCATGGAATCCAATGTAGACATCACCGAGCGCAAGCGCGCAGAGGAGGCTCTCGCCGATGCCAAGAGCCAGGCAGAACTGTACGTGGACATCATGGCCCACGACATTAACAACCTGAACCAGATTTCGCTGATGAACCTGGAACTGTTGCAGACCGAGGAAAATCTCACCGCGGACCAGCGAGAAACGGTAACTAGCGCACTGACCACGATTTACGGCAGCATCAGTCTCATCGATAACGTCCGGAAAATCCAGAAGATCTCTTCGGGCGAGTTGCATCCTGAGCCTATCGATATCAATGCCATAGTATCGAAGTGTATCGAGGAGGCTCCGCAGCCTCCGGGTAAAAAGGTTGAAATACGGTTCCATTCTAGCGAAGCGAAAATCGTAACAGGCACCACCCTTCTCAAGGAAGCCTTTTGTAACCTGATCAATAACTCGATCAAATACTCCGGGTCTAGCGTGAGGATAGAGATCGTGATCGATGAAGTGTTAAAGGAAGGCAACTGGTACTACCGGACGACGATCACGGATAACGGATATGGCATCCCTGACAATGTAAAGGAGAAGCTGTTCAGGAGGTTCCAGCGTGGGACCACAAAGGCACACGGAAAGGGGCTCGGACTATACATAGTAAAAATGCTCGTGGAACGGTTCGACGGGGAAGTGTGGGTGGAGGACCGTATCCCGGGGGACTATACAAAAGGCTCCAGGTTCGTTGTCCTGCTTCCGGTCAAACCGGCATCGGATCAGGGAACGGTCACACACGCGAATGCATGACAGGGATATGCAGTACGCCTGTCGACGCCCGGCACGTTAACACGACTGCCGACAGCGGTTTTTGGATTTTATATGTGGAATTGTATATATAAGTTAAATCCAGATTTTTCCCTGAAACTATGTTGCCTTTTACATCCATAAAGTTTCAGGCGATTATGTTGATCGCTATCCTGGTGGTTGTGCCTTTAGCATTAGCCGGCGGAGCAGGCATCTTGTACTATAGAGATGTGGTCAGGCAGGAGATCTGGGATAACAATCTGGCGCAGGCTAAGGCAGTATCCGCCCTGACCACAAACTACATTGATCTGGCCCAGACATATCTCAATAGCCTGGCAGACCGGCCGTTAGTCATCAAAGCTATACAAGAGCGTGATGTGCCCTTTTTAGATTTTAACGCTAAGTATATCATAAACGAGAGCGAGCAAGTCAACTCCGTTTTTTTCACTGACAAATACGGCACAGTCATATCCTCGTATCCCGACACCCCGATCGTCGGCCAGTCATATCTTAACCGGTCCTATGTCCGCGAAGTGCTTGACACGTCAAAGCCTTACGTCAGTCAAGTCCAAAAATGCGACTTTACCGGCAAGCCAACAGTATATCTTGGAGTACCTATCGTGGACTCAAACGGTGCTGTCCTGGGGACGTTAGTGGGCACGGTTGATCTGGTAAACTTTAGAGGTCTCATTGCGGAGACCCAGGTGAAGAGCAGCCAGTTCGTGTACCTGGTAAACAAGAGCGGCCATGTCATGGTACACAGCAATAACACGTACATGGATAACATGACCGATTTTACCGTACTACCGGCAGTATCTGGCGTAATCCAGGGAAAAGACGGGGTGATAGAACAGGACTTCCCCTTCGAAAACGATCGCCGGCTGGTCGCATATACCCCGGTGGAAAAGTATGGCTGGGGAGTAGGTGTGGCCACGCCCGTAGGTGTGGCGTATCAGCCAGTGGATAAGTCATCATGGGTATTCCTGGTTTTCATTGTCCTGTTGCTCGCCCTGTCCGTACTGATCGCCATTTTTATCGGAAAGTACCTCACCGATCCCATCCTCAGTATCAATAGCGCTACAAAGGAGATACCGGATGGAGACACCGGGAAGTTCGAGCGTATACTCCCGGTTCACCGGAAAGACGAGTTCGGCAGCCTTGCAAGGTCTTTCCTGGCCATGGCAGGCATGATCAACAGGGACCGCGAAGGGGTCATAGCAGCCCAAAACCAGGCGGAAATCGCCAGGGCTCATGCCGAACGCGAGAAAGAGCGGGCGGAGGAAGAGAAAAACCGGGCGGAGCTGTATGTGGACATCATGGGCCACGACATCAATAATCTGAACCAGATCGCACTGACAAATCTCGAGCTTCTGGAGATCGAAGAGAACCTTACCCAGGAACAAAAGGATACCCTGGAGGGTGCGCTGATCGCCGTGAAAGGCAGCGCTTCAGTCATAGACAGCGTCCGAACTATCCAGCGTGCGACCGAAGAAAAAATCGTCCTCGAGGCTATCGACTTAAACGATATCCTGGTGCAGTGTATTAAGGAAGCCCCGCGTCCTAACGATAGAACGGTGAATATTAACTACCAGCCCCGGAAAGGCCTGTTAGTAAAAGGTAGCACCCTGCTCAAAGCGGTCTTCTGTAACCTCATCAGCAATGCCATAAAGCATAGCACGAAGGACGTTACCGTAGATATTTCTGCCATGGAATCGGAGAAGCAAGGTAAACCATTTTATGTCATTGCCATCGAGGATAACGGCCCCGGGATTCCAGATAACCTGAAAGCCAGGCTATTTAACAGGTTTCAGCGCGGTGTCACAAAGGCAAAAGGCAGAGGTCTCGGACTGTTCATCGTCCGGACCCTGGCAGAGCGGTTCGGGGGATCAGTGACAGTAGAAGACAAGGTGCCCGGCGATTATTCCCGGGGAAGCAGATTCTTAGTATCCTTACCCAGGGGGTCATAGCCTGGACTATTCTGAAAAAAGCTGCAGGGTTGGCATAGTCATCGTAGAGGACGAAAAGGACCTTGTAAACGGTCGAAGTAGGCTGTTTTTAAGACATCATGGTCGATATGGCAGTATTTAACGGCATTATTTTATCAATCCGGCCAGAGAAATATGGCTAATGAGGCGTGATATGTACAACTCGTCCTTGCCGGGAGCGATGAACGATATCTGCATGATGACAAATCCTCTGCCGGCAACCCTCGAAGATGTCATCGCCATCTAAGTTGAAGCATTAGCAAAACATGTAAAATAAATTTTCATAGGAGGACGTAAATCAGGCGAGCTCCGAGGTGCTATGTCCAGGCATACTTCTACTGATAAGCAAAAAAAATGCTCTGAAACTGATAAAACAGCTAATTCAGGCGCTGATGTACAGATAGGTCTGGAGGAGAAGCTTCACTTAACACAGTATTCCATCGATCACTTCACCGAGTCAGCCATCTGGACAGACCTCGACGCGCACATCATCTACGTGAACGATGCAGCGTGCCGCAAGCTGGGCTATACCCGCAGCGAGCTCCTGACCATGACCATTCCCGACATTGACGTCAACCATGACCTTGAAAAATTCGCCAGTTTCGTCCGGTCAATCAAGCAGGATCTCTCCACTACATTCGAGTCTGGCCACCTCACCAGGGAGGGGAGGGTCATACCGGTAGAGATCAGCGCCAACTACCTGAAGTTTGACCACCGGGAATACATCGTTTCGTTCTGCCGGGACATCGCCGGCCGGAAGCAGGCCGAAGAAGCCCTGCGGGATAGCGAGGAGCGGTTCCGCAGCCTGGTGGAAAACATCAACGATATGGTGTGGGAGCTGGACTCAAATTTTACCTGCACCTATGCCAGCCCCAGGTCCTGGGATATTTTGGGGTATTCTCCTGAAGAGATCCTCGGCAAAAAGCCGTTCGATTTCGTTTACCCGGAAGACCTTCCCGTTGTCGTGGACTCCATGGTACAAGCTTTCAACGACAGGCGATCGATGAAGCTGCTCGAGTATCGGGTGGTGAGGAAGGATGGCAGGGTTATCACACTGGAGACAAATGGCGAGCTGGTCCTTGGTTCTGACGGCGTTCCTCGGGGGTACCGGGGCATCAACCGGGACATCACCGAGAGAAAAGCCGTAGAGGAAACCCTGCGAAGGAACGAGCAGTTTTTGAGCCGCATTTTCGAGAGCTTCCAGGATGGCATCAGCATCCTGGATAAAGATCTGAACATCATCCGGGTGAACCATATCCTCGAAGAGTGGCACAAGTACATGCTACCGATGAAAGGAAAAAAGTGCTACACAGTCTTCCATTGTCGTACCGCGCCCTGCGAAGTATGCCCAAGCATGAGGGCGATGAAGCTGAATGCCATGCAGAGCGATGTCGTGCCGCTCCACGGCCAGCACGGCGAACAGCTGGGCTGGCTGGAAATACACTCGTTTCCACTGACGGACGACAAAGGTAAGGTCATAGGGGTCATCGAACACGTCCGGGACATCACCCGGCGCAAGAATGCCGAGGATGAGCTGGAAGATGCAAAGTCCCGCGCGGAGCTGTATCTCGACCTGATGAGCCACGACATCAATAACATGAACCAGGTCGGACTCGGCTTTCTCGAGTTGCTGTTTGACTCGCCCCGGCTGGGGGCCGCAGAGCGGGAGCTCTTGACGAAGTCGATGGGATCGCTGGAGAGCAGCACTCGCCTCATCCAGAACGTGCAGAAACTACAGAAGATCCGTTCAGGTGAAATGCGTGACCAGGAAATGGATGTCCGAGAAACCCTGGAGCGTGTCAGGTCCTATTACACGCGCCTCCAGTGCGGGGGGCATATCAATTACCAGCCGGTCTCAGACTGTAAGGTGATGGCCAACGGGCTCCTGTTCGACGTGTTCTCCAACCTGGTAGGCAATGCGATCAAGCATTCGATCGAAAAAGGACACCCTGAAGTAACCATCCGGCTGGATAAAGTACGGGAAATCGGTAAGGTTTATTGCAGGGTAGCCGTCGAGGACATGGGCCCGGGTATACCAGACGAGCTAAAAACTCAGGTTTTCAACCGGCTACGCCGGGGCCACACGAAAGCCATGGGCAAAGGTATAGGCCTATACCTGGTCAAGTCCCTGGTGGAGAGCTACGATGGCAAAGTCTGGGTCGAAGACAGAGTCCCGGGCGATCATACGAAAGGCACCAGGTTCGTCGTCTTACTACCGGCAGTAGAGTAACACCCCTTTTAGAGGCTTAAGGACACCTGCACTGCTGCGTCTGATGAAGTCATCAATCAATCTATCTATCTTGCCGTGCCGCAAGGCAAACGCGTTTACCGCGCCAATTCTATAAATAAAAGCGTCCCTGTGGTTATGATATAGGAGTCATTTTCATGGCGGAGACGTCGCAGCAGCAAGTAATGGATACCAGTGACGCCAACTTTGACAGCGCTATCAATAGTAGCCGCGTGGTAGTCGTAGACTGCTGGGCCCCGTGGTGCGGGCCATGCAGGATCCTGGCCCCCACCATCGAGGGGCTGGCCAAAGACTACGATGGCAAAGTGCGGTTCTACAAACTCAACACCGATGACAACCCTAAGGTGGCATCACAATTCCGCATCCGAAGCATTCCGACGGTGTTCATCTTCGCAAACGGCAAGCTGGCCGACACTATCATCGGCGCCGTGCCCCGGGAGTACATCAAAAATAAGCTGGAACCGCTGCTCAAGTGACACACGATGGTAGTAAACAAGAAAGGGTTCGGCCCGAAACCATTTAAATATTAAGGGCCTATCTATTATGGGAAAACATATGGCAGAGACTTCACAGTTCGTTACAGATCTCACAGACGCCACGTTTGACGAGGCAATCCAGGCAAGCCCAATCGTACTCGTAGACTGCTGGGCCCCGTGGTGCGGGCCATGCAGGATGCTCGCGCCCACCATAGAGGCGCTAGCTCAGGAATACCAGGGCAAAGTAAAGTTCTACAAGCTCAACACCGACGAGAGCGCCAAAGTCGCGCAGCAGTTCAAGATCTTCAGCATTCCGACGCTACTTCTCTTCTCCAAAGGCAAGCTGGCCGACACCATCGTCGGCGCCGTGCCCCGCCAGTACATCGAAGGTCGGCTGAAGCCACTGATGGAAGGGCAGTAAAACC
>CAZJRS010000025.1:0-38756 GCA_964548585.1 uncultured Methanocella sp. | reverse complement strand
CTTGGAGGCTGCTGTGACCTGATCTTCCTGGAAGCGGTCTCGATGGCGATGGTAACGCTGTTGGTCGGCATGATCGTCGCCACGGGTATGCGGACGATCTTCTCGATGGTATAGCTGACGATCGGCGCGCAAACCAGTGCCTGTGCCCCGTCTCGTTCGGCCCGGACCGCTGCCACGATGGCGTCTTCCATGGTCGCAGCCGCGTATTCCCTGACCACTACTCGCCTTTCGTCGATAAACATCTCCCGCTCGTGGATTCGGTCGAGCACGGGCCGGGCAGCGATGACGGCGATGAACTTTTCCCGGCTGAGGCCTTCGATCTCCCGGACCGCATTCACGATATCGCGGAGCGTGTTCAGGTTCGGGTCTCGGTCGCCGTTCATGATTTTATAGAGCGTGCTAGGCGATATCCGGGAACGTTCGCCGAACTCGGCAATGCTCAGGCCGAGATCTTTACGGATCACTTTGTCCAGGACTCTCCGGAATTCCTCGTCGGACTGAAAGGCTGCCACTGCAATATCGTCGGCCAATGTCATAGTAATGATACCCTATTGTACAATATCCCATGAAATACTTGTACTTTTGGGTGAAGGATTGTCTTTAAAAGGAAAAAACTATATGAGTTATCCGATAGTTTAGCAAGTAACAACTAGCAGATGGTTATTATGGCTCTCGACGAATTATTCGATAAAGTAAAAGAAGGGAACATCTCTCGCAGAAACGTGCTCAAGATCGGCATTGGCGTTGGCGTAGGCCTGGTAGGTTTAGGCGCCGCAGGCTGCACCACCCCGACACCGACAGCGACTCCACTGCCCACCGTTGCAGCAACAGCAGCACCCGTTCTCAAGAACCCGACCGGCGTGGCTAACCTGCCGAGCGACCACCACGCTCCCCTGTTCGTGGCCAACCACAAGGGTGCAGATGGCAAGAGCATATTTGACAAGCACGGCCTGACTGTCACGGCCACAAGCATCAACACAGGTCCGGGCATCCTGCAGCAGCTGACCGGCGGATCCGTCGACATCGCCTTAGCCGGCGTCCCCCCGACGATCGCAGCCATCGAAGGCGACCCCACCGTCAAGATCGTTGCAGCAGTCCAGAGCAACGGCTCGGGCATCATTGTGGGCAAGAACTCGGGCATTGCCAAGGTTACGGACTTGAAGGGTAAAAAGATCGCCATACCCAGCAAGGGCTCTATCCAGGATATCATGCTCAGGCAGCTGCTGGCCAAGAACAACATCGACTATGATAAAGATGTGACCATTTCGGCCGTGGCCGTGGGTAACCAGATTGGAGCTATCACTGCCGGCACGATCGATGCTGCCATCACCTGGGAGCCGTTCGTGAGCACCGCAGTGGTCACTGATAGCGCCAACGTGCTGGTAAGGTCCGAGGACATCTGGCCCAACCACCCGTGCTGCTGCATCTCGACCAGTACGAAGATGATCAACGATAACCCGGACACTCTGAAAGCCTTCTTCCTGGCTATCAAGGAAGCGAACGAGTATATCGCTGCTAATCCGGCAGATGCGGCGACCATCGTTGCGGCAGCCATCACTGGCGATACCGCGGCGGTCGAGAGCATGGCCCTGCCCCACGTCTCATTTATCGTCAAGCCAGACGAGACCTTCCTCGCAGGCAGCGAGACCTATGCCCAGCAGATGAAGGTCCTGGGCCTCATCAAGAATGACCACGACCGAAAGGATATGTTCGACCTGACGATCGTGAACCAGACTTTGTAAGACTATGGGGCGTAGCCGCAGGGCTTCGCCCAAAAATTTATTTTAGATAAGGCGTCAATTAATGTCCATGCTCCACACTCGCGAGGTTATTCACCATGGTTAACGACTTTATTTCATGCGGGCTGCGCAAAGTGTGGAAGATACTTCGGGGCTTCAACTGGCGAAAAGCGCTTATGCAGCTTTCTGGCATCCTCGCCGTCATCCTGCTCTGGCAACTGGTAACCGGAGTACTTTTCCTGTTTAAGCCGATCATATTGCCTCCGGCTTTTCAGCCGATCCTGCTGCCTGCGCCTTTTCCGCATCCGCCTCCGGGCTGGCCGATGGACAGGAACGTGTTGTCTGCGGCGATCGAACTGGCGAAGACCGAGCTCTTCCTCGACGCGGGCTGGAGCCTACTGCGGGTGCTCCTCGGTTTCGGTGTCGCGGCGCTGATCGCTATACCCATGGGCGTAATCATGGGGTGGTGGCGCTCGATATCGTACATTGTTGACCCCGTGGTAGAGATCCTGCGACCCATTCCCCCCATCGCCTGGATAGGCCTGGCCCTGCTCTGGTTCGGGCTGGGTCTCAACTCGGCGATCTTTCTCGTCTTCATCGGCGTCTTCTTCCCGGTCCTGCTGAATACGGTGTCGGGAGTACGTAACGTGGACAAGAAGCTCATAGAGGTCGCCTATACCTTCGGGGCGAACGACCTGGAGGTACTACGGAAAGTAGTGATCCCTGCGGCGCTGCCGACCATTTATACTGGGATGAGAGTGGGCATGGGCATAGGCTGGATGTGCGTGGTTGCTGCCGAGATGATCAACCCACAGCACGGCCTGGGCGACCTGATCCTGACAAGCTCCACCTTCCTGAGGACAGATCGCGTTCTTGTTGGCATGATCATGATAGGTATCCTTGGGCTCGCCATCAACACGATCTTCCAGATAATCGGCGATCGCATCTTCGCCTGGCAGAAGGGCATCAGCAAGGGGGAACCCTGAATGGCGGGAGACATACAGCTGAAACACGTCACCAAGGAGTACGGGTCGAAAACGGGACCGATGATAGCCCTTGAGGACATATCGATGGAAGTCAGGGACAACGAGTTTCTCTGTCTTGTAGGACCGTCAGGATGCGGCAAATCCACGCTGCTGCGAATGATCGCAGGGCTGGAGCCGATCACACGGGGCGATGTGCTCATCGACGGTAAGAAGATCACGGGCACGTCTCCAAAGGTAGGGTTCGTATTCCAGGAGTACACGCTCTTCCCGTGGCGAACCGTGGAGAAGAACGTGGAATTCGGCCTGGAGATTAAAAAATTAACCCCTGAGAAGCGGCAGGAGATCGCTGCCCGTTACATCGACATGGTCGGGCTGACGAAGTTTAAGGACTCGTACCCACACCAGCTGTCAGGCGGAATGAAGCAGCGCTGTGCCATCGCCCGTACTCTGGCAGTAGGTCCGGAGATCCTGCTCATGGACGAGCCGTTCGGCGCGCTCGATGCCCAGACGAGAAACATCCTCCAGGAGCAGCTGCTGGAGATCTGGCAAAAGGAAAAGATCAAGATCATCTTTGTCACTCACAGCGTAGACGAAGCCGTATTCCTCGCGGACAAGGTCGCCATAATGACCGCGAGGCCCGGGCAGATCAAAGAGATCGTAGACATCAGGCTCCCCCGGCCCAGAAAGCGCACAGAGCCAGAAGTCAATCAGGTGAGAGACAGCATCCTGAAATCGCTGTTCACCGAAGTCAGGAAACTCTCTGACCGCTGATGCGGTCTGCCAAACGGATTCGGTCCGGATGCTGTCAGGTAGCCAGAGTTCTCTAAACATCAGCGCTTATACAGGTAAACCGGCAATGCCCCGCTTCAAAGCGCGCCCAACCTTTATCAAAACACGGGAGAAGATAGGATGGGAGCATGCATGGCAAACAAGATCATGATCGTCGACGATGAGCCGGATGTGGTTGATCTGGTAAAGCTGGTGTTAAAAAGCGAGGGCTATGAGGTGGTCACTGCTAACAGCGGCAAGGAAGCGCTGGAGAAAATGGTAAAAGAGATGCCCGACCTGGTCCTTCTTGACATCATGATGCCCCAGATGGACGGATGGGAGGTTTACAACCACATCAAGTCCAACACCACAACCAAGGATATTCCAGTGGCCATGCTTACTGCCAAATCTCAGTCCATCGATAAGATGATCGGCCTCCACGTGGTCCAGGTCGATGACTATATCACCAAGCCGTTCGGTCGTGCTGAACTGCTGGAGAGAGTGAAGAAAATACTGTCGGAAAAGGGCAGGTTGCAGTCAGCAGCGAGATAAGAAAACCCAGTTATCAGCCCCTGTCGCCTGATACCCATGCACTCTTTTTATTTGCAATTATGGCGATAGATATGGCCATATTAACCATAAAATATTAATTATATTTATATCTGAGAGTCCACAACCTATCCCTACCCGGATAGTTCAGGCGCCGCTTCGCCTGTACTCCAGGTAAGAAGGTGGTGTGACGGTCACCATTGGAGAGACTCTGGGCAGGTTCATTAAAAACCACTATATGTTCATCATTGTCATGGCGGTGCTGCTGCTCGTTTTTGCCGGGATATGCGCCCAGAAGATCTACATGGCCACCGGGACCGAGACCTATGTGTTCAAGGATTCCCAGGTTTACAAAGACATCGACTACTACAACAAACATTTTCGGGCCACCACTTTCATGGTCCTGATCACCTCGGACAATGTCTTCAGCCCTGAAATGCTGGAAGCGATGGAGCTGCTCGACAGCCAGCTACGCGTCAACCCGAAGATCGAAGACGTGAACGGGCTGTATGACGTGATCCACCAATACCTGGCAGAAGACATTGTCAACTATGCTCAGGCCTTGCCGATTCTGGCCAGCCTGCCACCAGACGTCACCCCTTATCTGATACCCAGCCAGCACCACGCCGTCATGACCGTGGAATTACAGGGCGACATCGAAGAGACCGAAAAGCCCGAGATCCTGGAAGAGGTGAAAAAAATCATCAGGTGGGTGCCTATGCCACCGGGTAGTTCCGCCCGGGTGACCGGCGAGACCGCCATGATGCTGGAAGTGCAGGCAGAGATGATGCGCAGCATGATGACGATGATGGCGGCGGCGGTGATCATGATGGTCATCGCACTGTGGTTCACCTTCTCCCACTCGAAGTGGAGGCTGCTGCCGCTGCCGATCGTTCTCGTGGGAGTGGTTTTCACCGGGGGCGTCATGGGATTGACCGGAGTACCCCTCACCATGGTATCTATGGCTGTTTTTCCTATTTTGATAGGCCTAGGGGTAGAGTATGCGATCCAGTTCCAGAACCGCATGATGGAGGAGCTGGCAAGCGGCAAAGTGCCCGGCGATGCCGTGGTGGCCACCGTGAAGAACATCGGCCCTCCGGTGACCTACTCGGTGATGACCTGCATGCTGGGCTTCCTGTCGATCCTCTCCTCACCGGTACCGATGATCTTTGACTTCGGCCTCATGTGCATGATCGGGGTAGCTGTCTGCTTTATTTCCGCCCTGTTCCTACTGCTGTCCATCCTCGTGCTGCTGTCATCCCGAAGCGGTAAAATACTGGTTAAAGAGGAGAAGCCGGGCATCATCGAAAAGACCATAGAGCGGGTGGCGGAAACAACGACCAGGCATCCGATGGTCGTGGTACTCGCCCTGGTTGCCATGATCGCCGGATATGCCCTTGACCCGACCATAGGGGTAGAGCTAGACCAGTCGACCTTTGCCCCGCAGGACATGCCGTCTGTGGTGCTGTTTCGCAGCCTGACCAACATCGTGGGATACAAGACCACCGACATGGTCATCCAGGTCAAAGCCCACGATGTCACCGCCCCCGATGCTATCGAGTGGATGAACCGGTTCTCCGAGTACGAGGCGAGCAACAACCCGGACGTGCTCACGGTCAGCGGCATTCACACGCTCCTGGCAGCCCACAACAACGGCACAGTGCCGGTCAACGCCCCCGATATCCAGGAGATACTGGCCTGGGTTCCGGAGGAAGACCTACACCGGTACGTAGACGATTTCAAGACCACCTCAGTCATCGTGATGACAGTCAACGACCTGTCCACCGACCAGTACATCAGCATGCTGCACCGGGTCCAGAAGGACCTGGCGTTTCTGAATCCCCCTGCCGGCATTGTAGCCACGCTCGGCGGCCAGTCTCAGGTCACGCTGGTGACCCTCGGATCGCTGACCAGCGACCGGCTGCAGATGACACTGGAAAGCGGCCTCCTGGTCCTCATCAGCCTGCTGATCGTCTACCGTGGCAACTGGGTTCGGTCGGTGGTGCCGGTCATCGCGGTGGTCATCGTCACCGGGCTCTCTTGCATCGTGATGATTCTTCTCCACATGAGGTATACGCCTCTGTCGGTGACGCTGGGCGCGCTGACCATCGGCATAGGCATCGATTTCTCCATCCTGCACATGGAGCGGTACTACGAGGAGAAAGCGAAGGGCCACCCGCCGGCGGACGCCATGCGGATCGCGACCGCGAAGATCGGCAACGCGATCTTCTCCAGCGCCAGCACGGTCATCGCGGGGTTCGGCGCGCTGGTCATGTCCAACTTCTCCATCCTGAGCAACTTCGGCATAGTCACCATCATCGACTTTATACTGGCGCTGTGCAGCGCTTTTGTGATCATGCCCCCGTTGCTCGTGACGCTGGACACCTGGTGGTCGAAGGTACGAGGAGAGGTGGTACCATCCCACAGCTGAGAACCGTCGCACTCGTCGTTTGCCTGCTGACCCTGTTCGTCCAGACGACTGTGCCATGCGCTCACGCCCAGATCACGGGAGGCCCGATCATCGATGGCGCCGTCTATGGGAACAAGGAGTTCTACCCTGGGCAGACGGCCCCGTTGCTGGTGGTCGTGCAGAATGAAGGATACTTGCAGTCGCTGTCTGGCTTTCAGACCCAGGAGTCGCTGACGAGCCAGGACAGCCTCGCCCTCTCCGCCTCCGAGCAATACTCTTCAGCTGGTTCCAGCACCCAGGCGTCGGACTACAAGGCTTCGTCGACCTTCGTCAACGAGTCCCCGGGACACGTGACAAATACTGTGGCTGGCAGTAGCACGGGCTCGACCACAGTCAACGACGCGTCGACCTCCGCCAGTGCCAGCAGATCGTACAACGGCAATTACCAGACAAGCACCAGCGGCGGCGTGCAGGTCAACACACTGGAGACTGTGCCGCTGGAAGCTACCACGGCGCTGGGCCTGGTCTGCCAGCTGACGCCCGGAGACTCACCGGTGTCTATCGTCAGCGGAGACCGGGGCATGGTCGGCTCGCTGCTGTCGGGCGAGGCCGGAGGCGGCCCCAGCGGCTACAGCGCCTTCGCTGTCGGCCTCTACCAGCCTATCCAGTACTGGATCAGGATCGACCCGGACGCCGAGCCGGGCCACTATATCCTGCCGCTGATCTGCACGTACAAGCAGCTGATCGACGATACCAGCTACGCCTCAGTCGATGGTGCCCTGTTCCGCAATAAGAACTACATTGAGAGGACAGAGATCATCCCGCTGGACGTCGTGATCATGCCACGGTTCGATCTCGTGCTCACGAACATCATCTGCACGAACATGGTCCCCGACACGAACGGCATCATCAACATGACCGTGACGAATCTAGGCAATTTATCCGTGGACAACGCGGTCGTCTTCCTCATGACCCCTACGCTCGGCCCGCCCCAGGACGAAGTGAACTATCCTCTCCAGTATCAGCTGCTGAGCTACCAGGCTTACACTACCCAGCAGTCGAGGGAGGTGGAGCAAACCATGCTGATACCGGTGCAGAACTCGCAGTACCTGGGCCACATGGAGCCCGGAGAGTCTCGCAGCGTGACGTTCAAGGTCAGCGTTTCAAACGACGCCGAGTCGAGCGACATCCCCCTGAGCACCGTGGTCTCGTACACAGATCCATGGGAAGAGCAGAGATCCTCGAATGTACAGACGTTCGGTGTCCACGTGGAGCCGAGGATGCAGTTCTCCATTGATGCGGCCCCGATCGACATCAATTGTGGCCGCTCCTGTGTCGCCGATATCGCACTCACTAACAATGGTACTGAGCTAGCCAGAGACGCCATTGTGCGCATGAACGCCCTGGACCCCTTCACCATCGCCTACGACACAATGTACCTCGGCGATGTGAAACCCGGGGAGAAACGGAATACCACGTTTGGCATTAAGGTGAAGCCCGACGCCGTACCAGGCACGTACTACGTGTCCCTCGAGATCAAGTACTATGATGCCAAGGACGACCCTCACGTGACCAAGATCATTCGCAAGGCCATCACGGTCGACCCGCCCCCGACGATCTGGGACATGCTGATGGAGAACTGGCTACTGGTTACCGGACTGATCGTCATACTGGCCATTGCACTGGCTTATGCAGGATACCGCTGGCTGAAGCGAGGAAAAGAAACAGGTATGAATAAGAAGGCTTCAGAAGGTAATAAAGAGGCTTCAGAAGGTATTAAGGAGGAAGAAGATACCAGATAATCGAATAATAACATATATATTGTTATATCGTATTATAATGAAATGATGAAAAAAGAGTTAATGATAGCACTTGATGTCGGTATAATCATAGCTGTTATAGTCTTCTTACTCTTAACCTGGTTTTACCTGCCACGCGAATCGTTCATGTGGAGTATCACACTAGCTATTCTCGCCCTATTCCTGTCAGCATGCGTAAATGTACATTATGTTATATCCACGGTCATCGAAGCCCGTAGAAAAGCCAGTGGCAAAACAGGCCATAATCAAAAACTGCCGTGGCTAACCATCCTCAACTGCATCACAGCGGTAGTGATTCTCGCTGTCCTTGCATTATTCTGGTTCTATATGCCACATGAAATGGCAGGACTGGGAGTTTTACTCGCGCAACTCATCTTCTTACTGATCGTTCTGCTAAACGCCGGGAAACTGGCATCAGATTATATCGATTCGGGAAAACAACACACTAACGACATATAATATCACTCACGATCAGCCTTCCTGCCGGTTTGGGCTGATCAATTCAACCCGGGCCAGGCCGCTAATATGGATGAAATATCGTATGCGCAAAGCATACAATCTTGAAATTAAACGAATAAAAATACCCCAAACAATTCACGAAAAGGTTTAAAGCCTAAACTATATAAATATAGAATGGACGATAGACGACAGTAAAAACTTTTCGGGCAGAAGATTACGTTTCAAGCCATACGATGATGGCCCACGACAGAACCTGCAAGATAATGGAATTGCGCCAGTATGATGATATTATACCAGGACTTAAATAATATCTCTAAAAGTATTTATCCTATGTAACAGATTAGTCGAATCGAATGAAGTTAACCGGTGATCATAGTGAGTGACGAGATAAAAATGGAACCCCGGCAGGACGATCTGTGCGGCGGCATGGACTTTAAGTCCACGGCCGACATAGAGGTCCCTACCAGGCTCATCGATCAGGTGATCGGCCAGGAGCATGCTGTGGAGGTCATCAAGAAAGCGGCCAGCCAGCGCCGCCACGTAATGATGATCGGCACACCAGGCACTGGTAAGTCCATGCTCGCCAAGGCAATGGCAGAACTGTTGCCGAAGGAGGAGTTGCAGGACGTACTGATCTACCACAATCCCGAGGACACTAATAACCCCAAGGTGAGGGTAGTCCCCGCTGGAAAGGGCAAGCAAATCGTGAACGCCCACAAGATGGAAGCCCAGAAGAACGCACAGCTGCGCAACCTGATTATTGTAGTGGCCATGCTGGCCATCCTCGGTTTTGCGTGGTTCTACCTCCCGCACGAGACGTTCATGTGGGCAATCATTGCCGTATTACTGTTACTGCTCATACTGAGATACGTCACTCCCAAGGAGACCATCATCACCCCCAAGCTCCTCGTATCCAACCAGGGTAAGACGACAGCACCGTTCATCGATGCAACCGGCACCCACGCCGGTGCGCTGCTGGGTGATGTCAGACACGACCCGTTCCAGTCGGGCGGCCTGGAGACACCTGCCCATGACCGGGTTGAAGCAGGCGCTATCCACAAGTCGCACAAAGGCGTCCTGTTCATCGACGAGATTAACACGCTTCGGATGGAGAGCCAGCAGCACCTGCTGACAGCCGTCCAGGAAGGCAAATTCTCCATCACCGGACAATCCGAAAGGTCATCCGGCGCGATGGTGAAGACTGATGCAGTACCCTGTGACTTCGTCATGGTACTGGCAGGCAACCTGGATGCCATGGAAGGCATGCATCCCGCACTGCGGTCCAGGATTAAAGGATACGGCTACGAGCTGTTCATGACAGACTCGATGGAGGATTCAGTAGAGAACCGTAAAAAGGTTGTCAGGTTCGTCGCCCAGGAAGTCATCCGGGACGGCAAAATCCCCCACTTCGACCACACAGCAGTCGACGAGATCATCCGGGAATCCATGCGCCGTGCCGGCCGCAAAGGTCACCTCACGCTAAAGCTCAGAGACCTCGGCGGACTGGTCAGAGTCTCGGGCGACATTGCCAGGTCCGAGGGAGCAGCCCTCACGACGGCAGACCACGTCCTCAAGGCAAAGCGCATCTCGAGATCGGTCGAACAGCAGCTCACCGACAGCTACCTTGACAGAAGAAAAGACTACCGCCTGTTCCAGGCGGCAGGCGAAGAGATCGGCAGAGTTAACGGCCTCGCAGTCGTCGGTGGCGACGCTGGTGTCGTGCTGCCCATCGTGGCAGAAGTCACCTCCGCCATGTCAAAAGCAGAAGGTCACGTGTACGCAACGGGCAAGCTGCAGGAGATCGCCAAAGAAGCAGTCCAGAACGTGAGCGCCATCATCAAGAAGTTCACCGGACAGGACATATCCGGGATGGACGTCCACATCCAGTTCATAGGCACCTATGAAGGTGTGGAAGGCGACAGCGCCTCGGTATCCATCGCCACGGCCGTAATATCGGCGATCTCCCAGATCCCGGTGGACCAGAGCGTAGCCATGACCGGCTCACTCTCGGTAAGGGGCGACGTACTGCCAATCGGCGGTGTCACCTATAAGATCGAAGCCGCAGTCCTCGCAGGCATCACGACGGTACTCATCCCGAAATCGAATCTCGGCGATGTGCTCATCGAAGACATCTACAAGGACAGGGTCAAGATCATCCCGGTCTCCAACATCAGCGAAGTGCTGGAGCACGCCCTCACCGGCAAAAAGAAGGAGAGCTTCATCGACAAGATCAGGAACTTCAGCGTCGATAAGATGGGCATCGGTATCTTCGACAAAGCACTGCCTCATTAGGGGCAGTGAACTGCCTTCGGCTGTAATGTTCGCCCCGGGCCTAAGGGATGGGGCGATCTATTCTTTTTTAATTTCTTTAAGCAACAAGAGCGATAGGCTATGTTTCTGATTGCCCAGATTTGATGAGACAAACATTAAGCCAATTATAAGCCCTTAAACAGCAAGACTATGTACTTTTATCGCCTTTCTATTTTTCATCAGTTTAAGCGCAAATGGATTTAAACCCATCATATAAACTAGTAGCCGCCGATAGGCGGCGATTTTCAGGTGACATTCATGCATGACTTCTACGACGTGCGAGAGATGCACGGGTATACGACGGCGATCGTGTACGATAACGGGGAGATTGACGAGATCTCCACTCACTTTGTATCCGGGGCGGCAGCCCGGGCTATTGTCGGGGGCTCGTATGGCTTCACTACGGCCGATGATCCGGCTAAGGCGAAAGAGACTATTGAGTCTGCTGTGATACTGGCGAAGAGGCTGGATCGGATCAATCCCCTGAAGAAGATAGCGATGGTCCCGATACCAAAGGCGACCAAGGACGTATACAGAGTAAAGAAAAATCCGGCAGACATATCGATGACTCAAAAGCTGGACCTGCTGAGATCAGTTGAAGATGCGATCCGGGAGCGGGACCATAAAGGCCTCATCAAGAGTACCCGCCTGAACTATTCGGAGGGATTCGCTCACATGATTCACTATACTTCGGAGGGCGAACGAATCGAGTACGATACTTACCGTACCGGGTTCAGCTGCTCTGCGGTGGCGGGGGAGGGCGGTTCGCTGCAGGTGGGCCGTCGCAGCTACTATAACGTGGGAGGCTTTGAGATCTTTGACCAGTGTGATCCGCTGGAGCTTGCCAGGGAATCCGTGGATGAGGCGTATGCGCTGCTGGCTGCGAAGCCGTCTCCGTCAGGGAAATTCGACGTGATTTGCGACCCGGAGCTGGCCGGCGTGTTTATCCACGAGGCGGTGGGTCACGCATCCGAGGCAGATACGGTGCTGGACGGAGACTCGTGCCTCGAAGGTCGCATAGGACAGAAGATCGGTAATGAGCTGGTGACGGTCAAGGACGATCCGACACTGCTGAAGTACGGATATTACCCGTATGATAGCGAAGGCGTGCCCTCCCACTCGAAGACGCTCATCGAAAAAGGCGTCATGAAGGCTTACCTTAATTCCCGGGAAACGGCAGCGAAGCTGGGTGGCAGCCCGGGCAACGCCCGGGCCGGGGGCCTCGCACGTCCCGTGGTCCGGATGAGTAACACGTTCATTGATAACGGTGACATGACGAAAGACGAGGTCTTCGAGGGCGTGAACGGGATTTACCTGAAGGGATCCAGAGGTGGCCAGGTGAACACAGGTGAAGGAGTGTTCCAGTTTAACGCAGTCATCGGCTACCTGATTAAGGATGGAAAGCTGGGCGAGTGTATCCGGGACGTATCACTGTCCGGGAACACGCTGCGGACCCTGAACAACATCGTCCGGGTCGGTAATGATCTGGATTTCCACTCGGGCAGATGTGGTAAAGCGGGCCAGGGCGTGCCTGTAGGGGACGGCTCGCCACATATACTCATAAAAGACTCTGTCGTAGGAGGGTCATCATGATCGACGCAAAGAAGCTGGTGGACCTGGCGATACGCCTTGGTGCCAGTGATGCAGAAGTATACGCGTCAGCGGGCAAAGTGATCACCATAGAAACTGACCACGGCGAACTGGGCCATGCGGAGGAAAGCATTTCCGAGGGAGCCGGGATACGGGTAATCGTCAACGGCGCGGAAGGATACTCCTCGTCCAACGACCCATTCAAGTTCGAAGACGCGGTCAAAGCCGCGGTGGTCTGCGCAAAAGCCAGGCCTAAGGACCCTGCGCTGAAAGGCCTTCCCCGGATGCCCTCGAAGTACCCCGACGTAACGGGGATATTCGATAAACGCGTGGCCGACATCGGACTCGACCACTGTGTTGACATTGCAGCCGGCATGATCAGGGCGGCAAAAGAAGAACGCGGAGTTTCGGTTACGGCAGCAAAATTTTCCAGTGTAGTCAGCGATACGATCATCGTCAACTCCAATGGGGTCATCGTTGAAGACCGCGAGACCGTGGTCATCGGCTACGTAGACGTGATCATCAAGGAAGGCGACAACGTTTCAACCGCGTACGACTACGACGTATCCAGGTCGATGGGCATGGACCTCGAGGCGGTCGGCCGCCGGGCGGCAAAACTGGCCCGGGACTCGATAGCCTCGCCAATGGTGGTAAAAGAGCAGACGAGCGAGGTGCTGCTCGGACCTTACGCGTTCAGCGATCTACTGGAGTCGACGCTGCTTTCGTCGGTCAGCTCGGAAAACGTCCAGAAGGGCCGTTCCGGCCTGGCGGGCAAGATCGGCCAAAAAATCGCCACCCATGGGCTTACCATTATAGACGACGGCCTGATGCCGGGAGGCCTTGGGTCCTCAAGATCAGATGATGAGGGCGTGCGGTCACAAGCTACCGCAATCGTCAAAGACGGCACACTCGAATCCTTCCTGTACGACTCCTATACTGCGGGCAAAGAAGGCCGGGAATCCACAGGCAACGCCGTCAGGGGTTCTTACAGCGCCCCGCCCAAAGTCGGGGCGCGTAACGTTCGGTTAGAGTTCCCGAGAAGCGATGTGATCAAGGAAACGAAAAATGGCATCTACGTAAACTCCGTGATCGGAGCCCACACGGCGAACCCGATCAGCGGAGACTTCTCCGTGGAGTGCCGCAACGCGTTCGTCGTTGAGAACGGTGTGATCACAAAGCCGGTAAAGTCGCTCATGATTAGCGGGAACATTTTCGACCTGCTGAAGAAAATTGACGGAATGGGCAAAGATGACCGTTCTGTAGGTGTGGTCATATCGCCGACGGTGAGGATAAAGGACATGCGAGTTACGCCAGGGGCGTAAATACAGATTGAGACAGCAAAGGTGCGGCCGGGAAAGAATTCAGTTCTTGTCCATGCGCCTTTGCGACTAATTTTTTATGGCCACCGGCAAGTTTAAGCACTGACATCTGATCAATGCTTTCTCGTGATGCGGATGAAGCTCTGGCAAATCCTGATTATTACAGCGTTCATGGCCATCGTGGCGCTTTCTGGTTGTGTGAATACGTCGAGCATAACACCTACGCCGCCTATCGTGACGGCAACTCCGTCACCGACGCTGACGCCGACCGAGGAAGCAGTGACGATTGGCACGCAACACGGCACCCAGGTTCGCCTGTCCAGTGCGACGGCCACCTTAGCAGAGACGAATAATCCCGATCTGCAGTCGGAAAACTTCACGCTGACCTTCGAGAACACCGGCCAGGCACCAGTGAACAACGTAGGCTTCGGCTTTCACGAGAAAGACCTGCGCACTGGACATGAGCTGTTCAGAGAGGTCTACCTGATCGGCACGATACCCGCCAACAGCAATATCCCATTCAACCTGACTACGACTCCGCATAAGGAATCGTTCAGCGTGATCACAGACATCGAGATCTACTGGGGCGAAAAGGTAGAGTACAAGAAAACCTACGAGAAGTCCTTTACGCTGGCAGGCCTGTCAAGCGCTTGATAGCGATAGCATTATCTTTTTTGCAATCTAATTCCTGCTCAGCATGAAATTCGTATCCTGTGATCTCAAGCGCCGGGGGATTACGCCGGATGCCACCAGGGAACTTATGGCCAGGGCAGTCGTCGGCCGGATGGCTACGGTCAATCCAGATGGCACGCCCTATATCGTACCGCTCAACTTCGTCCTCGTGGATGACCGGATATATGTCCATTGTGCGAAAGAAGGAAAAAAGCTGGACAACATCAGATCGAACCCCGCCGTATGCTTTGAGGTCGATGAAGTAATCGAGTTGAAGATCGTCCCGGAAAAGCCCTGCAAAAGCGACACATACTATCGCAGCGTGATCGCCGTTGGAAAGGCGACCGTCGTCGAAGACCCGGGTAAGAAGACCGATGCGCTCTATGCTCTGATGGACAAATACTCCGAAGGCCGGGCAATTGGCGAGATGCCAGCGGATATCGTGGAGAAGACCTGCATCGTGGAGATCGTCATCGAAGAGATCAGTGGTAAAGCCCTGCTGCCTTAAAACTCCGAACCGATAGACGGAGTTTTTGCCATCTAATGGATAATTATCAAAAGATTTATTTTAGAGCCGCTTGCATAGTAAACCAGGAAATGGTGGACTAAATGTTCGGGTCATCAGCGAAACTTATAGATCTGACCCGGTCTGGGGGCAGGCTGGAGATCGTCGGCGACACTATGAGCATTGATAGTCACTCTGGACAGGTCGAAATATGCCTGTCTGAGGTGGCCTCTTCGAGACTGGCAAAATCGATGGTGAACTCTGCATTTACCGGACAGTTAGAGCTGATCATGAGAGAAGGACAAAAATATACAGTCAACTTCTCACAAGCTTACGAGAAAGATATCGACTATGCCAAAGGGATCATCGAGGGCGGGAAGAACAGGGTGCGTAGCAGTCTCCTGCATAGCCCTGCCGCTAGCTTAGATGACGACTTCCATAGCTCCAGCAGAAATGCATTCGATCAGTTCCGGGAAGCGCAGAAAAATTTCGAGGATGTCTTTAATCGATCTCAGAGTATCTTCGACCGATCCCACGAGATCTTCGACCGCACACGGAGTAAAGCGACTTTACCTCCTGAGAACTCTTCGTCTGCCGCAGATGAGCTGGAGAGATGGGCAGAGCTGCGAGGGAAGGGAATCATCACGGAAGAGGAATTCAATTTTAAGAAAAAGCGTCTGCTATATGGTACTGAGGATAACCTTGGCCAACCAGTGAAAGAACCCTGCAAATATTGCGGGATGCTCGTTGAAACCACCGATGATCGTTGTGACTCGTGTGGAGCCCCCATAAAATAGGGCTCCTAGATCGACGTCTCGTTTGCCGAGTAAAGCTTATTAGAATAAGCAGACCTTAAATAATTTTTCTGCAGGTCCGGGCGACCGGTTGTATTTTAAGAAAAAGCAACAAATTTATGCCTATACGTGCATTAGATGATGGGGTAGTCTTATGAGGTATTGCCGGGCGCTTATTATCGTTTTACTTGCGGCCATCGTTGCCATCTCAGGTTGTATGGACTTAAGTACGATGTCTGACACATCCCCGGCCACGCCCACGCCATTGATCACACCTACGCCTTTTACAATACCCGGGTCCATCGGCCTCATGCCGAGCACCATCGTCGACATGACACTAAAACAGCCCATCACCTGCGATCGCACCGGAGACATGAAGCAGGCGGAAAACCTCACTTTTACCCTCAAGAATAACGGGACCGCCAACGCCACCCACGTCTATTACAGCATCAAGGTCAAGGACGGCCAGACCAGCGAACCACTCTACAACAACATGGTCGCGATAGGCAATATTACCCCAGGCGGCACAAACGTGAGCATCCAGTCCGTCCCGGCCCACAAATTCATGTACTTCATCGTAGTCCAGGTCACCGTATACTGGGGCGACAACATGGAGTACGGGAACGAGCTACGGCCGTGGTATATATCGCTGTAACTGCCAGGTCCCGCCTGTGCAAACATCCAAGAAAAAACTAAAAATTTACCACAACGACTTCTTTTTTACCACAACGACACAACGACACAACGTTTTTTAAAAATGTCACGCTTCCAATCGATTTGATAGAAATCGTTGTGCCGCCGTGCCGTTGTGGTCAATGGGAAATCGTTGTGCCGCCGTGCCGTTGTGGTCAATGGGAAATCGTTGTGCCGCCGTGCCGTTGTGGTCAATGGGAAATCGTTGTGCCGTTGTGGTTTACCTGTTAGTTCCTGAAGCTCTGGATTGGTGCCGGTATGCGGCCGCCTCTGCGTACGAACTTTGCAGACGAAAACTGGTTGAGAGGCATGACTGGGCTGCCGCCCAGCAATCCGCCGAACTCGACAAATTCGCCTACTTTGCCGGCTGGTATGATCCTGACGCCGGTGGTCTTGTTGTTGACCATGCCGATGGCGCATTCGTCGGCGATGATGGCCGACAGCGTTTCAGGCTCGGTGTCGCCCGGCACCACGATCATGTCCAGGCCGACGGAGCAGACGCTGGTCATGGCTTCGAGCTTGTCGATGCCAATCGCTCCCACTTTCAGGGCCTCGACCATGCCGGCATCTTCGCTGACGGGGATGAAGGCTCCGGACAGGCCGCCGGTATAAGAGGTGGCCATGGCGCCGCCTTTCTTGACGGCGTCAGTCAGCAGCGCCAGGGCTGCGGTGGTGCCATGGGTTCCGCAGCGTTCCAGGCCCATGACTTCGAGGATGTTGGCCACGGAGTCGCCCGGGGCGGGAGTCGGGGCGAGGGACAGGTCTACGATGCCGAAGGGCACGTCGAGCCGCTCGGCCATTTCCCTGCCGACCAGCTCACCCATGCGGGTGATCTTGAAAGAGGTGCGCTTGATGGTCTCGGATAGCTGTCCGAGGTCTGCATCTGGGTGCTGAGCGAGCACCGCCCGGACTACGCCGGGGCCGGAAATGCCTACGTTGACTACGGTTTCAGGCTCGCCGTCGCCGTGGAAAGCGCCTGCCATGAACGGGTTATCCGTTGGCGCATTCGCGAACACGACCAGCTTGGCACAGCCGACAGGGTCGATGGCCGCCGTTTTCTTGATCACGTGGCCCATCAGCAGGATCGCGTCCATGTTGATGCCGCTCTTTGTGGTAGCCACGTTGATCGAGCTGCAAACCCGGTCAGTGGACGTAAGCGCCTGGGGGATCGAGTTAATCAGGATCGAGTCGCCAATGGTAAACCCTTTGTGGACCAGTGCGGAGTAGCCACCGATGAAGTCGATGTTCAGCGTCTTCGCGGCCTTGTCCAGTGTCTTCGCGATGCTGACTGCACCGTTGATGGCTTCAGCCTCGCTCATGCCGCTCAGCGGCGCATCCAGCAGGTTGGCGATGGGAGTGACAGATACGCGTTTATTCACGATGGGAATGCCAAACTTTGCCTCTACTGCCTTTGCCTCGGTGACCAGGTCTTTAGCCCGGGTCGTGATCGTCTCGTAGATGTTCTTGCGCATCGTCTCCAGGTCTGGTGAGATGCAGCCCCGGAGGTTGATGCCCATGGTCACCGTGCGGATGTCCAGGTGCTGGGCCTGGATCATATCGACGGTCTCAAGGATCTCATCGATGGTGTAAATCATGGGTTACACCCTGTGCATGTACTTGAAGATGTTTTCGTGCTGCACTGTGATCTGTACGCCCTGTTCTTTGCCGAGCTGCGCCATCTTTTCCTGTAGCTTGCCCAGGTCGTGGTCCGTAATGTCCGCGATGAGGATCATGGTGAACAGCCCCTGTACGATCGTCTGGCTGAGGTCCTCGATGTTGATGTTCAGATCTGCCAGAGTCCTGGTGATGGCGGCGATGATGCCGGGGTGGTCTATGCCGGTGACGGTGATGACTGCGCGTTCTTTGGTGGACTTTTGCATGCTTCCCTCTCCTTTCACTTTTTAATAACTGCGAAATGCCTCGTCAGGCTTTTATGGATCCTTTGCCTGTGCGTCTCAATTACAGTAAAGCCAGCATCGGTTAATAGCTTTTCCATGGGCTCTTTCGACACGATTACCGCCCTGTGGCCGGGTTTTAGCACCCGGAAAATCTCGCTGAGGGCACCCATGTAGAACACGTCGGGAGAGCTGGCAGCGATGGGCGTGGACTGGCCATAGGGAAAATCGGTTACCGCAGCGTCGACCGAATTGTCCTTAATGCCCATGAGCAGCGAATCCTGCCGGATGACATCGAACAGAGTCCGGTAGTGCCGCAGGTTCATGCGCGTGCCATGAACCATCTTCTTCTGAATATCACAACCGACAACGTGGATGTCAGGACTGATTGTCCCGGCCTCGACGATGGTACCCCCGGTGCCGGAAAACGGATCAAGCATCCAGCCCTCCCGGATAAGTGTCAGATTAACGACAGCCCGGGACACACGAGGCATCAGTACTCCAGGCAGGAAGAACGGCTTCTTCAACGGTGCCCGCTCCTCGAACGCAGTCCGATCTACCTCGGCCAGCAGCCGGCCGAAGATGCAGACGTCTTCCGTGACAACGGCCCGTAGCACAACGTCAGGGTTATCTAGCTTGACGGGATACCCGCGGTGCCAGATGGCGGCTCCGAGCTTTCTTTCGAACGAAGTAGAAATACCGCCGTAGTTCTTGACACGGTTCACCCTGACGACGAAACTCTGGCCGTCGTTCATCCCTAAACCGGCGTTTTCAGCTTCTTTGAGAATCAGATCCGGAACGGCCGGGGAAATAAAGATGAGTTCAAGAAGATTATGAGTCAACGCCAGCCGGTGAGCGAGGATTCCCGGATCTGCATCAGTCTCCAGCACCAGCACCTGGTCATAGCTGCCTTTGACGGAGTAATGCCATCCATATGCCTCGATGCATGCCAGAACTTCACTCTTCGGCAGCGTGTCGTGCTCCCCGGAAAGCTCGAAAACGAGTTGCCTCATTGCAATCCCCAAACGCGCTGGTTGGATATAATGTTTGGGTCTGGGAGGATAATACTGAACTGTGCAATCCCGGTTCAAGCAGAGCGTGCAAAGAAATATTAACACCGACCATCTTATTGAGGAACCATGCTCGACAGGATCAGAATGATCGCCGACTTCCAGTTTGGCAAAGGCGCGGGATTAGCGCTGTTCCCGGACGACTCGAAATTTTTCTTGTCCAGGACTGGCAGGGTGCGCCAGATTGCTTCAGGTGGTAAGCGGATAGCCACGGTCAGGGCTAACGATGGTTTCCTGATCTTGAGCGCTTATGGCGGGGAAAGGCTCAAGCCAGTGCTCCCGTTCCCGCAGAAGCGGGTGATCATGAACGATGACGCGGCCCCCTTTGTGGCCAAGGGCAAGACTGCTTTTTGTAAATTCGTGATCGACTGTGACCCAGAGATCCGGGCGCTGGAAGAGATATTACTGGTGGATAAGGATGACAACTTCCTGGCTACGGGGCAGGCGCTGCTGGCGGCCGGGGAAATTAAGGCGTTCAAGCGTGGCACTGCCGTGAATGTCCGCTATGGGGCCAAGGGTAAGGATATGGGTGCCGAGCCTTCGGAATGAGCATGCAAACGCTGGGCGCTCTGGCATTACAGGGCAACCACATGCCGTTTAATTTCTTTTGATCAACTGTTGACCTTTCGTTAGAGAAACTATATTTAAACACCAACCAAGTAGTGATACAGAGTGAAATCGATGAGGAAGCCGTATCTATTCGAAACCTTAGTGTTACTGCTCCTCGTCGTACTCCTTGGGGTCATGTACATAATCATCATATCAACCCCCCATGCCGTGACCGGATGGACATTCCAGGGCACGGACAGAGTTCAGTACATGACCGTCGGGGAAAACGATACGCTCTACGCATTCAGGAGCGAAGGGATATACACCCTTGATCGCGACGGCAACCTGGTCTGGGACTTCCATGTTCCACCGCAGTGGAAAATCCTGAACACGTGGGAACGGCCGGTCTATGCGGACGGTACATCGGGGATCGCGAGAACAGTAGAATCATACCCGGTGTCCGACGCGTCGGCAGGCAGCCTGTACGTGTTCGTCCTCCCAAACAATACTGCAGATAGCCTCAAAGAAAAGTATAGCCAGAACAGGTCGCCATATATTGCGCTCGAATGTGCAGTTCTATCGATCTCAAATGACGGAAAGCTCCTGTGGGAGCTTCCCATTACTTTTATGGTGCCCTCGGCCGACGTGCTGAGCATCAATGATACATCCGAGCTGGTCCTGACCCGGAACGTGGCCATTAAGGCCTCGGGAGACCGGATCTACGTATTCCACGACTATACGGAAACCGTCGTCGACACAGATGGCAAGGTACTCTTTGAGATCCCTAACGTAGCCCGGCCAGCCTCCGTTGACGAAGAAGGGCACATATTTATCGTCAGGGCTGAAAAACCGACTCAGACAGGTAGCTCGCTACAGCCAGGTGAGCAGCCCTACTCCCTGGATACCGACCCCAATTATATGATTCCATCAGGAATCGTCGAAGGATATGACCGGAACGGACAGCTGATCTGGAGCCGGGATGTCCAGGAGAACGTGATCCCGCAATACGTAGCGGAAGACGTCTGGCCGGAGTTTAACACCCTGCCGATGTACAAGAATGGCATTCTATACGTACCGCTGAACAACGGCATCGTAGCCCTTGATAATATGGGCCGCACCCTCTGGTGGAGGTACCTCCCGGGCGGTCCCCAGGTGATGTTCGAGCTCATGCCGGTGGATGACCAGGGTAACGTGTATATGAGGTCGCTCAACCCCACCTCCTCTACCTCAAGCCTGACTGTCATCGGGCCCGACGGCTGGTCTCACTATGCACCATGGCAGTACTCCACGCAGTACGACAGCCTCAGGCATACGGCAGCAGATAACGGCATCGTCTATAATATCGACAGAAACTCGTTCGGCACTGTCAGCAGCTTATCAGACCTCCAGACACTGACCATCACCGCGTACGACGTGAAGAACAGCACGTCGCTGTGGAGCAATACCCTGCCACTCCAGCGCCCAACCCAGATACTGCTCAACAGCAGCAATGTCAACGACATCATGAAAGGGATGGCCAGTAATTACCCTGCCACTTATTCGAATCCCATGGCAAAAGGCACGCCCGCCAGAACCCTGAAATCAGTCGGCTGGCCCGAGATCAGCATCTACCCGGGCACCGACGTGATCTACGTCAGCTTCCGCAGCACCAACTACGAGTGGCCGCTCGTGCTTAATAGATCCAAGGCAGTATTTTCCAGCGGAATCTACGCCCTGAACACCAACGGCACCATCGTGTGGCAGAAGCAGCTGAGCGCGCCAGTGACATCGGCGGCGGCGAATAACAGCTCGATTTATTACACGACCGGAGACGGCAAGATCTTCGGCACCCATGTCAATACAGTCGTAGCTGGCATCGCGATATTCGCTGCCGCCGCAGTGCTCCTCAAATTCTTCGTATTCGGCACCGTCTCCCGGGCGAGAAACAGGCTCGACAAGAACGATAACAGGAATGCGGTGTTACAGTACATCGTCCGCAACCCCGGTTGTACGGCTGTGGACGTGGGCAGAGACATGGGCTTGAACGTAGGCACCATCAGATACCACATGCTAATCCTGACCATCAACCACAAGATCGTGGAACACAAAGACGACAAATACCTGAGGTATTTCACTAACTCCAACAGCTACAGCATGGCTGAACGGTCAATCATCTCGCTTATGAAGCGGGAGCCCATGTGGCGGGTGCTGACTACACTGGCCGAGCGGCCCGGACTGTCCAACGTGGAGATTTCTCGCGAGTTGAATATTTCTACGGGTGCAGCAAGCCGGCACATGACCGAGCTGTTCCAGAAGGGTATCGTGGTCAAGACGCCCATGGGAGACCGTGGGTTCGCTTACGCGATTAAAGATGAGTATAAGGCTTACGTTGTTCGTATGACGGAAAGGCTGTAACTTTTTTTATAACATTTTTAAGGGGATCGCATCGCGCAGTTTCCCGGTTGTGCGCAGTTATAGCCGCCAGGCTCGCCAAGGTACGCCAATGGCGCCAAGAGTAGAAAAATGGCTGTGTTCCTGCAGCGCTAACCAGTTTTCCTGGCGAGACTGGCGGCTTAACAGCGTACACAGAGTTACTGTTAATTTTTCCTATCATTTACCTGAAATTTGTCACGTTAATATTCACCACGATCGGTTTATTTGTGTGTTATAATTACAGTGCAGCGTTCGTTTATGTTTTTGCTATGTGAGCGACGCTCGTCATTCACCCTTTGTGAGAGAACCTATATTTAAGCCGCAGGCGACTTAGCGCTGGTGACAGGTTTGAAGAACGCCCGCTGGTTCGAGGCAATACTCATCGTTCTGCTGATAGTGCTCACATGCACGCTTTACATCATCATCGTTTCCACGCCTCCGGCAGCAAAGAGCTGGGAAATGGCAGACGCAAGCCAAGTCGATCATATGATGATTGGCGGTAACGACACGCTTTATACGTTCAGCGGGAACGAAATCTCTGCCATCGATAAAAATGGCAGCCGCCTGTGGAATGTAGCTGTACCGGGACAGTGGAAGGTGCTGAATAACTGGACAGTGACCGCCTTTAGGGGCTCGAACGTTACCATCAACCACAAGTTCATCTCGTATCCCCTTGCCACTGAGTCCGAGGGCCATCTCTACGTGTATGCACTCAGGCAACTGGAGCCAAATAACAGGTCAGATGCCCTGGATATGTTTGATTCGGGGTGCTCCGCAGCCGTAATTGCGATCTCCCCGCAGGGGAAGATCGACTGGGTGTTCCCCCTATTGTCCAACATCACCGGTGATGGCTCAGGGTCTGTGCTCCAGCCACAGCAGTACGAGTTCGAGACGATGGCCAATATCGGCGAGCATGCCGGCAGGATCTACGTCTTCAGCGACTACACGGAATACGTACTGAGTGAGGAGGGACAGCTCCTATTTAACCTGGCAAACGTGTCAAATCCAGCCGCGGTGGACGAGCAGGGTAACCTCTACCTGAACAGGGCAGTAGCCTGGCCAAGGTGGAACTTCGACGATCCAACGCCTTACTTGGATCAGATGCCTTATTTGGATCAGATCCGGAATGGCACGATCCTGGTAGGTATCGACCCGATATGGCTGGGCATAGACATTTTCTACCGGATACCGTCGGGTACAATCGACTCCTACGATCGGGATGGCCGCTTCCTATGGAGCCAGGACATCGGCCAGAATATGACACGGCAATCTGTTGTCCCGGATCTGCTGGCAGAGTTCGGCAGCCTGCCTCTGTACCAGAACGGCTCAGTGTATGTACCGGTCAGTAACGGTGCCGTCAAGCTCGACACCGCAGGTGACATACTCTGGACCAGGCAGTTTGCCGAAGACACTTACATCTGGTTTGAGTACATGCCTCTCGACTCTGACGGTAATGTCTACTTGAGAGCCATCCAGGCGAACACGGAGGCCGACGCTTACTCCTGGGACGTCCAGGCCTACAACCGGCAATACAACTCGAACTGGTGGGAAGTACAGGCCGATATCCAGCCCGCAGAACTGCGCACCATCACAGCGGATGGGCAAGAGTTTCCAGCCTCCTGGCAGTTCGCCTGGCCTGGAAGCGACCGGAATCAGGAGATTCCAGCTCCGGCCGGGTGCAAAGACGGTGTCGTCTATGCCATGCTATCTGACAACGGCATCAGTAAGGAGGAATTCCAGCAGGACCTTGTTACGAAGCGCTATCGCGGCGACACCCTCATGGCCTACGACGCGAAGAGCGGAACCCTGATCTGGAACTTCACCGTGCCTGACGTGGATGTCAGGACGCTCACATTCAGCGAAGACAACTACCGGGGAGTTGCGAGTAGGTACATGTTTTTCGTTGACCTGACCAACGGGGCCTACTTTCTGGATTTCGGCACAACCGCCGACACGGTTCCACTCCAGCAGGCCAGCCTTAATAATGTCAGGATCTACCCCGGCGCCAATGTGACCTACGTCTACTACGATTACGATCTCCACCAGCAGCCGGTCATCTTCAACCGGTCCAAGGCCCTCTATGTCCGGGAACTGTACGCCCTGGACGACTCGGGCCGGCTGCTATGGAAACAGCCCCTTGCAGGTTCTGTAGCAACAGCCACGGCCAGTAACGGCACCTTCTACTACACGACCGACAGTGGCAAGCTGATCGGAGGTAGCGGCGGGATCGCGGTCGGAGTTGCCATTGCGGTATTTTTCTATCTGTGCCTGCGGTTTTTTGTAGTCGGCACTGTCTCGCGTGCCCGAAACAGGCTTGACAAGAACGAGAACAGGAATCTGGTGCTGAAGTACGTCGTCGAGCATCCGGGTGCAACAGCACGGGACATCGAAAGAGGCCTCAACCTGAACTTCGGCACGCTCAGGTATCACCTGTTTATACTGGCGATGAACCACAAAATCCTGGCTCACGGCGACGACAAGTACCAGCGGTACTTTACCAACTCCAATACATACTCCGACACAGATCGAGCCCTGCTCTCGCTGATGCGACGGGACCCTGTGAAAAAGACACTGCAGGTGCTGATCGAGAAGCCCGGCATCACCGGACAGGAACTGCAAAAGGAACTGAACCTCTCGATGACGGCGACGCACAAGCATGTCAGCTTACTGGTCGAGAGAGGTATTGTTGACAGGGTGGGGCAGCAGGAACGCAGTTATGCATATTCGATTAAAAACGAATACTTGCAGCACGTCACGAAATTTGCGGAACAGTTCTAAACATCCCTGGGTTCTCCTCCCTTTTTTAGTTTTTACACCTGGTTCAGACCCCGAC
Organism: uncultured Methanocella sp.; assembly: GCA_964548585.1. Lineage (GTDB taxonomy): Archaea > Halobacteriota > Methanocellia > Methanocellales > Methanocellaceae > Methanocella_A. The sequence goes on along the minus strand of CAZJRS010000025.1, from coordinate 13,383 downwards.
GTGATAGAAGATACATATAGCCCGCTTATCTATCCCTTAGTATAGAACCTTGATATATTTGAGTAGCATTGGATGGATATCTATATGAAAACCGTGGTCAGAGCCATTATCTGCGCATCTTTAGCGCTCATCTGCTTAATCGTCGCCGTGACAGATATGGCAGCATCAACGGCCGTAGCCTCTGATGGCAAGGCTGTTGCCATCGCTGCCGGTGATGACTACAGTGTGGCGCTCCTCGACAATGGGACTGTATGGGTCTGGGGCGCTACTGATTTTGCACATAATCACATGAACCTGAATAAGAACACTCTTCCCTTCATGGTGCCTTTTGTAGATCACGTGAAAGCAATTAGCGCCGGCTTCGGCTACATACTTGTCCTGAAGGAGGATGGCACAGTATGGGCATGGGGTAACAATGACTGGGGACAGCTCGGCGACGGCACCAGCGAGTACAGGGAAATGGCAGTGCAGGTGAAAAACCTGTCGGGAGTCAAAGCCATCAAAGCCGGAGGAGGCCAGAGCCTGGCTTTGAAAGAGGATGGCACAGTATGGGCATGGGGTCGCGGCTTCTGCGGCCAGCTCGGCACAGGCGTTGTAATGCCGAAGAACTCACTAGGCATTCAAAACGACACCCTCAATGTCCTGGAGCCTGTGCAGGTTAACATATCCCACGTCAAGGCCATCGATGCCGGAGCGTTCTTTTCCGCGGCGATAAAGGACGACGGCACAGTATGGACATGGGGCCAGAACGGTGAAGGAGAACTCGGCGACGGCAGTCTGGACGACAGACCGGTCCCCATACAAGCTTTGATCTCCGATGTCACCGCCATCTCCTGCGGCCACAGCTATACGCTAGCGCTAAAGAACGATGGTACCGTATGGGGCTGGGGCTCGAATTCCAACTACCAGCTCGGTAACCGGTCTAACAGTCTCCAGTCTTCGCCGGTGAAAGTGGATGAGCTAAGTGATGCAGTAGCCATCGCTGCGGGAAGCATGTCATCATACGCCGTCAGAAAAGACGGCACAGTATGGGCATGGGGCGAGTCCAACCAGGGTAAGCTCGGCGACGGCTACTATTTCCATCGCAGCTCGTTCGATCCGGTAGAAGTGATCGGGCTCCGCAACGCAAAAGCTGTGGCTGCGGGCTACAGTCAAGCACTGACACTGCTGGCTGACGGCAGTGTATGGACATGGGGCAGCGGCTGGTCAATCACCTCCGATGGCAATCAATATGGCGGAAGGCCAGTGCCTTACCAGGTCAGCCTCGGGCCTCGATCGGAGCTGACGATATCTGCTACACCCCATCCCGTTAGTTTTTCATCATCGACACCCCTAACAAGCGCACCGGCTCCCAGCCTGGAAAATAGCTCTGCAGGGGCAATCCAGTGGACCGCCAATACCGAAGAGCCTGTCCAGTACATCGCCCCTGCCTCCGGCGATCAGATGTACACGTTCTACAAGAATAATATCAGCCTGTTCAAGGGCGGAGAGCGGGTCTGGAGCATTGAGATACCTGACAGGTGGGTTGTCACAACCGGCCGTGATCGGACAATGTATAACGACCCATCGTCATCGGGGAGCCAGTCCACCAGTGCCAGGCCGATCATAGACATAAGCGACGGGTACCTCTACATATATGCGATACCGGTGAATGCTTACCGGAACAACGTGTACAATGACCAAAACTGGGAAGACCCGACCGCAAACGGTCGGGAGTGGGACCTCATTGCTATTGCCCCCAATGGCAGCATAGCCTGGACACTGCCCCTGAACACTACGGCATATTATACCGATGAGTCAGTTATACGGGCACGGGGGGACAGTATCTACGTATTCCACTGTTATAACGAGACGGTCGTCGATCGCAACGGCAGCGTACTGTTCACACTACCCAACGTGGCCAGTCCAGCCGCACTGGATGAGGCTGGCAACCTGTACGCCGTACCGGCTAGCAGCCGGGACTGGTACGTTAACAAGGTCAATGGCAATGGTCTCTACATCAGTAGCGCGGACTATCGTATACCTGGCAGCACCATCCAGTCCTACTACCCTAACGGCACGCTACGCTGGAGCCGGGATACAGGCGAAGCGATCACCCGGCCTTACATTGTCGACGAGATTCGGCCCTTATACGGGACGCTGCCGGTCTGCGTAAACGACATACTCTACGTGCCTGTGAAGCGAGGAGTCATCGCCTACGATACCGAAGGCCGGAAGCTATGGTCAAAGAGCCTGACTGGCGACTACTACGATTTCTTCGAGCTTATGCCTGTGGATTCCTACGGCAACGTGTACTTGAGGGCGGAAAACTTCACCGGAAACTCGGCTGACACGACAATATACGTAATCAGTGACAATGGCACACAAGTGTCGTCGCCGAGGAAGTACGTGTCGAGCTACAGCGGAATCACACGTACAAGCGCGAAGGATGGCATTCTCTATGACATCTGCTATGCTCCCGCGAAAGCCTGGGGTGAGAACCGGACGATCGAAGACCTGGATACCTATGTAGTGAGCGCGATTGATCTGATCCATAACCGCACGCTGTGGTCCTACAAGATGCCCGTCGATAAACGCTATACGACACAGGTCGATAGCACCATGCTATATTCGACGATCATCCCGTTAGGTGATGAGAGCATAGCTAAGGATTACCTCGGCGGGACTGGTGCAGGCTGGACCGGCTCCATAGCGGTTATCGATACGTACCCGACGGAAGACCGGGTGTATATCAACTTCCGGAGTGTCGGTTATAAAACGCCCATCGTGCTGAACCAGACGTATTGTGTCTATTCCGGCGGCATATATTACATAGACACTAAGGGCAATGTCCTGTACGGCAGCCAGACGGACAGGCCGGTCACTGCTATGGCAGTCAATAACAGTACCGTCTACTATTCCAGCGGTGACGGCAAAATTTCCTCGACAGTGATCAGTATCGCCTCCGGTCTCACGCTCCTGGCCATCGGCGCCATCACCCTCAAGTTCCTTTTTGCAGGCACGATAGCCCGAGCACGCAGCCGGCTGGACAAGAACGAGAACAGGTCATATATCCTGAAGTATATTGTTGACCACCCCGGCCTCACATCCTACGAGCTGGCGAGGGGACTGAACATGAATCATGGCACCACCAGGTACCACCTGTTCATCCTCGGAAACAACCACCGAATTGCCACGTTCAAGGATGACAACCGATATGTGCGGTACTTTCCGAATGCGGGAAAGTATAGCCAGGAGGAGCAGATGATCATATCCCTGATGCGACGGGAGTCGGTAGGCCGGATCATCGGGCTGATACTGGAAAAGCCGGGCATATCTAACGGGGAGATAGCCCGGGAACTGGGCATTCCTGACAGCCTGTCGAGCCGGTACTTGAAAGAGCTGGTGGAGAAAGGTATCGTGACGAAGCCTGAGAACGGTAATGCGTTTCAGATTAGCAATAGGTGCCAGCCATCTATCGCCAGGATAGCAGAATTGCTTTAAACCCGTCTCAACCGATTGGGACAGAACCCTTATTTAAACTGTATCCGATTGATCATCTGGCGACCTGCATGAAAAAAGCGCAACTGTTCGAATTTGTACTGGCACTGCTCCTGGCGATCCTGGGCTGTCTACTATACTTAGCAATCGTCTCCACACCTCAGGCTTCGGGTAGCTGGGAAACTCCTCTGCAAGTCGGAGGCGGGAGCGCCGGAGGTTTCGCCTTCCTCGATATCAACTATATGCTGGTCGGAAGTGGCGACATGCTTTACATGTTCCAGGGCAACAAGATCTTCGCGATCCGGCCAGACGGTGCGAATGCCTGGACTCTGGACGTGCCATGGGACGGCTGTAATTATGAGATAAAAAATCTGGTAGATACCGATGGCCGCAGCGGTTATGGCTGGACGATCCCCTATGTCGATGAGAGTGCCGGCCACCTGTACGTATATTCGACGGCCTCAGAAAGCGATCTAGATAAAGCGCGGTTGACTGGTGACTACTCTGGCGTAACATACACCTCCTATAAGATCATCGCAATCTCGCCTCGTGGCAAAATCGAGTGGATGTGTCCTATCCAGCGGAACCTTTCGACAGAATATCAGCGCTTCCACGAGGACGACCTCTACGACAGCCTTTCAGATACATACTACGTGAAAAACATCGTGGACATCCAGGTATATGGGGACCGGCTCTACATGTTCCACGATGACAGCGAGGACGTTATCGGCCTGAACGGGACTCTGTTATATACGATAGGAAATATATCAGGCCCAGTGGCCGTGGATGAGAACGGTTTCGCCTATGCAGTCAGGGCGACTATCCCGGAGGTACCGGGCGGCGATCCTTCCCTTCCCCCGGAGCAGCGGCTTAACGAGACGCTCAAGGCTGGCGAAGATCTCGGCCGTATGTTCACCGATCCGGATTACCGGGTACCATCGGGCACTATCAACGCATATATGCCGAACGGCAGCCTGGCGTGGAGCCGGGATATAGGCGAGCGTGCGGTTAGGACGCCCTACATGTCCGATGGCCATTTCCTCAGTTCCCCCATTTACGTTAACAATACGCTGTACATACCTGTGGAAAACGGAGTCGCTGCGATGGATACGCAGGGTAGTCTCAAGTGGATCACCCACGTCCCTGATGGGAATTATGTGGTCTACCGTCTGATGCCTGCGGATAGCGAGGGGAATGTCTACTTGAATGCGCTCGACGCTATTGCAACGACCTTCACGGTAGTCAAGATTGGGCGGGATGGGCAAATCGCTGGTAGCATCTGGAGCTATGAAAAGGAGGATGGGAATAAGGAGTCCACCCTTCTACCCCGGCCGATCTACGGAAACAACGGCACGATCTACGCGGTGGGAAGCACCGGATTGGTCAGCAGCGACTATTTCGACGACATCCTGAGCTCAGGATCGTACGGAGCCGATACGATCACCGCTTTTAACCTGAAGGATAACCGGACAAGCTGGAAGTTCCTCATTCCGGAAGCAGATCGGCATACAATACTGCTCAACGATAGTAACTACCTGGAAGCATTGCCGGGCATATCAGGGCCAACACAGGGCACGAATAAGTACCGCGAGTACTATCCGCAGCTGGACACTATGCCTCTCACCCCGAAAAAAGTTTTCAAGGTAGACATGCATGTCAAGGACAACGTGACCTACGTCGACTACTATTACGCCATATATGAAGACCCGGTCATCTTTAACAGATCTCGGGCACTATACGCGAAAGCCATGTATGCCCTGGATGGTAATGGCAGTTTAATCTGGGAAAAACCGGTAGACAAACTCGTATGGATGTCGGCTGCGGGCAACGACACCTTCTACTATATGATCGGAGATGGCAGGCTCGGAGGCAGCAGCATAAACGCGGCTGTAGCTGCCGGATTAGCCCTCACCGCCTCTCTTTACCTGTTCTTCCGTTTCTTCATGATCGGCGCCGTATCACGGGCAAAGAATGTGCTACATATCAACGAGAACCGGAATCAACTGCTGGACTATATCGTGGATAACCCTGCAGTCACGGCAAGGGACATAGCCCGGGGCATTCACATGAACATCGGCACGCTCCGGTATCACCTCTTCATCCTGACTGTGAACCATAAGCTCGTCACACATCAGGATGGCGACAAGTTCGTCCGGTACTTCAAGAACTCGAGTGCATACACGCCAGAAGAGCGAACGTTGCTCTCGCTGATGCGCCGGGAACCCATCATGCAGACCCTGGAAGCTCTCCAGAAAAAACCGGGGCTTTCCGGCCCTGAACTGGCGAGAACGCTGGACGTGTCCGACACTGTTGCGTATCGCTATGCGAACCTGCTTGTGGAAAAGGGCATCGTATACAAAGAAGCAGGAGCGGAGCGGGGATATATGTATTCGATCAATGATCAATTTTTATCGCCTATATCCAGAATGAGCGAGCTGCTCTGATACTTAAGCAAAGTCGTGTCCGGCCTTCAAGCTTCATCCCAACTTTTTGTGACAGAACCCTTATTTAAACTACCCATCACTATCTTCTTGTGAAAAGTATGAAACGAGGCCGCCTGTTCGAGCTATCACTGATACTACTGCTCCTGCTCCTGCTCGCCTGCCTGCTTTATGTCATAATGACATCGGCGGCTCCGAAAGCGGAAGTCAGCGGCTGGTCGATCAAAGACACATGGAGCCCGAACTACATTACTATTGGCAGCAACGATACCCTCTACGAGTTTAAGGCAAACCAGGTGTATGGCAAGACGAAGGATCCCGGCCGGGCTTCGAAGGGAATGGAGGAGATCAGGGCTATCGGGAATAACGGCAGCCAGTTATGGTCTCTGGAGATCTCCACAGAGTGGAGCGTGTTGAACCAGTACAACCTGCCCGGTCACTCCCCGGAAGGTTACGGCTATTCCCTCTACGATTACCCGGTGATGGCAGAGAGCGACGGCTCGCTGTACCTGTTTGCCTTCAAGCGGCTGACCTGGGAGGACATCAACGCTCTAACGGTCGAAAAAGAGTCTGAACTCAATATCAGCTACAACAATACGTCCTGGGTTTACACCCGACCGGCCGATCAGTATATCCGCCAGCCGAGTAAGGTCATGAAAATCTCCCCCGAGGGCCGTGTCACGTGGGAGTATACCTTCAACGTGACCATGCCCAAATGGGACATCGGCGGCCTGTGCGAACCCGAGTACTTCATCTTTGATCGCCCTGTGAAGATCGACGAACGATCGGGCCATATCTACGTCTTCCACGACTTTACCGAGGATGTGCTGGATCAGGACGGCCGGCTGCTTTTCAGCATCGGTAACATCTCAGACCCTGCCGTGATCGATAGTATAGGCCACATGTATGCTATTAAGGGGACCATACTGGAAGCAACCGCCGATTCGATCGTGGCCGCGAACGGCCAGCCGCTGAAAGGCGAGGCCGATGACTGGTATACGACCATAGTGGCCAGCGATCCAGAGTTTCTCCTGCCTACAGGGGTGGTAGAAGCCTACGATTCAGAAGGAAAGCTCCTCTGGAGCACGGATATCGGACATCCTGCCGTTAGGCAGCTCTTCAAGTATGACGTCTGGTCTCAGTACTATACTTTACCCCTATGTGCTAACGATACACTGTACGTGCCTATCCGCAACGGCGTGGCCACCTTAAGCAAGGACGGAAAGCTCAAGTGGAGCTATTTGGAAACAACCGGCGAGTACGTCCTGTACGAGATCATGCCGCTTGACAGCAAGGGAAATACCTACCTGAGAAAGGCATACCCGGCAGGTACGGACTGCGCGTTCCTGATGCGCTCTAACCTCACGGTTATAGGGCCCGACGGACGGGCGGACCGGAACCCGTGGCCCTTTTTCCAGGATGACCCGGTCATTGGCAAGCCCGATGCGCCCCGGGTGATCGGCGGCTACGATGGTATAATCTATGCGACTGGCGCCCTCGAAAGCACCGGACTGAGTATGATCGACAGTAAAGTTTTCGATCAGATTTACGCTACGAAACGCTTTCCGGCGGACACCATCACTGCGTACGACGTGAAGAGTCACACGGCACTGTGGCGATTCACCATCCCGGAAAGCGATGTACACACTCTGACACTCGACAGGAATAACCTGGCTACAAATATCCAGTACACTTCCGGGCAAATGGGGGTGTTCAATGGTAGTCACTATATCATCGGCGATATTAAGACCGAGGCTTATCCCCTGAAGCCCTATAGCTCAAACACTATAAGGGTTCTACCCGGGGAGAATGGCGTATACATCAATTATTATTATTCAGCGGCCGAGATCCCCCTCATATCAAACCTATCAAGGTGCGTGTATGCTAACGGCCTGTACTCGCTGGACAACCGGGGCCGGCTGCTTTGGGAGCAGCAGATCGACGGATTCGTGACGGACGTATTAGTAAACAACAGTACGATGTATTACAGGACCAGCGACGGCACCATCGGTAAAGGTACGGTCAATGTCATGGCCGGGATCGCCATCCTGGCCATGATAGCAATAGTCCTCCGCTTCCTCGCTGTCGGGGCAGTCTCCCGGGCAAAGAGCCGGCTCGACAAGAACGAGAACAGGAACCAGGTGCTAGACTATATCATTGCCCATCCGGGCAGCACGACCTATGAGATCGTCCGAGGGCTGAAAATGAACCTAGGCACGATACGCTATCACCTGCTCGTCCTCTCGCTGAACCACAAGATTGTGGCCCATCAGGATGGCAGCAAATACGTCCGGTACTTCAAGAATTCCGGCTCCTTCACGCAGGAAGAGCGTTCGCTACTCTCGCTAATGCGCCGGGAGCCCGTGCGAAGAACGCTGAAGGTGCTCGCCCAAAAACCAGGAATTTCCGGGGCCGAGCTTTCCAAAGAGCTGGGCATATCGGACACGGCAGCGTATAAAAACGTAAATATGCTGGTGGAAAAGGGTATTGTTAGTAGAGAGACTCGGGGAGACCGGGGCTATATCTATTCGGTTATCGATGAGTACCGGCCGTTTATTGCTGGGGGGACAGAGCGGTAATAGCCAGGTATACCGGATTCTGGTGGCTTGTGTAGCCGGATAGATGATCCGTTTCCTCGGAGTTATGTGGCCGATCAACACTTGGTGAGAGAACCCTTATTTAAACAGCGTCACAAATAACCCTCTGACCAAGCCATGAAAAAGTCATACCTGTTCGAGTCGACGATCTGCCTGTCGATCACCATTCTGGTTTTTCTGCTATACCTGGTAGTGACAACACCCCCGACAGTGAGCTCGAACACCTGGGAAATACCCGGCAACGGCAGCATCGATTACATGATGGTCGGCAGCGACAGCACACTATACACATTTACGGACAGCGAAATCAATGCTATTTACAGCAATGGCAGCCTCAAGTGGAAGCTAGAAGTGCCGCCGGAGTGGAAGGTCACCAATAACTGGTCGGCACCCCTTTATACCTATGTAAAGCCGGACGGCTCCCGGCAAAAGTACGCGCCTTACGAATGCTTCAATTCATACCCGTTCATGGCGGAAGATTCCGGGCACCTCTATGTCTACCTCCTGAATCGTAGCACAGTCGACCTGCTCAACGTCGTCAGATGGGACTCGAAGGAGTATTCCCAGCTCCAGGAGAGCTACAAAGACAATCGAATTGTATGCCCCGCCGAAATCCTGGCCATATCTCCGCAAGGGCAGCTGGAATGGGAATATTCTACGATGGTGCCGATTTACAAAGGGGGCTTCGGCGGCTTCTACAGCTGGGGAAAGATCAGTATTGTGCCTACGTCACTGATCAAAGCGTCCGATGACCGTGTCTACTACTACAACGATACCCGCCTGGAAGTCCTGTCAAAGGATGGAAAACTGCTGTTCTGCCTGAACAATGTTTCGGGTCAGGCTGCGACGGATGAAAAAGGCAACATATACACAGTGCGTGCCGTACCGGCCGCACAGCGGATCGATACTCGGTACGATCTGCTTCTCCTGCCGGTCGACCTGACGATTGTAGGAGAGGACCTCACCTCGATCTTCTACAACCCGGGCTATCAGATGCCCTCGAGCATAGTCGAAGCCCGTGATCCTGAAGGCCGGCTGCTCTGGAGCCTGGATATCGAAGCCAATGTGACCAGGCAATGCTATTCGAAGGAACTGTGGGCAACCGACAACACCCTCCCCATCTACCATAACGGTCTACTGTATCTGCCGGTGGAGAATGGCCTAGTAGCGCTGGACACTAACGGTACAGCCCTCTGGGCCACTCAAATCCCAGACAAGGCAAGCGCCATCTTCGGGCAGATGCCTTTCGACTCCGAGGGGAACATCTACATGGAAACCGTAGACGTGACTGGCTGGGAATTAAACCTTTACGCGATCAGCCCCCGCGGGGAGATCAGCTCCCAGCCATGGCACTACAGTGTTCCGTGGACGGACGAGTTCTGGAGACCTGTGTATTATTACAAGAACCTCGAATCCCCCTGGCCAGTCACCGGCTATGACGGGATCATCTATACCATCGATGACGATTCGTACCGGCAAAACGTGACCTTCGACGAGAATGGCATTTCCGGCAAGCTGGAGCCGATCAGCCTGGTGGCTACGGATTTAAAGAGTGGCACAGAAAAATGGAACCTGACGATCACTTCGGAGGATGCGGTAAGGATAATGCTGAATAGTAGCAATGCGGGGGACGCAGTCCCGTACTACTACGAGGCTGAAGATAACGGTTCCATCCGGCTGTCGGACGGGACGTATGCAACCTGTGAGGTCCAGCCCCATACCTACACGGACATACAGATCCATCCAGGCAAAGACACGACCTATCTGTACTTCTTGTACACAGTGTATGAGGGACCGGCTATCGTGAATAAGTCGCGCTGTATCTATAAAAAAGGCCTCTACGCGCTGGATGAAAATGGTAAAGTGCTGTACAGCTACCCGGTAAAAGGAAGGCTGGCCAATGCCATCGCCATCAACAACACCCTGTACTACAGCACGAACGACGGCCGAATCGGCGGAGGCGGCGTCAGCCTGATCACCGGAATCGCCATCACCGCTGTAGCCTACCTCATTTTCCGCTTGTTCGTATTTGGGACGATCTCCCGCGCCAGAAGCCGGATCGACCAGAACGAGAACCGGGTGCAGATGCTACAGTATGTGATCGATCACCCGGGTGCTTCAGCTGTGGACATTTCTCGCGATCTGAAAATGAACTCCGGGACAATCAGGTACCATCTCTTCGTACTTACGATGAACCACAAAGTGGTGACCTACCAGGACGGGGACAAGTACCTCCGCTACTTTAAGAATTCTGGCACATTTACGGCAGAGGAGAGGACCTTTTTATCAATAACAAGGCGAGAGCCGATCCGGAAGACGCTGAAAATACTTGACCGGAAGCCCGGCCTGTCCAGCCAGGAGCTCGCAGACGAGCTGGGTATATCGAATACGGCGACCCACCGGCACATCAGCCTGCTGCTGGAGAAAGGAGTAGTTGACAGGGAAATGGGGAAAGACAAGGGCTACGTTTACACGATCAGAGAAGAGTACCGGCTACATGTTGAGAGACTGCGATTACATTCCTAAATAGAGTCGCCCTCCTAAACCTCTGTACCTCCCTGACCTCCTTTGTATAAACCCTCCGTGACCTCCGCGTATCTCCCTGACCCACCTCTTTGCCTCCGGCACATCCCTTTACTCTGAATTCAACGTTTTCACCCATTATACGCACCATGAACAATTCCGAGGACAAGGAGGTGCCGGAGGTAAGGAGGTAGGTCAGGGAGGTCGTCGAGGTTTAAGGAGGAAACTAATAAAAGGAGGTTAAAGGAGGTTAGGAGGTCAGGGAGGATTTTGTAAATCGGATGAGTCACGATTTGGACCGGACAGTTGTCCCAACGTTTGTTGACAGAACCCTTATTTAAACTACGTCTTACTACAGATCTGGTTGGGAGCATGAAGAAGGCGCACGCGTTTGAATCGGCAATCGTCCTGCTCATCGTTATTCTGGCATGTCTGCTATACTTCGTCGTAGCGTCGAAGCCATCCCCTACAGGCGGCTGGGAGTCATCGATCAACCAAACTCCGGATTACATCCTCTCTGACAGCGATGGCATGCTGTACGCTTTTTCCGGCAATAACGTGACGACGATCGATCGGACCGGCCGGCAGATGTGGGCCTTCAGCTTACCTCCCGGGGATGATTTATGGAACGGGATGAGAAGCGATGGCATCACCTTATCCGGTTCACTGATCCGGCACTACCAGTCGACACCCACTGTCCCAGTGGGCGCAGGCCACCTGTTCATCCTGGCAAGGACGCCATTAGAGCCGGACGAAGCTCGAAAGGCCCTCGAAGATAATAACGTATCTACAGTGAACTCCCCATTGAAATTAATTGCCCTCTCCTCCGACGGCGAGGTTGACTGGGTGCTAACCATCAACGACAGCTTGCCTGCAGATGACTTTCGCAAGGAGGTGACCATGGCAGGTTTCCAAGAACGACGGGTCCGTTTTACCTACGCAGGCTCCGCGAACCTGGCTGTCCATGACGACCGTCTGTACGTATTCCACGCCGGCCAGGAAGACGTCGTATGCCTGAATGGGACCCTCCTGTACACCTTACACGGCCTCTCCAGCCCGGCAGCGGTGGATGAACGAGGGTATACCTACTCGATTCTCGCCGACTCGGGTACTGGCCGCCAGCAGAGTCAGGCATCGCTTTTTTCAGGCCAGTACCCCAGCCTATACGTCTATTCCAGCGATTACTATGGCCAGACCCCATCAAATATTCTGGTAGCTCACACACCCGATGGCACTCTGGAGTGGGGCCTCGACATTGGTGAAAATGCAGTCCTGATCTCCTCGGATCTGGACCTTCTTAAGGAAGTGGTCAGCCTGCCCATTTACGTGAACCAGACGCTGTATGTGCCCGTGCCGAACGGTGTTACAGCAGTGAGCACTGAAGGCCATATATTATGGGTTCGCCACCTGGCAGATGAGTCGGCTGCCCTGTTTAATTTCATGCCCTCCGATCCCGAAGGTAACCTCTATTTGCAGCGCCTATACAGCTTACTACAATTGGCCATCATCGGCCCAGACAGCCGGCCGCGGAGCAGCCCATGGACGTTCAGCTGGTATGGCGAGGCTGAGGCCGACTCAAAGACTCCAGTCTTCATCGACGGCAAAGACGGGATCATTTTTGGCACAGGCACCACCACGTACATAAGCCCGGATCAGTTCAACGAAACTTACAGGTCGGGCCATTTTAACCCAGGCCAGATCACCGCATATGATCTGGCCAATAACCGGACCCTCTGGACGTTTACCATCCCGGCAGAGGATACGTATGCCATTCCCCTTACCAGGGATAACTACGAGCAAGTAGCAAGCCACGGACTGGGCCTTTTTCTCCTGTCGGATAACGCCGGAGCCTACACAAGCATAACGCAGCACCGGATCATAGAGGTATATAAGGGGAGAAACGTGACCTATATCAGCTACGAGTATACTATCCACGAGGACCCCATTGTTCTCAACAAATCTAGAGGAATTTACATCAGAGAGCTATACGCCCTGGACAATAATGGCCGGCTCCTGTGGAAAGAGCCTGTCGGCCCCATCAAACAGGCTGCCGTGAGCAACGCTACGATCTACTACAGTACCTGGGAAGGGCAGATGGGCGGAGGTGGAAGTATCGCAGGCGGCATCGCCTTTTTCGCCACTCTATACCTGTTCATACGATTCATAGCCGTGGGAGCTGTATCCAGGGCCAGAAATGTGCTGCATATCAACGAGAACCGGAACGACCTGGTAAGTTACGTCGCCGACAACCCCGGCTCTACGGCTATGGAGATCGCCAGAGGCCTACAAATGAACCTTGGCACGCTGCGGTACCACCTGCTTATCCTTTCAGTGAACCACAA
>CAZJRS010000024.1:0-39446 GCA_964548585.1 uncultured Methanocella sp. | reverse complement strand
ACTGGTGTCCTGAGCAGGCGGTGGAGATCGGCAAGAAATCCGGAGGCATTGCCCGGTATCACCATCCGGGGATTAAGGTCACAGATATCATGGTAAAATAGTTGCTGTGTTGAATATGTTTGTGAAGAAAAGGTTGCATCTGCACCTTAGTAGGTAAACGATCGCTGCGCTGTGCCAGTGCCACACAGATACTCACAGATTGATTCCGATTCCACAGATGTATACCGATATCACTGATGGAGTTGATTTCAAAGATACCTTAAAAATAAAGGTATCAGGATTTATTCTTTACATATCAGTCATATTGGCCATGATCGAATCTGTGGAATCGACTTCATCTGTGGGATTTGAAGAAATCTGTGGGATCCAGTATCCTTGTGCTTCCTTCCAAGGCCCTTGTATCTTTAATGGAATAGAAAACGCCCTATCGCCACTGGATAAGCAGGAACCCAAAAACTCCAAACAGCTAAACAGGCTGTCCCATAATTCGGATCGATTAGGTAATAGGATTAATGCCTGTTCTTTTGCATGATTATCCCTGATCAACCCCATCTCACCCTCTTTTAACCTCTGTACCTCCTATAACCTCCCTTTTTTAGAACCCTCCTATAACCTCGACGACCTCCTTAAACCACTCCTTTCCTCCTGCCCCTCCGTTTCCTCAGGATTATCGTGGTGTACATAACAGGTGAAAACGCTGAATTCCGAGTAAAGGGAGGTACGGGAGGAAAGGAGTGGTTTAAGGAGATACATGGAGGTTACAGGAGGGTTTTTAAAAAGGGAGGTTATTGGAGGTACAGAGGTTAAAAGAGGACAATCTAATCGGATTAGTGGGAATCTTCCGTTTGATCGGTTACCACTTATAGGCCATCAACCCTCCCCTGGTTGATGATACAATACGGTGACTTGAACCCTTATGAGAATTACCATCAATCACGGGACAACCTGCAAGTATAGTTGGCGGTTTGGCGGTTTGGCCCTTTGGCGTTTTTGAAGCCCAAGTCCAGCTGGCAGTTTGGCGTTTTAACTTTTTTGATCTATCCCAGAGCAAACACAGGTAGATTAAGCTCGGGGATACTGGGAATCCAGTTAAATCCTGTGAAATCTATGTGGCACTGGCACAGCGCAGCAATCGTATTGCTGAGTCATACCAAAGTAATGGCTTAGTTCGCTATTAAACACAGCAGCGAAACGAATGATATACAAGGAGGTCTTGGAGTGGTCTGAGTGGTATAGTGGGTCCCGGAGGATTTTTAAGTGTGAGGTCAGTGAGGCTTGAGAGGTCAGAGAGGTTCTTTTTTAGTTTTTGAGTTTCGGAGGGGCGCTTCTTTCAACCGATTTTCAACAACCTCTCGATAGTCTTCCACGAGCGGGTTGTTACCTCTCGCCCGTATTCCTTTTCGATGCTGGCCATCAGCTGGACCGTATCGACGTCTGGCTGTTCTTCCAGTACACTACAGACGATGCAGTCGGTGACCGATACGATTCGAAGGCCTTGCTGAAGTGTGGGGGGCGGCCCATTCTCCGTTTTTCCGGTCTCCGGGAGAAATGTGACAAAGAATCGGGTCCCTTTGGTCGATTCGATCCCTTCGAAGGGATCTGATGCCGCGAGTGTCCGCAGATCGTCGAGAGGGCGCACTATAACCCGGATCTCCTTGCCGAATTTCTGCTTGAGCTGTTGGGATATGTCCCGGGAAAGTTTTAACGTCCCGTCTCCCTCCGGCCCTTCGAAAACCACGTTGCCGCTGGCGAGGATGGTCTTCACTTTCCTGAAGCCGAGATCTTCGAACTCTTTTCGCAGAGCTTCCATCTTTACGACCGTATTTCCTCCAACGTTGATGCCCCTGAGGAAGGCGGCATACTTCATCAGACTGTTATCTTCCGGAGTAAATTTCATCATGAAGAGTTGAGTAAAACCAGGGATAAATTTTACCGTTCCATTTTTTAGTTTTTCCAGGCATATTTATCTGTGCATTGGGATTTGATAAATGTTAAATATTTTTTTTAACGTTACAAAATCGTTATATGATTCAAGGTTTTATCTATCAGTCACTTAACATCGTTGTGGTTATATGACCGGGGGTCTGACGTTAACCATGGGAGTCCCTGCAGAGGCTGAAACGATAGTGGCTCAGCCGAAGGCTTCGTGGCTTTATCGGCTTGCCTGGCTGCCGATCCCTGTGTTTGCCATCGCGATAGGTGTACTGTCCGTTGTCCACTTTGAGGCAGTGTGGAATCCTCCGCTTCTCATACCTGTGTTGAACGTACTTTTCGGGGCAGTGACCTTTTTTGTGCCTGTCCTTGCCGCCAGGAGCTACTTACAGTGTCGATCGATGTCAGTTCTGGTCATGGGCTGTGGTACGCTGGCCCTGGGGCTGGGTGGGCTGGCGGGGCAGTTTTTCATCCTTGGTCATGAAATGAATTCTAACATTGCCATCATTTCTGTCATGGGCTGTCTGGCTGGGATCTGCCACATCTCTGTGGCCGTGAGCAGTTTGTTTTCTGGTCCACAGCGGATGCGGTCCGGACTGCCACTAGTGGTGGCATTGTTCCTGGCAATCCTGGTCATGTTTTCAGGGTTTGTCCTCCTGATCCAGTACCATGTGTGGCCAGATCACTATCTCGAAGGCGTGGGCGTTACTCCCTTTGGTAAAGCGTTCTTATGGGGGACTGCCGGGCTGTTCGCTATCTCTGCCTGCCTGATGGTGGCTAACCGGGTCAAAGATGAGTCGGGTTTTCGATGGTGGTATGGCCTGGGCATTGGGCTGCTCGCGCTGGACTACTTTGGAGTATCGATGCAGGCAGCTACCGGGGACCCCCTGAACTGGGTAAGCCGGTCCTCGGCTTACCTCTGTGCCGCATACGTGCTGATCGCGATAATTTCTACGTTTAGGCAGAGCGGTGAATGGGTGCTTCCGCTGGACAGGTCACTCCGGGAAACTGAAGCCCTGTATCAGAGCCTGGTTGAAGTGTCCCCCGATGCCATACTGGTGTACGTAGGGGAGCGGTGTGCGTTTGCCAACCCTGCGGCTGTCAGGCTGTTCTATGCACGATCAGCCGAAGAACTGGTCGGGCGGAATATCTCTGATCTGCTACCGGCTGAATATCACCCGTATATCGGGCAACATATCGCGAATGTACAGCGTAGCATAGCAATGGCTCTTATGGAGGCCCGGGTAGTTAGGCTGGACGGGCAGGAAATCCAGGTGGAAGTCACCGGGGCTAAAGTCGAGTACGGTGGCAGGCCTGCCATCCAGTATTTTGTCAGGGATATTACCGGGCAGAAAGAGGCGGAAAATGAGCTTATCGAGGCTAAGGCTCAGGCAGAACTGTACCTTGATCTGATGGGCCACGATATCAGTAACATGCACCAGATCATCCTCGGCCAGCTGGAGCTGGTGCGGGAACAGCAAGGTGATTTCGGAAAACGGCTTGCCGATGACAGGGGGCTGATCGACACGTCGATCGAAACGCTGCACCGCAGTGCCAGGCTCATCGAGAACGTCCGGAATGTGCAAAAGTTGAAGGCCGGTGACATCCAGCTTCAGAGAACTGATCTCGGAGCTGTACTTAGTGAATCCGTCGCGGTGTTCTCGAGCCAGACGGGCCGAGACATAACCATCAGGTATGATCTGGTTGGCGATTGTTATGTCCGGGCCAACCCACTCATTAAGGATGTTTTCGGTAATCTGCTGGATAACTCGGTAAAGCACTGTGACGATCCGGTCAAGATCGACCTCAGTGTCAGCCTCAGGAAAAGCGATCGGCAGAGCTTCTACGAAGTTACTCTGGAGGATAACGGGCGGGGTATACCGGATGAGCGCAAAAGCGAGATCTTCCAGAGGCTGAAGCGAGGCGAGACAAAGGCGAGGGGTACAGGCCTGGGCTTGTACATCGTGAAAACTCTGGTGGAAAGTTTCGGGGGATCCGTGGAGGTCGGCGATCGTGTCCCTGGAGACCATCAAAAGGGCGCTAAGTTCATCGTATCATTACCCGTCTACGAGATGCTTTGATAAGCCTAGAGTTGCAGGACACTGGCTCCTGTAGTACTTTGGAATCTTTACTGTATTTCTTTTCAACTCCAAAAGGTGTTTCCTGATCTGCAATTCGACTGAATGGCCGACCAGATCTCCGTTATAAAAAGGCCGGGGGATTGCGCCCCGGTTCGCATTCCTATCTTTTTTCGACGATCCTTTATTTTTTACTACGGCTCCTTTGTTTTTTCTTCAGGCGTTGCCGGGATAGCTGCTTCAGCAGCCGGCGTTGCCGGCATTCCCTCTTCATCCGACCCTCTCTGGAGCCGCTTCAGCGGCGACCACCAGTTGTACTTGCCCATCAGGACCATAATCGCAGGTACCAGGACCATCAGCATTATTGTGGCGTCGATGATGATGCCTGCGCTGAGGGCGAAGCCCATCTGTTGCATCATGAGCATGCTGGACAGCATCAGTGTGCCGAATGCTCCGGCCATGATGAAGGCGCAGATGAGGATGATCGTCCCTGTCGATGAGATCGCCTTCTTGATGGCTTCGCTGTCTGTTCTGCCTTTGAGCTTCTCTTCCTGGATACGTGACACCAGGAAGATGTCGTAGTCCACGCCCATGCCCATCAGTGAGCAGAAGAGCATGATCGGCAGCATGAAGATCATCGTCGATCCTTGTCCTATCTGGTAGATGAGGACGAAGGCTGCGAGGGTCAGGCCGATGCTCATCGATAGCGTCAGGATGATACGCATCGGGAGGAAGACTGACCTGAGCAGGAAGAACAGGATGAGCAGGATGCCCAGTATCACGACCGGTAATACGACCATGAACCCGTTGACATTTGCCGCTTCCACGTCTCTGTTGGTGGCTGACGAGCCGCCGACGTGTAGCTCTGTTCCCTGTAGGATTCCTGTCTGGTTGTCCTGGAACATCGTCCGCATCTGATCAATGGCGGCGAACGCCTTGTTGGAGTACGGGGAGCCGTTGAATGATGCGTAGATCACCGTTGTGCGGCCGTCCAGGCCTGTGCCGTTGTCCATGTAGCTTTCGTAGTAACCCTTCTCGATGGGGGAATAGCCTGACAGGTTATCGTAGCTGATCAGCGTGCCGTCGGGGCGGGTCATCGAATAGACCATATCGATGTCGTCGATTCCGGAAATCATGGCGGATATGCTCTCAATCCGGGCCATCGCTTCCGGTGTTTGGTTTCCTGACGAGTCCGTGATGTTCATCGGCAGGGTGACCGTGATCATTGCCCGGGACATGGTGCCGCTGCCCATCGAGTCTTCGAGTACGTTGAAGCCTGTTTTGCTTTCGACGTTGGCGGGCAGCATTGAGACCACGTCCATGCCGGTGGTCAACTGTGCGGCAAAGTATACGGTCGGGATTGCGACCAGTACTGCCAGTACGACTATGATCTTAGCGTGTTTGAGGACGCGGCTCGACAGCCCGTCCCATAATCCGGTCATCGTGGCGCCGGCTTTCACGTTATGGATCTTGTTCGGCCAGAACAGTTTGTCACCGACAATGGTCAGAACTGCGGGTATCAGGGTCAGAGCCGTGATCATCGAGATCATCAGCCCGATCGATACCCCTATGCCCATGGATACGAACATTCCCTGGCCTGTGAGGGCCAGAGCTCCGAATCCAAGTGCTGCAGTCATGCCGCTGGAAGCGATGCTCTTTCCGGCATGCTGTACAGTCGTGATAATGGATGCTTTGACTTCTCTGCCTTCCCGGCGTTCTTCCACGTACCTCGAGAGCATGAATACGCAGTAGTCGATGCCTGCGCCCATCATGATCACTATCATCAGCATCTGCACGATGTAGTAGAGGTCTATGAAGTAGCTGACCAGGGCTACGGCACCCATGCTGGCCACGATGGCGATGCCTATTGATGCCAGGGGGACGAACGGTGTCAGGATCGACCGGAAGTATATCAGCAACAGGACTACGACGACCAGGACTGTGAACTTGTCTATGTTACTGACGTCGTCCGTGGAAGCTGTCTTGGTGTCTGCGCCCATCGCCGCGCTTCCTGTCACATAGGCGTTAATGCCCGAGAACTCATTCTCGGCCCGTAGATCAGCGATCTGGTGACGTAGCTCGACAATATCTTCGGTCAGTAAGTCACTGTCCACCAGCGAGTCCGCCTCGATGGTTACCATGTACAGAGTTACGTTGCCCGAAACCAGGTTTTTAGTCAGCTGTTCCGGGAACATCTTCGGATTGTCATAGCCGTGTGTATCTGCCCAGTTGCCTGCAAAGGCTTCCACCTGTGCAGCGGTCATGTTTCTTTCCTGGTTCAGGAGGGTGAGGAAATACGAGGAATTCCCGCCTGTCAGATTCATGTTCTCCACGACCATGTCCGCGACGTATGCTTTGACGGTATCGTTGGAGGGGTTCTTGCCCAGGTTGTAGATGTCGAGTATCGTCTGGTTCTCGGTGGCGTTCTTGCCCTCCATGGCCTTGTTCAGCACGTAGTTCGCTATCGTGGTGTTATTGGCCTTCGGGCCCCAGGCATACATTTCTTTTATGCTGACGGTTTCCGATTCATTCTTGTCTTTGGTCAGCTTTTTCAGCATGTACGAATCGATGATTTCGTTGGTCGGGTTGCCGAGATCGTAGGCTTCACGGATCAGCTGCTTCTTATCTTTGTCATCTGTGCTGTCCATGGCTTTGTTTACCAGGTACTCGCCTATTCTGCCCGCATCCGGGCTTCGGCCCATATTGTAAACGTCACGAATGGTCTGGGTTTGGTCCGATGGTATGCCGGGAGTCGACATGATGCCGGCGATTACCATGCTATCGTAGGCGCCTGCCGAAGGGCTGGCACCCAGGTCGTATACTGCTTCGAGCTGCGGCTTGTAGCTGGCAGAGAGGTTCTGCGCCCCCATGGCGGTGTTTACGCAAAAACCCTTGACTGCGGCCGGGTAAGTATCGTAGCTCACGCCGGCATATGCTGCCTGGAACATGCCTTTCTGTGCCGGGTCGGTAATTCCGTCAAGCACCGATGGGAAGACAGCGGTAATGGCTCCTTTCGCCCTGCTATCAGGACTGATGCCGGGGCCGGCTGCGGTCCAGGCACCGTAGAAGGCGTCCAGGTATCCGGTGGCAGGGCCGCTGACCTGGGATTTCATCGTGTCGTAAGCGGTCTGGCTGCTCACCGAGTCATTCTGGACGGTGTCGTTTGTCTGCTGGTAGATCGAGACAAAGCTGTGAGGTACTCCATAGATCATATCCGGAGCTGCCTTGATCTGGTACAGCCCGTCATGTCCGGCGACCAGCTGGTCCCGGGCGGAGTACATCTGATCGCTGACATCCTTCATCTGTCTCTGGCCCTTGTGGATCCCGTCGTTGATGCCCAGTACCGCATCTCGGAACTCGTACATGCCTTTGCTGGCGTTCCACAGCGTGAACGTCGCGTTGTGCATTTCGAAGTTCGCCTTAGATATATTATCATAGCCTTCGTACAGGCCGTCGTACAACTTCGGCGACATGTTCACGAGCATGGACCGCTGCATGCCGTATATCGAAACGCTGCTTGAAAAGTTTTTCAATGCGCTGTCGTTGACAACCGACTGGTTGAGCCGGTTGATGAACGCTGCGGTTGCTGTACTGTTATCTGACTGCACGACTACGATCAGCTGGGTGTTATCGCTGGACGGGAACTGGGCGTCGTAGATATCCTGAGCTTTAGACGAGTCGGTATCCTTCGGCATGAAAATGGTGGAATCGTACTGAAGGCGGTCAGACAGGCTCAGCGCGAGCGGTGCCATTATAATGAGTATGATGACCCACGTGGCGATGATTGCCCAGGGTCTGTGTGTGATTAATTCACCCAGCTTTTTAAACATTGTTTTCCCTCGATTAGTTCATCCAGGAGTAAAAAGCGCTTTCAAGATGGTAAGTGCGCTTACTATGCATGACACTACCTATACTTATTATAAATACTTTGGCCATTGAGTCTATTGAGATTACCAGTTTTTCCGTTGGCTGACAACAAGATTTTTAATCTGTCATAGTATTCTACCAACATATGGACATTGATATCGACAAGGAGTGCCTGTCAAGTATTGCCAGGGAGATCGACTGGGAAGCAGTGTATCCCGCCATTGGCAAGATGACTGACAGTCCGAGCTTTTATCTTATGCAGGTAGTCCATGGGCTGGAAAAAACCATCCGTCGGCAGCTTGTCGATTTCGACTTGACCATCACCCAGTTTAGCATGCTTACCAGCCTCATGATCTTAACAAAAAACGGCACAGCTGTCACTCAGATGGACCTGGCGAACTCCCTCAAAGCGGACAAGATGATGGTGTCTCAGGTCCTGCGAACCCTGGAAAAGAAGGAGTATGTCATCAGGGAAAACCACCCGACCGACAGGCGGGCAAAATCACTCATAGTCACGGAAAAGGGGCATATGGCCATCGAAGTCGCCCTCAAGCATGCCATCAGCCTTGACGAGGAATTTTTCTCCCCCCTGGGCGAAGAAAAAAGTGATTTTATCAGGCTTCTTAAAAAGCTGTTATAGTCTTGTCTTATGCGACAGTCCTAGGCCCTATAGCAGCCTGTTCTGCATTTTTAATCAGATTTGTCAGTTTCTTATCCAGGGACAGTGCCCGGTGACCACAGGCAGGACGCCAGGTTCGTGGTCATGCTGCCGGCTGTTGAAAAAATCATGCCTAAGGTTATAATTTTAAGGTATTGTGTCGCCCCATTTATGTATTTCTTCGAAGAGTGGTATAAACGCCCGGCCATACTGTGTTAGCGAATATTCGACACGTGGCGGGACTTCTGGATAGACTGATCTTGAGACGATATTACACTCTTCGAGCATCCTCAGGTGTTTCGTGATGGTCTTTGAATTGACATCACCCAGGCTCTTCTGAAGCTCGGTATATCTTAGAGTCTTATCCTTAAGACCCCATATTATCATCAGGTTCCATTTATAACCTATTATTTTCAGGGCTTTATCCATGCCACATTTACAATTAGTATCGTCTTTCATGCGATATCTCCCAATACATACTTTTTGGAAACAATATTACCTTTGTACTTCTGGGGTATTTATGTAGCCATACGTCATAAAGGTATTGCAAGCCATGGCACCAATGAATCAGGAAGAAAAAACAGAGGAATAATAATGACTGAGATCATTCAAACTGAAGCAAAGAAAGGCTTCCGGGATTCGGCGTACTTCGTCGTAGCCATACTGGCCGTGGGCGTCTTCATGACGGGGCTGGACGCGTACATATTCGTCCCCGCGCTGCCCGGGATTGTCGGCGACTTGAACACATCGCTTGACTGGGTTACCTGGACGATGACGATTTTCATGCTCTTCTATACGGCTACTATGCCCCTGGGAGGAAAATTGTCGGACGTATACGGCAGGAAAAGAGTGTACATCGCCGGTATTGTCATATTCATGCTGGGTTCGATCGGGAGTAGCCTGTCCTGGGACATCTACTCGCTCATCGCGTTCCGAGGGCTGCAAGCCATCGGCGGTGGTTTAGTGCTGCCGGCTGCTGTGGCAGCCCTGGGTAGCATGGTGCCGGAGAATAAAAGGGGCAAGACTATGGGAATACTGATGGCGATGTCCGCCTTATCCATGATCGTCGGTCCCAACATTGGGGGTTACATTATCCAGCATTTCGGCTGGAGAATGGTATTCTATATCAATGTCCCGATAGGCATACTGACTATCCTGGGGGCTCTCCGGTTGCGGGAAAGCTTCGGCAGGGCAAAGCAGCACATTGACTTTATAGGGGCAGCCCTGCTCGCGTCGGGGATCGCGACGTTCCTGCTTGGTATGGTCCGGCTCCAGACCCTGCCGCTGGCCGACAATACGGTTTATCCATTCTTCCTCCTCGCCCTGGTACTCGTCGTCGCTCTCGTCTTATATGAGCTGCGCACACGGGCACCCATCCTGAACATCCGTCTGCTGGCGAGGGGCAACATTCTTTCACTGAGCATCGCCCAGTTGTCGTTGAGCATCGCCCTGATGGGCGTATTCATCTACATACCCTCGTTCGCCCAGCTTGTCCTGCATATGAACGTCCAGGATAGCGGTTCTATACTGACGCCGCTCTCCGTGGCTATAATGGTGTCAGCCATCGTGGGCGGGGTACTCCAGGATAAGTTCGGGCCAAAACCGATGCTGCTCATCGGCTCGGTCATTGCAGCCGTATCGGTCTTTATACTTGCCGTATACGTGAATGACGCGACCAGCCTGGCTGTCATGCTTATCCTGTGCGGTGCCGGGGCCGGCCTCGGTATGGGTGCATTCCAGATCATTATGATGTCCTATATGCCGGAGAGCGAAAAAGGCACTGGCAGCGGCATCCTGAACACGTTCCAGAACATCGGGAGCACCTTCGGCTCCGTGATCGGCGGCTACTTCCTGGCGAAAGCCACCAGTCAGGCCATCACGATTAACCAGGCGTTCAGCAGCATCTTTTGGTTCGGGGCGGCGATAGCCATCGTTGCGATTGGGTTCGTAACGCTGCTGATCCTGCTGGATACCATCGTGCCGGCATATCGCTCCTCGCCGGTAAACGCCGCACGGGACGGACCGGAATTTGGCGGAGTATCAAAATGATGATGACAACTAATCAGGAGTGATGTTATGAGTGAGATGATAAACATATTAAAAAGGCGAAAAAGCGTGAGGTCTTTTAAGCCTGAGCAAATTCCAGATGCAGCGCTGGAGGATATTCTGGAAGCGGCTTTACGTGCGCCGCTTGCCAGTAACTCGGAACAATGGCACTTCTCAGTGCTACAGAACCGGAATTTCATCGTCCGTCTCGTGAAGGACATTACTGAGGTCATCAAGACATCAGACCATGAGGTAATAAAAAAATTCGCCAGCTGGGAAGCCTACCATACGTTTCACCATGCACCGACTGTGATCGTCATCTCCATAGACATAAGCGAGGAAGTCGGGCAGCGTGACTATACCGCGGCAGCTGCTGCAGAAAACATCCTGATCGCGGCGGAATCTTTGAACATCGGCGCCTGCTGGGTCGGCGGCATCGTCTACCCGTTCGACTCGGAGATCGGCAGAAAGACACGAGCTGCCATGAAAATACCAGAAGCACGTGGTCCTGACGCGGTAAAAATAGAATCGTCCTTGAAAGAATCCATGGGCATACCCGCAGGATACAGCCCTGTCGCAGCGATCGCTCTCGGGTATAGCGCAGAAGAAACGACACGGTTGACGCCAAGAAAGAAAGACGTAATCACCTACGTGAGGTAACATGCACGAGCCCAAACCTGGTAGGCACGAGTATAATGAAGGGCGCGGACAAGGATACAAGGGAATAGGTGATAGCGACAGACGAAAAAAGATGGATCCAGACGTCCTTTTACCGAAGATCGGCCTGAAGCCGGGGA
This sequence comes from uncultured Methanocella sp., assembly GCA_964548585.1. Taxonomy (GTDB): domain Archaea; phylum Halobacteriota; class Methanocellia; order Methanocellales; family Methanocellaceae; genus Methanocella_A. The sequence continues at coordinate 28,068 of CAZJRS010000024.1, read as the reverse complement.
TGACTCTCGTGGACGTCGGCTGTGGCCAGGGCTTTTTTACTATCCCGGCCGCCCGCATCGCCGGGCCGAAGGGCCGCGTCTATGGCATCGACATCGACGAAGAGGCGCTCAATCTGCTTGGCTGTAATGCTTCGGATGCCGGCCTGAACATAATCCTGTTGAGGGGCGAAGCTGAGAATACTGTTGCCTGCAAAGGCTGCGCTGACATAGTCTTCTTATGCATTAGCCTCCACGACTTTGCGGATCCCGAAAAAGTACTGGATAATGCCTGGCATATGCTTAAACCCGGCGGAGTTCTGGCTGACATAGACGGGAAGAAAGTCGGAACGGATGGCAAGACTTACCCAGGAAAGAGAATCAGTGAAAAAGAGGCGTCAAAACTCCTCGAGGGAGCAAACTTTAACGTAGAGTCAGTTGAGGACATTTCGGACTGGTTATACTTAATACTTGCAAAAAAGGCCTGAAGTGCATTAATACGAGCGATTAGTGGAACAGGCTGCGGGGGCATATCTTGATGGGTTTGCCACATACGTGCGAGAACTGGTAACAGGCCGGAGTTTGCCTGTTTCATCGCAATGACAATCCTGCAGTACACCATTTTATCCATGTGGTGCCGGACTTGTCACTTCACCGGCGCTACTGAATTTCTCAATTAACTGATTTTATGTCTGCATATGCTGCACCTGGTCGCCGCAGGGCTACCCGGACGAACGGGTATGCAAACGCCTTAGGTCTCGACTCCGGAAGTGGTGGCCGCCTTCCCGGGCGAACTGTATCGGACGTATAATAATAGTTATCTTTGTTCATTTCCGGTATAAATATAAATGATAAGCGGTAATTTATAAATCGTTTACTTTTCGGCGGTTTGTGGGTATGGCAGCAAAATCTGGGTCCGTGAAAACCTCTGGTAAAGATCGCCGTAATGTTGATGCTGTGGATAAGGACCGGCTTATCGCAGAGCTCAATGATAAAATACTGCTTTTGGAAAAAGAGCTCCGGTCAAAGCAGGAAATTGCAACTTCCACAGATATTGCCGAGCGCAAGCGGGCCGAGGATGCGCTGGTCGCAGCTTACCGACAGTTCCAGAGTATTATGGATAACACACCGGACATCGTCTATGTCTTTGATCTGGGGGAGCGCTTTACGATGGCAAATGCAGCTGTCGCAGAGTTGTTCAACTCCACGCCGGAACAACTGATTGGAAAGAGACGTCATGAGTTCATGCCTAAGGAGGAGGCGGACTGGCATGAGGCAAACGATCGCCAGGCGATCGAGGCGGGCAGAGCGCTGGAGTTCGAGGAGTACAGTCAGCTCAAAGGCCGCTCGATTACATGGCTTACGAAAAAGTTTCCACTTCATGATGCCGATGGGAGGATATGCGCGGTAGCTGGAATCTCCGCTGATATTTCAGAGCGCAAGCGGGCCGAGGAGGCTCTGCAGAATACCAGTGATTATCTGGAAAGCCTGATCAATTACGCTAATGCACCGATTATTGTCTGGGATCCGGCTCATAAGATAACGAGGTTCAACCACGCTTTTGAGCATCTGACGGGTTATGCTGCTGATGAGGTTATTGGTAAGAGATTAGACCTATTGTTCCCTGAGGAGAGTCGGGAGGAGTCTCTTTGCAAGATACAGCGCACTTTGACTGAGCATTGGGAGTCGGTGGAGATACCCATCCTTGGCAGGGATGGCTGGGTCAGGATAGCGTTGTGGAACTCGGCTAACATCTACGATAAGGATGGAAAAACTTTACTGGCGACGATAGCACAGGGGCAGGATATTACCGAGCGCAAGCAAATCGAGAAAAAGTTAAATGCTGCAAAAATGCAGGCCGAACTGTATCTTGACCTGATGGGCCATGACATCAACAATATGCACCAGATCGCGCTAGGGTATCTTGAGCTGGCGAGGGATATGCAGGCTGATGGGGGCGGTAGCGAGTATCTGGTCCGGCCTATAGAGGTGTTGCAGCGGAGTGCCCTGCTGATCCAGAATGTGAGGAAGTTGCAGAAGCTCAAAGAAGGTGTGTTCCAAACCCATGGGGTCGACGTGTCGAAAGTGCTCTCGGATGTACATCTGGAATATGGTATATCGACCCATAAGGCGATTACCCTTAACCTGAATGGGCACGAGCACTGCTACGTTAAGGCTAATGAGCTTTTACATGATGTGTTCGCTAACCTGGTCAGCAATGCAATCAAGCACACCGGCGACCAGGCGGACATTGTCATCGACATGGATGTTGTGAAAGAGGACGGCAGCGGGTATTGCCGAGTGATGATCGAAGACAATGGGCCAGGTATCCCGGACGATTTGAAGTGCATGGTTTTCAACCGTATGCTCCGGGGCACCACCAGTGTTCAAGGTATAGGTCTCGGACTGTACCTGGTCAAGTCACTCGTGGAAAGTTACGGTGGCCGTGTGTGGGTCGGGGACCGGGTGTCTGGAGACCACTCGAAGGGCGCCACGTTCGTGGTCATGCTGCCGGCCGTTGACACGCAGTAAATTTTCGATTGCCAGGTTATACTTCGACAATTATCTCGTTCTTTCTCATGAAGCCGGGTGTCCATGGTGGGTTATACTGGGCCTGGATAAAACTGGACTTCGGCGTCAACCTATTTTTACTGAGCCATTCTTGCAGTTCGATTATTTTTTTGTCGGCCAGGTCCTCGTTCAGCCGGCCCGAAAACCTGATGACCGCAGCCCTGTGAGGCTCAATCTTTTTGAATGTGATGTTTTTATCGTCCGGAACGGGCAATGTATCGAGCGTATACGAGCCCGGCATGATAAAGGAGATAATATATTCGTTATTCTCGATCTTTTCCGAAGTTACCGGAGCCGTCATTGGTATCTTTTCTGATGCTGTCGCCGTTTCCTGAGTTACCGGGGCAGTCATTTTGATCTTAGACCGGTTTGTGTTCTGACCCGAAATATAGTTGAAGAGCTTCATAAAGCCCGAATACATGGCATTATCATAATCGGAATTCACCCTTACCCGGGCCGTGATATGCTCCTGGTAATCCCTGATCTCGATTTTCCCATCCTCTTTTACGACGCTATATGCAGGCCCTTCATTGCCCCCGCTCCCTCTTGCTGGCGGGGGCACGAGCACGAAAGCTCCGGTAACGATGATCATGAATAAAGCCACTGCTGTATACCTCCAATCCCGCCTCATCTACGAGCACCCAGTAGCAATCGAACCTCACCCTAAAAAGGAATTGGGCCAAAAAATAAAAGACTGGAATTCTATCAGCTTAAAAATAGCGGAACTGGTACCTAATTTGAAAAAATATCGATGGTAATTCGTACAATGGACCCATTCCGTACAGATGCATTCATTGACGGGTAGAGATGGTATCATATAGCGCTTCATGGCGTATATCCCACTAACGAGCCGGATATGTATTAACAAGGGCTATTAGTGGAGCGGTCTACGGGGGCATGTCCCAGGAACTTGTCGCATGTGTGCGGGAACTGGCAGCAGACCGGCGTTTTCCTGTGTCATCGCAAGGACAAACCCGTCGTACTCTGTCGCCTCTGGCGACCATATGGTTTCGTCTGTGTTACTCTGTGGTGAAAACAGGAGACTCCGTGGTGATAATCAACCGAGGAAGATGTCCCAGGTGGTCCGCCCGACGAAGCGGCCGATGAGCCACCCGGCGATGACGCAGAGGACGGGCAGCGCACAGCAGGTCATGCACCATCCCCAATCCGGCGGCACCGTACCCATATAGATGAAGGCCCCGGCCAGCGCGAGGGTGATCGAGCCACTGACTCCGGCTTCCGATCTATTGTTCAGCTCGTGCTGCAGCAGCAGCACCGAGACGAACGGCGACAACAACGCGGCGGCAGCAGCGAACGCCAGGATTGCCCCTACCCCGAACTTCGTCTGGATGGTACCTGTGTCAAGGACATGGAAGGATGCGATGATCGCTATGCCAAACGCCAGGCCCACGATGGCAGCCGGCACCAGGTGCTTCAGCGAGATGAAGGTGACTGACTCGTAGACGGCGGTCTGGCGGGGCGCCTCGTAGTCCTCGCCAGTGCTCCGGTCGGGGCCGGCCCACGCCGGGGGAGCCTGGCCGAAGCTCTCGGAGTCCTGCCGGCGAGCGGCCTGTCCGGCGTACCACCGGGCGTAGGGGTTGTCGCCGGCCGGGCGAAATGCCTTCGCATCGTACTCGGCGCGGAGCTTCGCGTCACCCAGGACACGGTAGGCTTCGTTGATCCCCCTCATCTTTTCGGCTGCCGCCGGGGACGGGTTCTTGTCAGGGTGGTACTCGAGAGCGAGCCGGTGGTAAGTCTGCTTGATCTCGTCCGCGGTACTGTCCCGCCGGACGCCTAAAACGTCATAAAAAGTACCCATGACCCTTATTACCCTCATTTTCCGTTAGCAACTTGTGCGTATCAGAGTATAGTGATAAATATTTATCTTACTATTCAATAATGCTTTTATTAACGGGGGAAGTGATGCTTCATGTGCAAGAGCTGCGGATGTGTGACAAAGTCCGGGAACAACGGGTTGGGCATACCCGACGATTTGATCGTCAGCGCTGTTTGAAGTATTGCTGTCGCTTTTCCTGAAGCCGACGAAAAAGAAAGCCTGACAACGGCGAGGCTGTGGCCCAAAGCAATCAAAACTTCGGGCCGACGTTACATTAACGGACATTTAAGCTTTCGGTAATGACTCCATGAGAGCATAGAATTGGGCTGCCTCATGGGTCTGGAAGAGGCGATACCATGCGTCTAAGGTCGCCGTATTCATGACGTCCAGCTTCATCAGTATTTCCCGGGTAAACTCGAGCGGGGCAACGCCCGGGGCGGTGATCAGGCCACCGTCGCAGACTGCTGGCTCATTGACATACCTTGCTTCACCCCTGTAGGCAGGAACGCACATCTTCAGGTAGCCAGGATCGTTACTGGTATGAGCTCGATCATCCAGCAGCCCGTTGGCCGCCAGGCCAAACGTTGCTCCGCAAATCGCCGCCACCAGGATTTTCTTCTCCAAAAACTCCCTCACGACGGGAAATATCGGTGCATGGATCGGGTCCAGCCAGGTGTCTCCCCCGGGCAGAATAAGCAATTCGGCATCTTCAGCAACCATATCCGCCACGGTCAGATCCGGGAGAATCCTGATACCGCCCATCGTAGTCACGGGATCCATGTTCAAGCCTACGGTTTTAATGTCGTACACCAAAGCCCGGTCCTTAAAATAACGCCCGGAGCGCAGTTCGGCCAGTGCGTATCCCGACTCCCAGTCTGCGAGAGTATCGAATACGTAGAAGTAAACGGTTTTAATGCTGATTCCTCTCTTTATGCAATCAGACATCAAATAGTCCGGGATAAACCTTGCGTATATGCGGTCTGAAAGTAACAGGTTAACCGTTTAAATCATAGATACTATGTGGTGACCTTCTATGCGCAAGCATTGCCTCTAAATATCTATGGCCCATAAGACTGTTGATCAGCATGAAGAGATCAAGAGTGGCCCGGATTGAAAGTACCTGAAGACACTAGCAGCAACGGCGAGTCGGTTCGTCTATCTCCGGACGAGATCCGCCGGCAGCGCCTTCATGCCCAGCACCTGGACGTAAAGGCACCCATCTCTCAGCTTGCCGAAGTCGTGCGATCACTTTGTGGGGCCAACGCTCAATCTCGACCGGCGATGATGCTATCGCTAAGGGCGCGTATCGAAGGGCTTGAGCCTGCCGACGTAAGAACGGTGTTAGAGAAAAAACGTCTGGTGCGGACGTGGGCTATGCGTGGGACATTGCACCTGGTTGATCAACGTGACCTCGGCTGGCTGGTCCCGCTCCTCGGTCCGAGCTTTATCAAAAAGGGCACGAGACGACGCCTCGAGCTTGGACTCGACGAGCTAAAGGTCGTACGCGGGCTCGAGGAGGTTCGAGCCATCCTGCACGAAGACGGGGTTCTCACCCGAAGTGAGCTTATCGAGCGTCTAAACGACCGTGGGGTGGATATTGACCCTAAAAGTCAGGCACCATATCATTTACTCCTCCGTGCAGCCCTTGAAGGCATCGTCGGCGTCGGCCCGGAAACCGACCTTGGCGAGCAAACATTTTACCTCGTAGCCAACCCTGATGCCATGCGAAAGCCTATATCGGGCGACCAGGGGCAGGCGGAACTTGCCCGGCGGTACCTGTCAGGGTACGGACCTGCCAGCCTGAAAGACTTTTCTGACCTTCGACATTGTGCCCCCGTCAGAAATGGGATAATAGAGCGCTTGCTGCCATATATTCCACTATCAGGCCGAATGTGCGCTAACGGGGGCTGTTAGTGGGACGGGCTGTGGAGGTATCCCCCGAAATAGTTCCGGGGGTGTGCATGAGAATCAAGGATGTTGGCTTCTGCCCGTTAAGGCAAAGATGATCTGAGCGATAGCTGCGAGTACCAGATTACCGTTGGACGCCCTGATTTTTTCGTGCATGCAAATGCCTTAGATCGCTGCTCTGGAAGCGGTGGCAGCAATAGTGGGCGCACACCATGGGCCCTAATCTGCATTTCGCGACACTATTTATATTTTAAGGGCAAACATTTGTTATCTAATCACTGGTGGTCGTGGGGCATGGCGTCGAAACCCGGGTCCGGGAAAAAGCCAATGGCGAAAAACGTCACCGAGCGTAAGCACGCCGAGGTGGCCCTTCGGGAGAGCGAGGAGCGGCTGCGGCTGTGCATAGCGGCGGCCCGGCTGGGCACGCTCGACTGGGACCCTGTTCACGACCGGCACGTCTGGTCGCCGGAGATCTTCGAGATCTTCGGGCTGCCTTCGGATACCGTGCTGACCCTGGACCTGATACAAGATGTGGTTTACCCGGGGGACCGGCTTGACGACGTCTTCGCTGCCGGCATGAACCCGTCCGGGCTCGGCGAGTTCGTCATGGAGTACCGCATCATCCGCGCTTCAGACCATGCGGTACGCTGGGTCCTTCAGACTATGAGGGTGATTTTTGAGGGCGAAGGAGCGGCACGCCATGCGGTACGGGTGCTGGGCGTCGTCCAGGACATCACCGAGCGTAAGAACGCCGAGGAAGCGTTGGGCGTCGCTAAGGCGCTGGCCGAGCTTTACCTCGACCTGATGGGCCACGATATTAACAACATGCACCAGATTGCGATGGGGTACCTGGAGTTAGTCGAAGGCATGATGCCCGCTGGTGACCCCGGTAGGGAGCTAGTGGGGAAGTCCATCGAGGTGCTTCAGCGGAGCGCCCTGTTAATCAAGAATGTGCGGAAGCTTCAGAAGCTCAACGAGGGCGTGTTCCAGACCCAGGATGTGGACGTCTGCGAGTTGCTCGTGGCTGTGCAGCGGGAGTTTGGGGCTGTGCCCTCAAAGTCTATCACCCTGAACTTGAACGGGTGTGAGCGTTGCTATGTCAGGTCTAACAAACTATTACTGGATGTGTTCGTCAACCTGGTGAGCAATGCGATCAAGCATACCGGGGAGGCTGCGGACATTGTCGTCGATCTTGACGTGGTCGAGGATAACGGTCGCCGGTTATGCAGGGTGTTCGTCGAGGATGACGGGCCGGGAATTCCCGACGATTTCAAGGGCAAGGTTTTCAATCGTTTGCTAAAGGGCACGGATAAGGGGAAGGGTATGGGCCTGGGGTTATACCTTGTCAAATCGTTAGTCGAGAGCTACGGCGGACGCGTCTGGGTCGAGGATCGAGTGTTCGGCGACCACACGCTGGGCGCCAGGTTCGTGGTCTTGCTGATAGCTGCAGAACCGTGATTTCCAAATTGCTATACAGACTTTCGGCAGATTGCTACCTTATCTGAGATGGAATAATATATCGTTTGCTAGCATATATCCCACTAACGGGCAATGGGTGCATTAACAAGGGCCATTAGTGGAGCAAGCTACAGGGGCATATCTCCCGGGTGAATTGTCGCCTGCGTACGGGAATCGTCAGCAGTACGGCGTTTGCCTTTATCCTTTAATAGAACCTTCCCGCCGTACACCATCATATCAAAATGGCGCCGGGCTTATCACTTCCTCCGGCGCCACAGGCTATCTCGATTTACTGTTCATCTTCCTTCTACTAAGCCGAACGTCTGGTCGCCGCAGGGCCGCCATGATAATCCGGGCATGAAACGTCTAAAGTCGTTGTTCCGGAAGCGGTAGCGGTCATCCTGGGCACACCTTGTAACCCATAATCCACAATTTGCGATCAAGCTGACGATATTTGCCGGGGACCAGACGTCTTGCGATCATCCGCTATATTGTTACTAATTTTCAGAATGGTATCTTCTTCGAAGTAATTTTTATGGGGCAGCAATAACACATCAAAATATTTAAATATCTTGAGCATTTGATATGTAATCGGTGATACCATGATGGGCAAAACCAAAGAAATATTTGAATTCACGATTTACTGGCCTGTGGATTTTTAAGCCTTGGATTGAACATCGTGGGTGCCGAAAATAAAAACATTAAATCAGGTGACGAGCGATATGAAAATATTGGTGTATGGTGCAGGCGTTATCGGCAGTTATCTTGCTCACGTGCTGGTACGCGGGGGTAATGACGTTACAATGCTTGCGCGGGGAAAGCGAGTAGACGAATTAAAAAACGACGGGATTGTCATTCGTCATTATATGCAGCTTAAGACTACCGTAGACAGTGTAAATATTATCAGTACTCTTCAACCGGATGATGTCTACGACCTGATCTTTGTGACGATGCAATTTCAGCAGTTCGAGACTGTACTGCCCATTCTGGCGAAAAATCAGAGCCGGAACCTTGTTCTTGTGGGCAATAACCCAGATGCTCGCGGAATGCAAAGTTATCTCGAGCAGAACAGTCTGGTTAAAAAGCAAGTTGCCTTCGGCTTTCAAAGCAGCGGCGGATGGAGAGAAAATGGGCACATCGTCTGCGTACGTGGAGGCGGGCACATGGATATTGGCAGCCTTTACGGTGATCTATCCTGGCGACCTATCGTAGAGAAAGCTTTTAGCGATACCAAGTATAAACTGGTATTTTACGATAATATGGACCCGTGGCTAAAAAGCCACACGGTCATGTACCTGGTATTAGGCTATGCTGTCAATGCATACGACAATAATCTACTAAAATTGTCCAAGGATAAAAAACTGCTACACCAGGTGGTCGGAGCAACGGATGAAGGATACAGAGTACTGGAAACGTTGGGTTACACGATCACACCGGCATCTGTATCAACTCTAGCGAAACTGGCCCACAGAAGACGAAATATGGCATACCTGATGATCAAGGTCATGCTAAGAGTTTTATCGATAAAAAAGTCCTTCAGCGCACTCATCAATCCCGAGACAAAACTCGACGAGTTCATTGCGCTAAATAATGCCTTCGTTGGTCTAAAGCAGAGGGCAAATATCCCGACTCCGAACTGGGATGTGCTTGAAAACCGCTCCCAAACTTCAAAGTGAATAACGAACACGATCGGCTGAATAAGCCGTTAAACCTCCCATGCCCCGGTCATATCACAACAAGGCCGGGGCTTCTAAAACTTTTTAAAGTAAAGCAGCTATGAGGAATATGATGGAGAAAAGCGCCGTTTCAGAAAAAAACTGTTTGACAAAAATCGCGGCCTTGTGTAACCTCTGTAAGTCTAAAGTGCCCGAGGATGAGACGATCCGGCAGAAGTCCGAGTTCTTCAAGGCTCTGTCAGACCCCGCGAGGATCAAGATCATCTACGCGCTATCTGCCGGTGACCTGTGCAACAGCCACCTGATGGACATCATGGGCATGCCGCAGACGGCCATCTCACACCATCTGAAGGTGCTAAAGTACGCTGGCATCGTCAAAGACCGACGGGAGGGCAAGCAGATCAACTACTCCCTTGCCAACAGGAAGGCATTGGAAGCGCTGGGAATCCTCGATGAATCGTAGATCACCCACTATCGATCAGGGTATCATCGTTTTTCAAGTCCCAAAATTCGTACGATTTTCAATTTATCCAAACCGATTTACACCTATTTAGCGTGGTGCGGTAGACGCGCTTTGGTAGAACAGTATGGGTCGAGGACCGGGCGCCGGGCGACCATGCGAAGGGCGCCAGGTTCATGGTCCTGCTGCCGGCGGCCGAGCCATAACCGATTTACATCCAGCCTATTCCATAAGCCCGGTCGCTACAGGACCGCCCGGACGGGCCGAGCATGTAAACGCCTTAGGTCCTGCTCCGGAATCGGTGTCGACCATCCTGGACATACCCTGCGGCATGAAAAAAACAATTTGCCAAGATTCAGGTTCTTTTTTAGAAATGCGGCGATTATACCCTACTCTTATATATCTATTATTAGCTGTCAGAATTTTGTTTCCGATATTAATATAAATGATAAGCGGCTACCATTTAGTCGTTTAATTCTCTACTGGAGCGGGGCATGGCAGTGAAATCTGGGTCCAAAAAGAAGTCTGGTATTACCCGTCGTATTAGAAATTCAGGCGAGAAGGATGGACTTATTATCGAGTTAAAAGAACGTAACATAGTTTTGGAGAAAGAGCTGCAAAATATCCGGGAAAAGGTCCACGCCCAATTAAATGAGCTCCAGCAGTCTAACAACCGTCTGGTCGCCCAGATCGAAGAGCGCAAGAATGTCGAGGAGCAGCTTGCCTGGCAGGCGGAGTTGTTATCCATGGTGTATGACGGTGTCTGGGCTGCGGATACTGATTTCAGATTTACCTACTGGAATAAGGGGGCAGAGCGTATGCTCGGCTGGACAGCCGAAGAAGCGCTGGGGAAGAATGCAAATGACCTGCTCAAGACCAGGTTCGTGGGCTCCACACGGGAAGAAAGTATTAAAAAATTATTACAGAATGGTCATATTACTGATGAGGTTTTTTATCTGCACAAAGAAGGCAGATATGTAGCCGTAGAGGTAAACTTTTCAGTGATGAAAGGCCCAGATGGCAAGATGAGGGGCTTGATTGTGACCGGCCGTGATATCACCGAGCGTAAGATGATCGAGAACGCGTTGCGGGGGAGTGAGGAAAAGTATCGGGCTTTCTTCGAGAACAGCATTGACGCTATCCTTATTACATCGCCCGATGGTTCCGTTGACGCCGTTAATATAGAAGCTTGCAAGATGTTCGGGATGGCCGAAGAAGAATTTAAGATGGCTGGTAGAAATGGCACGATGGACTTGTCAGATCCAAGACTTCGGCTGGCTCTGGAGGAGCGAGCTAAGACCGGGAAGTTCCGTGGTGAACTCAACTGTGTCAAGAAGGATGGCACTATCTTCCCGTGTGACATATCTACTTCTTACTTTACTGATAAGAATGGCCGGGTAAAAACGACCGGGATCATCCGGGACATAACTGAGCGCAAGCATGCTGAAGAGGAGCTTCGGAATACCAGTGATTATCTGGAAAGCCTGATCAATTACGCTAATGCACCGATTATTGTCTGGGATCCGGCTCATAAGATAACGAGGTTCAACCACGCTTTTGAGCATCTGACGGGTTATGCTGCTGATGAGGTTATTGGTAAGAGATTAGACCTATTGTTCCCTGAGGAGAGTCGGGAGGAGTCTCTTTGCAAGATACAGCGCACTTTGACTGAGCATTGGGAGTCGGTGGAGATACCCATCCTTGGCAGGGATGGCTGGGTCAGGATAGCGTTGTGGAACTCGGCTAACATCTACGATAAGGATGGAAAAACTTTACTGGCGACGATAGCACAGGGGCAGGATATTACCGAGCGCAAGCAAATCGAGAAAAAGTTAAATGCTGCAAAAATGCAGGCCGAACTGTATCTTGACCTGATGGGCCATGACATCAACAATATGCACCAGATCGCGCTAGGGTATCTTGAGCTGGCGAGGGATATGCAGGCTGATGGGGGCGGTAGCGAGTATCTGGTCCGGCCTATAGAGGTGTTGCAGCGGAGTGCCCTGCTGATCCAGAATGTGAGGAAGTTGCAGAAGCTCAAAGAAGGTGTGTTCCAAAACCAGGAGGTTGACGTGTCGAAAGTGCTCTCGGACGTACATCTGGAATATGATATGGTGACTCAAAAGACGGTTACCCTTAACTTGAACGGGTATGAGCATTGCTATGTTAAGGCCAATGAGCTTTTGCATGATGTGTTTGCTAACCTTGTCAGCAATGCAATCAAGCACACTGGAGACCAGGCGGACATTGTCATTGACATGGATGTCGTAAAAGATAATGGCAGCGGGTATTGCCGAGTGATGATCGAAGATAATGGGCTTGGTATCCCGGACGATTTGAAGGACCAGGTTTTCAACCGTATGCGCCGGGGCACTACCAATGTTCAAGGTATGGGCCTCGGCCTGTACCTTGTGAAGTCACTCGTAGAAAGCTACTATGGTCAGGTTTGGGTCGAGGACAGAGTACACGGCGACCACACGAAGGGCGCCAGGTTCGTGGTTTTATTGCCAGCTGTAGAACCATAATTTCCAAACTACTTTTCTGACTTTCGGCATGGTGCTCCCTCATCCAGGGTGGTATATCATCGCGATTGAGGCATATGTCTTACTATCGGGCCGGAAGTGCACTAACAAGGGCCATTAGTGGGACAGGCTACCGGGGTATATCTCCCGTGTGAATTATCGCATGTGTGCGGTAACCGGCAGCAGCACGGCGTTTGCCTTTATCCTCTAAAAGAACCTTCCCGCCGTACACCACTAACTATTAAATAAAAGAGCATGATTTAGTAATGGTTCCGATTATGAGCTCATCGAAGAAATCACGTGCATCTAAGCAGAAACCGCAAGAGGCCCCTACACAGCCTAAATCCGCTGTGGCGACTCCCTCACAGGAACGACCTGTCGATAAGCCCACAACCGGTAACCTCAAGACCGAGGCTCACCCCATCGAACCTGTTGCAGTTAGCAACAAAAAATTCTCGTGGACACCTTCAATTCCTACACTTTTACTCCTCGGTATCCTGGCCATCGGCCTTGTCTTCAGGTTGCTGACGGCGACCTTCTCTATTAAAAACGGCCAGGTCATGTTTGCCGAATTCGATCCTTACTATCACTTGAGAAGAATCACCTATATCGTACACAACTTCCCGTTCGCTAATGTTTTCGATCCTTATGTCAACTATCCCAACGGCTATTATGTCGGGTGGCCTCCCCTCTTCGATGTGCTAGGTGCAACGCTGGCGATGATCGTAGGTCTCGGGCACCCGGACCAGTTCACCATCGAGATGGTCTCTGCACTCCTGCCGGTCGTCCTGGGAGTGCTTGCCATTGCGGTCGCATATGTCTTTGTCAAAGATACTATCAATGTAAAGGCGGCCCTACTTGCTGCGTTCGTCATGGCGATCCTGCCGGCCTCGATCTTTCGGGCTACCTTTGGTTATACGGATCACCAGGTGATGGAAGTCCTGCTCTCGCTGACGCTGTATGTGCTGTTCATGCGAGCGGTTACCCGGGCGAAGGCTCAGGGTCTAACGCTTAAGAATCTGACTCAGAAGAAAGAACCGGTGATCTATGCTGCTCTCGCCGGGATTGCCATTGCAGCCATGATCTTTACCTGGGATGGCGCGCCACTGCTCATCGGGGTCATCTTACTATACGCGTTGCTCCAGTACACGGCTGATGCCTGGGGCAAGGAGCGCTCAGAGTATCTCTCCATCGTGGGCACAGTGGCTGCGGTAGTTGGGATGCTGATCGTGGTACCTGCAGCTATCACTAGCTACCATGGCATGCGGTTTGAGATTAGTGCCATCTATCTCTCGCTGTTCCAGGCGATCTTTATGGTCGGTCTGGTCGGCTTTTTCCTGTGCATGGAAGGACTTCGCAGGGCTATCTCCCGGGCTAAGCTGCCATGGGTGGTGCTGCCTGCCGCCATCGTCCTCTTAGGTGCGACAGGGACATTGTTTGTCAAGACTTTACTGCCTCAGATCTACTCTAACCTGGAAGGTGGTATTTCCTTCCTGACCGGTGCAGACCAATTCGGCTCTTCGATCAACGAAGTGACACCACTGTTCTACTGGGGCGGGGAGTTCTCGCTGGTCCTCCCGGCGGCCTTCTTTAGTACCGCTGCTCTTATTGCAATCGTAGGTGTCGTCTGGTTCCTGTACTCTTTCCTGAAGTCGAAACCCGACCGCAACCATATCTTTTTCCTGGCCTGGTCGCTGGTGATCATCACGCTGGGGCTGTTGCAGTCCCGGTTTATTTACCTGCTGGGCGCCTGTGTGTCAGTCTATGCCGGCTATGCGATGTACCGGATACTATCTGTGGCAGGTCTGGACCGGCTGCTGGAGCAGTTCCACAAAGCCCGGGAAAATGACTGGGGTAAGAACCTGGTGCGAGCATCGCCAGCCCTGGTGATCACCGCAGTCATTCTCCTGTTACTGCTTGTGCCTGTTGTCCAGGCGTCGTACCAGCGCTTCACCACACCCGAGGTTTATACGATGGACTGGAACGAGGCCGCGCTCTGGCTCAAAGACCACTCGCCAGCCACTTCCTATACTTATTCGGCCAATATGAGCGCGATGCCCGAGTACAGCGTCATGAACTGGTGGGATGACGGTAATTTTATCCTTTACCGGGCGGAGCGACCTGCAGTGGCCAACAATTTCCAGACCGGCATCTCAGACTCTGCCCGGTTCTTCGTGGCGCAGAACGAAACTTCTGCTAACCCGATCATGGACTCGCATAACAGCCGCTACGTGATGCTGGACAAGCGTATGGGGTCAAACACGATCGGCGCCTTCTACGCCGGTGGCACGTTTGAGACGATGGCTCTCCTCGCAGGGGAAGATCTGTACTCGTATTTCATGCTTTACTACGTGCCGCAGCCGTACTCGCTTGAAAAAGCCCCCGTCGAGGGTAATGATAAGTATTATAGTACGATGTATTCCCGGCTGTTTTACGGGTGGGGGCTGGGCGGGATGAATCCGCTGGGCGGCCTGCAGAATGGTATGGAACACTATCGCTTACTCTTTGTGTCAAGTGGTACCGACCCGGTAATGGTCTTCGAGTATGTGAAAGGTGCAACTATCACTGGTACTGCTCAGCCGGGAGCCCGAGTCGAGATCACGACGGATGTGACTGTGGGTAATGTGACTAAAGTCTATGATAGTGTCACGAAGGCGGATACATCGGGCGCCTATAGCTTCACAGTACCCTTCTCGACCGGGATGGCGGGCTATGTCCATACCGGTTCGGAATATGCCATTACCTCGGGTACGGATACCATCAAGGTCCAGGTGCCGGAAGATGCGGTCAGTGGTGGCAACACTATCAATGCGGGAGGTATGTAACGTGAGAAAAACATTGGCGGTTCTAGTCGTCTTCGTCCTGCTCGCTATGGTGCCAGCACAGGCGCTCGCGGCAGACTGGGTTACGTATGGTTACGATGCTCAGCATACGTCCCATACTGATGACTTGCTGGCTTCTCCTCTTGAAGCTGCCTGGGTAAGCAATTCCGGTGGAAAGGTTGTCGGTTCGCCGCTCATTGCCGGGAACACGGTATACTACTCCAATGGGGAAGGGCGCTCCTTCATCGCAGCCGATCTTGCCACTGGTAAGGCCAGGTGGATCTTTACCGCTATCAGCTCTATCGAGAGTACGCCCGCGCTGGTGAATGATACAGTCATCTTCGGCTCATATGACAGCTATAAGGGCTCAAATGACAGCCATATATACCGGTTGCGAGCTTCCGATGGGACCCTGATGTGGAAAACCCAGCTCGGCAGCGGCATTTTTTCATCTCCGCTGATCTATGATGATCGTATCTATGTGGGTACGGATGAGAATGATTTTTACGCCCTTGATCTGGCTACGGGGAATGTCGTCTGGAAGCTGACATATAATACGACTCAAGGGTCTCCCGCAGGCGACAGGGGCAAAGTCTTCATCGGCATGCAGAATGGGAAAGTTTATGCACTTGATGCTGCGACAGGCAACGTTGCCTGGGCTTTTGACACGGACAGCTCCATACACGCTTCGCCTGCTATCTTTGATGGTAAAGTGTTCATTGCCACGCGTGGCGGGACTTTGTATGCATTTGACGAGGATACCGGGACTGTGGTATGGAAGGCTAATCTCGGTTACAAAGCTGATGCTACTCCTTCGATATATCCGGAGAGCGGATTGGTCTTAACAGGCACCTACGGCGGCTACGTAAAGGCATTCCATGCGAATAACGGGACTCCTGCCTGGACGTCACCTTTCCTCGGCCCGATCTACTCGACGACGACCGTTTCCGGAAATACTGTTTATGGTGTCACCCAGGACGGCTGGATGTTCGCCCTCGATAAGTCCGATGGCACGATCATGTGGGGCATGGACATTGGCGGAATCACCTTTGCTTCTCCTGCCGTGGCGAATGGTTACCTCGTGGTCGGCACATGGTCCAACCAGCTACTTGCTTTCAAAGCTTCTGCGAAGGTAGTAACTCCTGCTCCGGAGCCGGCTACTTCGTCCACTCCAGCCGCGTCGGGCGGTTCGCAGATGCAGGTTGCAACTTCGGCAGCTACTCCTGCACAGTCACCGTTCCCCGGGGTCCTGGCGGTCATCGGCTCGCTCGGAATAGCATACGCGCTCTACCGGCGGCGATAAAAGTATATAACATGCGGGCTATTGGCGATCAGTGAGGAGAGATCTATGAAGGTGGTCATACCAGCGGCGGGTGCCGGAAAGCGGCTTTACCCCCATACGTACACGAAGCCCAAGCCCATGGTGTACGTGGCAGGTAAGCCTATCATTGGCCATATTCTCGATAAGGCCATCGATTTGCAGCCGGATGAGCTAATCATAGTGGTCGGGTACATGAAGGAAAAGCTCATCGACTATGTCGATGAGAACTACCGCGGCTCTTTTAAGAAGATCACTTATGTCAACCAGGAACAGCAGCTGGGTCTCGGGCACTCGATCTACGTGGCTCGGGAGGCGATTGGCGACCACCCGATCATGATCGCACTGGGCGATATGATCTTCAAGGGCGGCTACAGTGATTTTGCCCGACTGCATGCCAGCAACGGGGCGTGTTCCGGATCGATCGGCGTGAAGGAAATCGATAATCCCAGCCATTACGGTATCGTTTATCTCAATGAGGACGGCACGATCAAAGAGCTGGTAGAAAAGCCTAAAACGTCATCGTCTAGGCTCGGCATCGCCGGCGTATATTTCATCGATGACACGCCGGAGCTATTCAGAGCTCTCGATAAGGTGGTCGCGAACAGGGGTGCTGGGGAGATTCAACTGACCGACGCCTTGCAGAAATCTGTCGAGGCAGGCTCACACTACCGTACCTTCGAAGTCAGTAGCTGGTACGACTGCGGACGACCGGATGCGCTGCTGGAGGTCAACCGGCTTCTTCTCTCAGAGAAGAGCAGGGCTAGCTGGGCGCCTAAAAGTTCAATTATCATTGATCCTGTGTCCATTGGCAGAGACGTGGAGATCGAAAATTCTATAATAGGGCCCTATGTATCGATATCCGACGGGGCTAAGATCAAGAGTTCTATCATCGAGGACAGTATCATCGGCTCGTGCGCCGAGATCAAGCGCATGGCCTTAAGGTCGTCCATCGTTGGCGACGGGGCGATCATCTCCGGTAAGGCCAATTCGCTGAACATCGGGGATTCTTCGACAATCGAGTTTTAGGTGAGATTCATGGCAGTCACATCACTGGTAACCGGTGGCTCGGGCTTTATCGGCTCCCACCTTTGCGAATATCTGCTCGGTAAAGGCGAGCGTGTCATAGCAGTAGATCACCTTGGCAGCGGACGCCTGGCTAACCTTGACAACATCATCGGCCACGAGCGGTTTACTTTCATCCGGCAGGACATCAGGGAGCCTCTGAATCTGGAGGGCGAGATCAACTACGTATACAATCTCGCATCCCGTGCGTCCCCGGTCGACTTTTTCACCCAGGCCGTAGAAATCATGATGACGAACAGCCTGGGCACATATAACGTGATCAATCTGGCCATCGAAAAGAAAGCCCGGTTCCTGGAGGCATCGACCTCGGAGAGCTACGGCGACCCGGAGCTAAGCCCTCAGCCGGAAACCTACTGGGGCAACGTGAACCCGATCGGTCCTCGAAGCTGCTACGACGAGAGTAAGCGGTTTTCCGAGGCGCTCACCATGGCGAACCTTCGGTATCACGGGCTGGACGGCCGGATTATCCGTATCTTTAATACGTATGGGCCGAGGATGCGCCCGGACGATGGCCGGGTGGTACCGAACTTTACTATTCAGGCGCTGTCAGGACAGCCTATGACTGTATATGGGGAAGGCCGGCAGACCCGCAGCTTCTGCTATGTGTCCGACCTCGTCCGGGGCATCTACCTGGCGATGCATAAAGACGTCAAAGGCGAAGTCATCAATCTCGGGAACCCCACGGAAATGACCGTCCTTGAATTCGCTCAGAAGATCAAGACGATGACCGGTAGCCAGAGCGAGATTGTCTTTAAGCCTCTGCCGGAGAATGATCCGCTACAGCGGCGGCCGGATATCAGTAAGGCGAAGAGGCTGCTGGGGTGGGAGCCTGAAGTCACGCTCGATGAAGGGCTGGGTCGCACTATCGAGTGGTTTAAAAAATGATGTGTGGACGGTATCCACACATCGAAAATTCATTTTATTTTGCCTGGTAAACGGTAATTCTGCTGAACGAAGCGCGATACTGGGTGTTGTTATCCAGCCAGGCTATGGTCTCTGCATTATCTGCTCTGTCTTTACTGTCCGATATGATTATCCAGGTGACGTTTCCATCGATACCTATACCATTGTCTTCATAGTAGCTGTCAGTATTTGCCAGTGATTCATTCATGCCTAACTGATCGACGTAATACATCCGTGTAAGGTTATCGTTGTTAATGACGACCACTTTTTCCGCCGGACCCATGTGGCTCTTCACATAGCTTAAGGCGTCACGCAGGTCTACGTTTGTCCCGGAATACAGCGGTCCAATCGAGACAGCTTCGATTACTACGATCATCACCAGGAGTGCTAGAATGGCGAACGTAGGGCGAAGCGACTTCTTCACCTTTTTATTGTCCCTATCGTCTCGATCGCCCGCGATATTCCTGTCTGTCAGGCCGGAAGCAATCTTTGAGATGTAAACAATGCCGCCTGAGATGATCAACAAATATGGTATCAGTAAATAAATGAAGTATCTGTACCCGCAAAACCTGATTACATATGTCAGCAGGAACCCTGCTACCGATGTGATGGCGATAACTGTTACAAGATAACCAGTGACACTGCGCTGCTTAGTGAGGCCACCAGCGATGCCTGCAAGAAATAGAGTTCCGAATACCACAGTCAGCAACAGAGTCCCAGGTGATATGGGGTTCTTAATGCCGGCTGCTGAAAGGAAGTAGAACAACCTGGGGTAAAACTGAATACCATCGCTATGCAGATCAGACTGGACATTTTCCGATGATGATTGTCTTACCATCACCAGTAGCTGAGGCAGGAACAGGACGCATGCAATAGCGGTAAACAGAACCAGCAATGTTAGCTTTTTAGATATTCGGAAAGGCTTTGATTTCAAGTCTTCAGCCATAATCGCGATCAATCCGCATGCAAACAGCGCCCCGGTCAGAATCGTCCCGTAATAGTGTGTATACATAATCAGGATTGCCGAAGCACAAAAAAGTATCCAGTAATGTAGTCGATTTTCCTTTAGGGCCAAATATAGCGAAGCTATCTCCAGGATGCTTAAAAATATCACCAGTGGATACATCCTTGTTTCCTGGCTGTAGGTGATGCTCGTGAACGAGATCGACAATAAGAATGCGGCAATGAGTCCGACTCTTTTGTCCCGAAACATCTTCACTCCCGCGATATATATGAGCGGTACCGATATCACCCCTAAGATCGCCGACAACAACCGGGCTACAAGCTCAGGCTGTCCTGGTAACATCAAAAAGTAATGTAAGAGTATATAATATAGTGCAGGGTGGACATCTGCGTTAGAGATCTCGATGATTTTTACCAGGCTGTCGTTTTGCGAGAGAATCACGCTGAATGTCTCGTCTACCCAGAAGCTCTCAGCTCCAAGGTTGTAAAACCTCAGTGCCATGGCTATCACTGTACACAATGTAAGCAACAACAGATACTTGTTATCCAGTAAAAAACGGCGTAGTGACTCTATTTTCAATGTGCCCCACCACTGTACTCGGGATGTACATCATTATAGTAGTTATCTTTAACGGGTAGGAATGCAGGTTATAAAATAGAGAATATTTTACAGTTTTACTCTTCTTCCTGCTGATGTTCGAGAGCCAATCGAGGCCTTCTAATGATTGTACTCCACTCCAATTATCCGCACATGTGGATTCACCGGTGCTGTGTTGTATAACGACGGCCGATGAGCCGATTTGCGCCAGATTGTCACTATGGCAGCTCATCAAACGCCGTAAAGGTTATCGTAGTATAGCTACATTATCATTTGACTCATGAGAACAACGCTAATCTTGCCTGCCTATAATGAGGAAGAGGCACTGCCCAAGACTCTGGACGAGTACATGGGCTTCGTAGATGAGGTCATCGTGGTTAACGATGGCTCAAAAGATGGCACCGACCGAATCGCTTTGGAGTATGCGTCGAAATACCCCAAGATCAAGTACGTGAAGCATGAGGTTAATCGGGGTAAACCTGATGCCCTCCGCACCGGTGTGAGGAATGCTACCGGAGACGTACTGATCTTCACGGATACGGACTGTACATATCCTGCAAAATATATCCCCGAGTGTATCGACTATATCCAGAGAGGCGCAGACATGGTTTCGGGTGCCCGGGTGTTCAATAAGGAAAACATCAGGATGTTGAACCGAATTGGAAACACAATTTTTTCTGTCCTTATTACTTATTTCTGCTATACCAAAATCAGAGACGCCCAGACGGGCTTTCGGGTACTCCGAAAAAGTATCTTCCCGAAACTCGACGTGCAGGCCAGAGGTCTGGAGTACGAGACTAAGATGACTATGCGTGCGGCAAAGTTCGGCTACACGATCGTAGAAATACCCATCGAGTACAGAAAGCGTGTGGGCACGTCAAAGCTAAATCCCATTAAAGATGGCTATAATATGCTCAAGTCCATTCCGTCAATTATCTGGGGCGAGAGTACGATGCTTTTAAAAAGCGTCATTGTCATTAACTCGTTGCTGTTACTCTTAGGCTTGGGTTTTGGAACCTATTCGTTATATGACAAGTTAACTCATGGCATACTAATCCACGAGTATTATCCTCTCATCGCGGTGATCTTAATGCTCACGGCGGTTCAGCTGATGAGTTTCAGCCTGATCATGGATTTCATAGTCAATAAGCTGAATAAAATCGATGAACAGCTAAAAAGAATATAGGGGGGGAAAGCCGTGAATGTTATCTATGAGTTAGTCCTGTCATGTTTACTGGCTGCCGCAGGGCAGGTAACGTGGAGGCTGGGTATGAAGAGCGTAGGCACATTCGAATCTTACGATCTCAAGACGCTATTTCATGTTTTTACCAACTGGCAGGTTGGTATCGGATTGATCTTGTACGCCCTGAGCACTCTGTTCTGGCTCAGCGCCCTGTCCAAGAAAGACCTGTCCTACGTATACCCCTTTGTCGCAGGTACCTATATCCTTGTACTCGCTTTATCTTATTTCATCCTGAAAGAGAACTTTGGCCTGGATCGCTTACTTGGTGCTGCAATAGTGATCACGGGGCTGGTCATTATCGTAAGGAGCGGTTAATAATCGGAGTCTCGCAGGCATGAACGTAGATCAATGGTGGAAATCGATCGGGGCTTATGCTCTTGCTTTATTTCTCTGCCTCTCCATATTGACGGTCACGCTGAACCTGTGGCAGGCTGATATCTCCGTGCCCTTCGAGTACTCCGGTGACGCACTTCAAGCCCAGATGGCAGTCAAAAGCGTGATCGATAATGGCTGGTACTTGCATAATGACTTTTTAGGTGTCCCTGCGGGACAGGATATGTACGATTTTCCAATGGGGGATACGCTTGACTTCCTCATCATGAAAATGATTGCGCTGTTTACCCAGGATTATGCCGCAGTCATGAACCTGTTCTTCCTCCTCACTTTCCCGCTTACCACGCTTACTTCTATGGTTGTATTCCGGCAGCTCAAGATCTCCTCGTCTGCATCGGTTGTGGGAAGCCTTCTCTACACATTTCTTCCGTATCACTTTCTAAGAGGCGAATCCCACCTTTTCCTTACTTCCTACTTTATGGTGCCACTGGTCGTTCTTGTCTGCCTCTGGCTGTTCACAGGCAAGATCATCTTCAAGCTTTCTGAAGATGGAAAAACGCGGCTTTCGCTATCGGACCCTCTGACTCTGACTGCGCTGGTCATCTGTTTCGTCGCATCGTTAACGATGGCCTACTATGTCTTTTTCTCATGTGTTTTCTTACTCGTGACCGGCTTTTCTGCGGCGATCATCAGGCGGAACCGCTACCTGTTAATAGCCTGTACTGTACCCATTGCTATCCTGATATTCACGTTCCTCGCCACTATGCTTCCCTCGCTTCTATACCAGCATGCCAACGGTGCGAACCCGTATGCAGGTGTCCGCAGTGCCTTTGAAACCGAGGTGTATGGACTCAAAATTGATCAGCTCCTATTGCCGATGAGCGAACATCGAATCGGTTTCCTGGCAGGTATCATGAACCGGTATAATGCCGTAGCCCCGCTGGTCAATGAGAATGCCTACGTGGCGCTTGGGGTTATCGGTAGTCTCGGCTTTCTGCTATTGCTGGGATGGGTCTTCTATCGCCTCTGTAGGGGCAATTTGGAGAACCCGGTCACGGACCTGATTGATAGCCTTGCTATCATGAACCTATCCGCTCTACTGCTGGCCACGATCGGCGGCTTTGGGGCTCTCTTCGCAGTTATATACCCGCAATTCCGGGCTATTAACCGGGTGAGCGTATTCATCGCCTTCTTTTCCTTGATGGCATTCTTACTGGCAGTCACCTGGTTCTCGAGTAGATATGCGAGGACAAGCAGGGGTAAGCTTGCGGTTGTCGGGTTGCTTATATTGGTATTGGTCGTCGGTATATTTGACCAGACTTCTCCTCAGTTCATCCCTGATTACGGTGGGGTTAAGGCGCAATATGCGAGTGATGACGTATTCGTGAAACAGATCGAAGCGACAACACCTCCTGGTGCTATGATCTTCCAGCTACCCTACATGGAGTCTCCCGAATATAGCGAATATTTCCTGGAACTCAATAACATCAGGGATTACGATCTCTTCAGGGGGTACCTGCACTCTGATGGTCTGCTCTGGAGCTTCGGTGCTGTGAAAGGGCGAAGCGGTGACCAGTGGACGAAGAACGTCTCCTCGATGCCGCTTGAGGATATGGTTAAAACGCTATCCTTCGCAGGGTTCAGTGGCATCTATGTGGATAGCAGTGGATACCCTGAAAACGACACGACGCTCATCAACGGACTGGGGGATATACTGCAGACGAAGCCCCTGGTAAGTCCTGACAATCAACTATACTATTTTAGTATGGCGGGCTATAGCGAGCGGCTTAACATGAATCTCACTGCAGACGCACGGGTACTCATGCAAGAATCGGCTTTCGACCCGTCCAGGGCAGATCGACTGACCTCAGATCCTATGACCGTAGAATGGCGAGGTGGGTTTTCTGTAGCTGAAGGAAATCAGAGCGACAGCTGGCGTCGTTGCCTTCGCGAGGGAGAGCTATACATAGTCAACCCGTCGCGGAACGATCTCCCTGTGAGTATGAACATGTGGCTTACTGCGATCAATGGTTCGACCGAGTTAGTGATTGATAGCGATCTTTTCCACGACCGCATCACGATCGATCGGGACTCGCAATACCGGCGCACGTTCCTCGTACCGCACGGCCGACATATACTAAAATTCACTTGTTACGGTCCAGAGTCTGCGGAGTCAGGAGCGTTCGTAGTCAGGAACTTTTCGATGACTTACTAAGGGAAAACGTCCTGTAGAAACGATCTGTTCGCCATATCGGACCGGGCAATCTCTCGCGATCGTTTCGATATATGGACCGAATGCTCAGGGAACAAAAGATTATTAGCCGTGAATACTCATTATAACAATCGCTATGGGCGCATTGGTTTCAGTTGTAGGTTTCTTAAAAAAACACCCGGAGCTATGTCTCTTTATCGTTCTGTTTGTTTTATTTAACGCTAATGCTCGGGCAAACGCCTCTGTCGACACGATCCCTGCTTCGCTACTCCCCTTTAGCGTACTCGATAATCATGACCTGTACTTCGACCAGTTCGTGGATTACTTTTGCCATATCTGGGCACCTCCAATCAGCTTCTTAACCGAATACGGCGATCACTATCTTTCCATATATCCGATTGTGACCCCTATACTGCTGATACCTCTGTACTTTATACCCTATGTCTCGATGAAATTATTCTATATTCCCATCGATCTCTATGACCCGACATTCAGGCTTATCGTCATGGGTATGGAGAAGATGAGTGCATCGTTCATCTCTGCCCTGGCTGGTGTGTTAATTTATCTTGCGCTAAAACGGCTTGTGGACGGGAAAATTGCCCTGATTGGCACTTTGATCTTTGGTCTGGCTACCAGTATGTGGTCTATCAGTAGCCAGGCATTATGGCAGCACGGGATGAGTGTGCTACTACTCTCTGCGATGATTTTTATCGTTGTCTCGGGCGGACAAAAGGGTCCAGATCGGTTCAGGGTGGCCGCGCTCGGAGTTTTATCAGCATTGTTTTTCTTCAATCGCTCTTCAGATAGCTTTCTGCTGTTGCCTATTGTCCTTTACATACTGATGCTCAAAGACCGGCGTATCCTGGCGTATCTGGCTGCAGTTATTATCGCTGCTCTACCCTTCCTGGCGTATAACATTTACTTTTTTGGCAACCCCGTCGGAGGCTTTGGCCGGATGTCCTCTATGCTGAGCCTCGCTGGCCTGCCCATGGGGGTCGCAGGATTGCTACTGAGCCCTAACCGGGGCCTGCTGATTTTCAGCCCAGTTGTCCTCCTCGCCATACCGGGCTACCTGAAAATCCGGGATTTATCGAATCGGAGACTGGTATGGTTCTTCTCTGTAGCGGGTCTGTCTATTCTCCTCACGATCCTGCTCTATGGCAGCTTCGCTGACTGGCATGGTGGTGGCTGTTTTGGCACGCGATATCTGACTGATATCATGCCCTACATGGCTATCTTTATCGGGTTGTTTTTAAATGGCTACTCAGACCTCAAAAAAACAGGTTATAGAAAGTGGCTGGCGATCCTTATCATTATCCTACTGGTGGGGTATTCCGTCTTCATCCAGTTCGTGGGCGCATTCTGCTACCCTAATGGCGGCTTCAAATGGGATCAGGACCATGTCCCGCAGGGCGATGAAAAGTACTGGTACTGGCATGACACGCAGATCGGGAGGAGCCTTCAAGCCGGGTTCTGGAACCCGCTGAATGTCCTTGATTATCTGCAGAATAAAGTGATAGGCGGGGCCTGAATCTCGCCAGTCACCTTTGGTTGATTCTCATAATGTGTTTTTTGTAGGCTTTTTCATGATCACGCTTGATAGCAGGGCGATGTCATCCTTCCCTATGGATCTGGTGACAACTATCATTATTGCATATACTATCGCAGCGACTCCAATTGTCACAAACAGGTTAAAGTCCCACATGAAGAATACCAGCACACCCATTACTGCCGAGCTTAGTGTGATCCTGGCCATCTCTCCGAATCCCGGAAACTTATACCCGGACTTGCGCAGAACGGAGTACGTAAGCACTCCGATGATCACCTGAGTAATCACCATCGTATAAGCTGAACCTACAATGCCATAAACCGGGATCACAAGCAAGTTCAAGGCCACATTCACCACTGTTCCCACAATGTTGATCTTGATGCTTGTTTTTTGCAGGTTCGTCCCGGTCAGCACGGACTGCGGGATGATATTGACAAAAATGACCAGCAACCCCAGAGCAAGCGCCTGTAGGACTGGGGCAGAAGAGGCGTACTTGCCCATATAGATTAGTTCGATGAACTGATCTGCCAGTAGTACTGTTCCAATCACGATCGGCATCCCCATAATATAGAGATATTTGATCGACTTGCTGAACATAATGTTCAGGTTTTCATCCCGATAATGGAAATAGCTTGATATCAACGGAAAGATCGCCATGCTATACATGACCGGAATGCAGATGAGGGCCTCGATCAACTTGTATGCAGCCGAATATTCTCCGACTCCCGTGTCATTCAGGAGCATTCCTATGAGTACGATGTCGATTCGATAGTATAGGAACGAGAATAGCGCGCTGAAGCTCAGCGGTATGCCTCCGGCAAGGATCTGTTTCCAGAACCGCAGGTCAAACGCAGGGGTAGGCTGGGCATAGTTAAGTGTCACAATAATAATATTGTACACCAGGATGGCAGCTGCGGATGCCAGGTATACCAGTGAGTATGCGACAACGTCACTATGTGTCGTGACGACGATGTAGGCCCCGGCTACCATGATTATAGCGTTGAGGACCTGGGACATAGCGATGTGCTCCATTGACTGGAACGCCTGGAAAGTAGCCTGGAATATTTGTGAGATCGCGTTCAGGGTGATGTACAGCCCGAGAATGTATACAACTAGCAAAGCCGGACCAGAGCGACTCATCAAAAACGCTGCGCATATAAGGATGAGGTATGCTGTGAAGACCAGCAATAGCTTGATCGAAAGGACATTGTTTAAGTATACTTTCAAGTCCTCTTTGTGTCTGGCGAGCTCGATAGTCAGGTAGGTGCTTACGCCGAAATCCGTAGCCAGAGTAAAGAGGGTCGATACGCTCAGGACCCAGTTGATCATGCCGTAGTCATCCTTCGAAAAATATAGGGCGACTATGATGTTAATGACAAGGCCGATGCCGAGGCTAATGAAATTGGCAGCCACCAGTAGAGTGGTGTTCTTCGCGATCTTTTTAATCGTGCTCATACGATTGCCTTAACCGTACGTTGTTGAGCATGTCAGTAAATATATGTTGTGGGGACTCCCAATGAACGTTTATACCTTTGTGGGGTATAAGATCTCTATCTATCTTGCCCTGACTGGTGATCTGACAAAATTTATTATATATCGGTGAGTGTAATGAGATCAGCTGTGCAAAAGCTGGACTTCTGTTTATGGCATCTCACGTCACGATCATTTTGCTGAACTGGAATAATAAGGAAGATACGCTGGACTGCATCCGATCGTTAAAACTGATCGACTATGTTCCGTACTCTATCATCGTAGCCGATAACGGTTCGTCGGATGATTCCGTCGAATCGATCAGAACCAGCTTTCCTGATATCACTGTTCTGGAAAACGGGGCTAACCTGGGATTCGCCGCTGGTAACAATGCAGGAATAAAACTTGCGCTTCAGTCAAACCCCGAATACGTCCTGCTGCTCAACAACGACACTGTGGTCGATCCCGAGTTTCTTTCCCGGCTTGTGGCAGTAGCCGAAAGCGATCCGAAGATCGGGATCACCGGCCCGAAGATATTCTACCATAGCGACCCGGAGCGGATCTGGTTTGCCGGTGGGATCGTTGATTGGCGGACCGGAAAAACCAGGCACACTGGCGATGGCGAGATCGATGCTGGGAAGTACAATCAGGTGGCTGACGTCGATTTCATCACTGGCTGCGCACTACTGATCAAAAGTACGGTACTGAGGGAGATCGGTCTTCTCGACGATGTCATGGGCTTTTACTATGAGGATAACGATCTCTGCGAAAGGGCACGAAAAGCAGGGTACCGGATCGTCTACGCTCCTGAGGCGAAGGTATGGCACAAGATCGCCCGTTCGGCATCTAAAATCAAGGATTTCCAGCTCTACTACTTTACCAGAAACCGACTGCGATTCATGCGTAAACACGCGGGCACGCTTCGTCTCGCATTGTTTCTACCCTACTATATAATCACGTTTGTACTCGTGAAGCTGGCCATAGCCCTCGGACAGCTGAAGTGGTCGCAGGCCCGCCTGATACTAAAAGCGTTCTACGAGGGAATGACACGATGAAGATCTGTATGGTGGTAGGCGGAGTCCTGGAATCGGGCGGGATACAGACGCAGGCGGTCGAGTTATCCCGGGCGCTGGCCGACCGGGGCCACCAGGTGCGCATCATCT
>CAZJRS010000023.1:0-39461 GCA_964548585.1 uncultured Methanocella sp. | reverse complement strand
CTTGGCGGGCTTGGCGGCAATTCAACCATAGCCAAAACAACCAATTTTTCATAGGGGTCGATCGATGAGCTGCGACCAGCTCAAGCATAAATGATGAAAAGTTTTCATGAGACACAGCAATGTGACAAAAAGATAAAAGGGATCGGCGATGCCTTAGCCCTCCGGAAATCTTTAGCCAACGGCCACGCCTCAGGACTCATAGGGCTCATCACATTTTAGTTCAGAAACTTTTGTCATCATCGGCGTAGCTGCTCAACGAAATTTTTTGCAGCTTGATATGGATCGGGTGCATTATAAATGCTTCTTCCTACGATCACGAAGTCAGCACCAGCCCGGATGGCGGAAGCCGCATCTCCGCCCTGGGTACCGACTCCCGGCGAGAGGATCTTCATTTGACCAGCCCTCTGGCGTATCAACGACAATCGTTCAGGTCTGGTAGCGGGAGCAATAATCCCATTCGCACCCGCGGACTTTGCCAGGTCCACCAGTTCAAGGGCGTGACCTTGCAGGAAATCGAGTGCCCCGGGATGGCTCATTTCAGTAACCACGAACACTTCTCTGCCATACTGCTTCGCCGCATCCACGCAAGCCTGGACACTATCTTTGCCGGTGAAACCCTGGCAGATGATCGCATCTGCGCCTGCCTTAAACGTCTCTTCGCAGATGAGCTTGTTCGTGTTGGGGATATCTGCAACCTTAAAATCGGCAATCACATTGGCATGCTTTTTGAGATCCCCGATGATGCCCAGGCCACAAGCCAGCACCAAGGGGTAATTCACCTTGATCGCATCTACCGCGCTGCCCAGTTTTTCGGCTATGGCCAGCGCTTCATTTCGATCGGTCACATCCAGTGCAATAATTAAACGGGAAACAGGCTCGAGAGTCATATCAGGTTCAAGTATAATTTCCCTGAGCATACATAATATTTATGCATGAACGAGTAATTCACCCCAGACAGATCCGAGTATAGCCCGGCGCCAGGTCCGGGCTATAGTGATCTTATTTTACCTTAGATCCGGGCTCATTCATGTATATGATCTCCGGAGCACCTTTGATGCCACCCATCTGTGCGGCATCATTGACCGCATCATAGAGGCCCCCCAGCTCATCAACCAGGCCCATCTGCTTTGCAGATGTCCCGGTATATACTCGTCCGTCAGCAATCTGTCTGACTTTACTTTCAGATAAGTTCCGGCCTGTAGCGACGCTACAGACAAACCTGTCGTAGCTTTCGTTTATAATGCTTTGGATGTATGACTTTTCACTTTCTGACAGCCCCCGCCAGTCAGCGCCGACATCTTTGAAGTTGCCGGATTTAGCAATGTAGAAGTTGATACCTTCTTCGTTATAGTAACGAGTTTTGTTTTTGAATACCCAGATCACGCCGATGCTACCCGTAAACGTATCAGGGTTTGCATAGATCTTATCGGTAGTTGCCGATATGTAATATGCCGCTGATGTCGCCATATCACCCATCGAAACGATAACCGGCTTTTTTTCTTTGGACCTGTTAATCTGGTAGATGATCTCTTCCGCGGCCACCGGGGTACCTCCCGGAGAATTGACCCGTAAAACGATCGCTTTTACATCGGGATCATCCGTAGCCTTCCTCATCGATTTTATCACATCACTGGAAAAAGCAGAACCAGCATCCGCGGTATCACCGGATTTATCCGCAACCATGCTGCCTTCCAGGTAAATGACCGCAACTTTGTCTTTGTGTACTCCCATAATATTACTCATCTTGCCCTTAAGATTAGAATCGGAAGCCATATACACTGCAGCGATTAGTATTACAAAGATTGCTGCAAAAATTCCCAGGATAGCTAAAGCCTGTAGCAATGAAACACCCTGTTCATCATGGCTGTATGATAATTTGCACATGTCCAGCATCCCACCCCATAGCAGAAACGAGCGACATTATGATAAAAGTAATATGGGAGAATAGCTGAAAAATGCCGGTTGAGGCGGTGAACTTATCGGGGAGGGCATTAAAACTGGCGTACAACAGACTATGGTACATTTGAAATAGTTCTGGTGAATATGATAAATCTATAGATCATAAAGGGTACAATCACCTCACACTTAAAACTCTGTTATATAATCCCTGTTTTGTCGCAAAATTGTTATTTTGCGACATACATGGTAAACATATGAAAATGGCCTGAATCGATCATTTCAAGGTCATACATAATTTCAATATTGTGATAAATAATCAATTTTTTTCTGATATCAGATAAATAATCATATACAAAAAAGTGTATATGAATATTGCAAAACATTTTCAATTTAATGTAGGTTAAACGGTTGACAAAATATATTATAAAAATAAGTGACAAATGCATGTTGTATTTAATTAATTAATATAAAATAAACATTTTGTATACAATAAATTATAGATATTAAGTTTTTTGTACTAATGTATAATAGATAATTTTTTGTAGATGTAGAGATTATTTCTTTGTAATGCACATAAATGATTCCTTGAAACTAAACACACAGCCAATCTCACACATAAAGTGCAACAGCACAAAAACCATATGTTCACATTTTATATACCATCAGTAAGGATATATTCATGCTATTCGTGACCTGACTATGTCTGACAATACGCTCATGAAAAAGACGAATTATCTGTATGAACTAAGAGAGGACAACTTCTCCGGGGGGATCCGGGAAAAAGACTTCAGTCATGCGGACCTTAGCAGAGCAGATTTTCACGGCATGCAGATTGTGGACGTGAACTTCGAAGGCGCAACGCTGGAAAACGCGAACCTGTACGACTGTCAGCTGGTCAACTGTAACTTAAAGAACGCAAGGCTGAACCGCATCATCGGAAAAAAAGTAAAAATTTTTAAGTGCGTCTTTGAGAACACCGATCTGTCACAGGCAGACCTTGGCGAAGCAACCATCTATAAATCCAGATTTGAGAACTCGGATTTACACCTGTGTAAGCTGGGTGGTTCGAAAATTGTCAGCTCTACGTTTAACCGAGTAAATTGTCTTGGTACGGACCTGTCTTCATCGATGATGAACAACGTCGAAATCTTTTCATCGGAGCTGCGCAATACGAACCTGGACAAAGCCTCGGTCCTCAATTGTAAAATCATCGATTCATCACTGGAATACGCATCCTTTAACCAGTCAGTCATCTACGAAACAAAGATCGAGTCCTGCCGCACGGATGGAATGCTACTATTTGAAACAAAGACAGATCTGAACCCGGCAGATATTAAATTCGCAAGGCTGCTCGACATCAGGAAAATTTAAAAAAACCTTTACAGCAGTCAAGTATGGGGAGAAGTTTGTCGTTCTACCGTACAACAATTTCCGGCTTCGGCTTTTCTACCTCTTTCTTTTTTCGTCGCTCATGTATCATGAACCCAAATAGCCCGACTGAACTCAAAATCATGAACAGGGCCGATATTATATAAGGAAGTGCGATATTGAGCACGTACGCATAACCGGCTACAGGTGGGCCGAGTACTCGGCCGAAGCTCCCGTAGGAGCTCATGATCCCCATGGCAACGCCTTGATTTCGATTATCAGTACGCCTGGATATCACGGTGTTCAGACAAGGGAATACCAGACCGCTGCCTACGCTGATGATGACAATGTACCCCAGGGCAGCACCCAGTTCAGATGCGGTCAGCAGGAGCAAGAGGCCGACGGCGCAGATGATCAGACCGATGATTATTACCATCTCCTCCCCAAATCGATCGATTGCTTTACCGACGAGCAATCCTTGACAAACGACCGTGACAGCCCCCATCAGAGCGAAAACAAGGCCCATTGCCTCAGGTCCTGTGATGCTGATTCCACTATGAAACACCGGGACATAGGATGTTACACTGGACAACCCAATCTGATCCATGAGAAAATACGTGAAGGTTCCTTCAAATCCTGATATGGCAAAGCTGATGACCAGCATCGCCAGTAGAAAAATACCCACTTCGGTTTTTAGTGCCGAAAACATATGCGTGAATGTTTCCCAGACGGTCTTAATCATAGACCATGGTTTGATGACATCACTAATTTTGATCCTGTAATGGTGTGGAATCGATTCGGGAATCAGTGTCATGCACCCGATCATCGTGACGATCGAGAGCAGGGCTGCCGCGAAAAACGGTACGGATAGACCGAATACCGAGAGAAAGCTAGATATGAACGGGCCAAGGATGAATCCAAGACCCGATACCGCGCCCATAAGACCCATCAGTTTCGCCCGCTCGGCAGGCCGGGTAATATCTGCAACGAATGCGAGTACTGCGGGGGAGATACCGGCGGAGAAAAAACCTCCAATCGCCACGGCTACGAAAATCATCCAGAGGTACTGTGACAGGCCGACCAGGGTGAACGCAATCGCAAAGCCCAGCAGGCTGAAGGCAATGACTGGTTTTCTGCCGATCTGATCTGAAATCTTACCCCAGAATGGTCCGCAAAAAAACTGAAGGAAGGAAAAAGTGGCGAGCAGAAGCCCAAGATCGAATGCTGTTGCGTTGACGCTTCTTGTATAGTATGGAATGATCGGTATAATGATACCGAAACCGAGCGTGAAGATAAAAACGGCTGATGTTAACACCAGGAGCTGCAACGGCTTAATGTCCATACGATCTTTTAAACCAACGTAGCAATGCTTTAAATAGGTTTTCATAGCAGAATAACCACTCAGGTTCGGTTATTCGATAAATAAATAAATATTCAGCCTTTTATTAGAAAAATAAGGCGTAATAGAGCTTATTCCATCACTTTTTCTTCGCTGAGAATTTCACCGTTTGCGATTTTATAAACATAGGTATGCTTAGTGTTGACGCAGAATATTCTCGACGTAGTGATATTTTTCCTCACGGGTGTTACGTTGTTGATCATTGCTTCCTGCATTATAAAGACCTCAACTGATGTAGTAGTAAGCTATAGTTAAAGTATTTATTCTATTAATTTTGAAATTAATCGGTTATAACAATGATTATTAAATAACTGCCAGTAATGGTGAGATATTATCATGATATAAATGTGTAATATCCCCGGTAAAGAAGAATGAGCGCATATAAAATCATGATTACCGCGCAAAGCAATGACATCAGCTGGAGCAACTTTTCTCCGATCATCTTGCGACCCATGGACGCCATTAATCCGATTAGTGCATACCACAAGATACAGGCTAACGCAATTCCGCAATAGGCAAGGATCATCGAGTAGATATCGAAGCCGATCAACGAGATTGACCCGGCAAATACTGCGGTCCACCAAACAATGGCAAACGGACTGGTGATACAGATGAGAAAACCGGTCAGCAGTGGTGATAGTTCCTTTTTCTGATCGTTCGTATCACTCATTAGACCATAATTGCCTTTTCCCGTGATAGAAAGGTATACACCCCTCACACCCAGGAATAGCAGCATAACGCAACCGCATATCCAGACAAGAAGTTTACCTTCCCGAGTATTGAGCATCTGCATAAGCCCCAGCAGGATCAGAATAAAAAATACAGTATCTGCTGCCACGGCTCCAAAATTAACTTTCAGCGCTGATGATATGGAGTCCACTACGCCTCGCCTGGCAACTTCAAAGGTAATGGGACCAGGAGGGATTGCATGAGTAATGCCGATCAGAAAGCCCGCCAATAGCACGTCGAGCATATATGGAAAAGGCAAACGCAAGCTATATAAGATTTTTCTAGGGTATTCCCCGGAAGAACATTTTTTAAACACAACAGATCATGACATCG
Source organism: uncultured Methanocella sp. (assembly GCA_964548585.1). Taxonomy (GTDB): domain Archaea; phylum Halobacteriota; class Methanocellia; order Methanocellales; family Methanocellaceae; genus Methanocella_A. The sequence goes on along the minus strand of CAZJRS010000023.1, from coordinate 33,733 downwards.
AATGTTTACTGTACAAACGTTTATTAATAATGGGTATAAACTTTCACCATTATTGTTCGTATATCGAGCCATATCTGGCTCATAAACGGGAGGTAAACAATGTCTAACTACAGAAAAGCAGTTTTAATCATGCTGGTATTGACGGTCCTTCTGCTCTCGGCCCTGACGCTGGGATGCACGACCCCGACCAAGCAGTATACGATCGCAACCGGCGGCGTGGCCGGTACGTACTATCCGATCGGCAGCGGTATTGCACAGTCGGCGAACAACGCAAGCCTTGGCTATAACATGTCGGTCGAAGCTACCGGAGCTTCAGTCATGAACGCCCGCCTGCTCAGCAATAAGAGTGTGGACTTCGCGACGATCCAGAACGATGTTGCATACTCTGCGGTAAAAGGCCAGCGGGACTTCAACACATCAGGAAACCTGACAATGATCACAGGTGTCACCTGCCTGTACCCTGAAACCATACAGATCATCACGCTCAACAGCACTGGCATCAGGAATGTCAGCGACCTCAAGGGCAAGCGTGTAGTCATGGGCGACCGTGGCAGTGGCTCCTGGTTCAACGCACTCGAGATTCTGAAAGCCTACAACCTCACCGAGGAGGACGTACAGCCATCTTCAGTAAAGCTGGCACAGGCTGCTGAAATGATGAAGAATGGCCAGGTTGACGCAGCGTTCTGGACTGGTGGGGCACCAACTGCAGCAATTACTGAACTGGCGACCGGCAGTGACATCTATATCGTGCCCGTCTCAGGTGTAGAGAGAGATGCGCTGATGGCTGTTTCGCCATTCTACGCAAAGCAGACTTTGCCCGCCGGCACGTATAAAAGCGTTGATCACGACACCGAAACGGTGACCGTGATGGCCATGCTCGTCGCTCATCAGGACGTCCCGGAAGAGGACGTATACAACCTGCTGAAGGCTATGTATGACTCCAGCAACCCGATCAGCAACTACCCCCACGCGGTAGCCAAGAAGATCACCAAGAACAGCTCTCTTCAGGGCATGTCTATCGATCTGCACCCGGGTGCCAAGAAGTACTTCGACGAGCAGGGAATAAAACCCCAATAATTTTTTCTCGTATGAAGAAAAAGTTAGTGGCCAGTGTCGCCTTATTGGCGGCATTGACCCTTTTATTATTATTAGCATTTTTCCTGCCGTGTGGCATGTCACTAATCGTAAAAGACGAAGGTGGCCACATATATTATATGAGACACATACAGCCAGGCGAACCTGTGAGTTTTGGGTTTAAGCATTCCGTAGAAAAAGTAATGGTGATTGATACCTTTATTGTCACCACAGATGGCAAACTTCTGCTTGTTAACACTACATATGGGTCGATGGGAGCAGGCTTACCGTCCGACGAGTCATATCAGATCACCAGTGATAACAATGGTAATTTTTCGATCGAAAACATCAATGAAATTTTTGAAAAAGTTGATTTTATATCGATGGATTTTACCAGACAACATCTGGTCGTTTCAGGAGAAATATTCTGGTTATCTGAAAGAGTACCTGAAGGAAAACCGTTAATTATGCTTATAGAACAAAATAATCCAATTAATATGATTATTAATACAATTAGAGCCAATTATTAACCTTCAATTCTGATTCGTAAAGGTTATATATGCTATTGGTTACTTTACTATTAGATTTAAGCTTAAAATGATAATTGCTGAACATTCTGTGTCATGATATAGCGTGGCAGATAAGGTGGTTAAAATGGTGGCGGAAGCAAAGGTTGTAAAAATAGATCAGGCTGAGATTGATGAACTGGAAGTGAAATATTCCAACATAAGAAGTTTATCCCGGTGGGGAATATTATTAGTATCAGCAATTGCCATCATCAGCTCGTTTTATCATCTTTACGCTTCCGTGTACATGCCGAACTACCAGCTGCACCTATCCATGCACCTGATGTTTATGATCACGCTGGCCTTTTTCGTGTATCCGCTATGGACTAAGACTCTGACCGGACAAAGAAACAAGGACCGGATACCTGTCTACGATCTGTTTTTGGGTGGGCTAAGCGCTGCCGTATGCCTGTACTGGGTGTTCTACTACCAGGATATCGTAATGCGGTCTGGCATGGAGTCTCAGCTGGATTTACTAGTGGGCGCTGTAGGCATCGTGCTAGTGCTTGAGGCAACCAGGAGAGTCGTTGGACCGGCATTAAGCATTATCGCCGGACTATTCATGATCTATGCCTATGTAGGTGCATATCTTCCCGGCCTATTGAACCACCGAGGCTATTCGATCGAGCGGATCATCTCTCAGCTATGGTATACAGACCAGGGCATATTTGGAGTTCCGCTGTACGTCTCTGCCATCTATGTAATAGTATTCATCCTCTTCGGCGCGTTCCTGAAGTATTCAGGTGCTGGAGATTTCTTTATCAATCTCGCATATGCGCTAACCGGCTGGCGTAAAGGAGGACCGGCGAAAACATCGGTCCTTGCATCAGGGTTCTTCGGCATGATCTCGGGTAGCTCAATCGCTAACGCAGTCACTGTCGGCTCATTCACCATTCCACTGATGAAAAAAGCCGGGTACAGAAAAGAGTTCGCCGGTGCAGTTGAGGCTGCATCATCTACAGGCGGACAGATCATGCCACCGGTCATGGGTGCCGCAGCGTTTATCATGGTAGAATTTACCGGCATTCCCTATAGCGAAATCATCGTTGCTGCGATCGTTCCAGCAATCGCATTCTTTACCGGGGTCTGGATCATGGCACATCTTGAGGCAGGCCGTGTGGGCCTCAAATCAGTGCCAAAGTCAGAATTACCCGACTGGAAAAAGCTTGTCATAGAAAATGGATACGTCAGTATATCGGTATTCCTGCTGCTGTACCTGATTCTGATCGCTAAGGTTTCTATTCCGTATGCAGGTGTCTTTAGCATTATTTCGATCATCGCGCTCAGTTATGTGCCGGACTTCATCCGGCTTATCAGAGAGCAAAAATACCTGATCATCGGTGCGATTGCTTTATCGTATATAGCGCTGTCAATGGTCAGTTTATTCGTTCTTCACTTCTCCGTGATGATGACGATATTCTATGCCATGCTTCCCCTGATCATCATTCTAGTGCCTGTATGCCACTTCAAAGGCTACAACCTCCAGGGCATGAACATCGGCAAGTTCAGGCTCGCGCTTGAAGAGGGTACTAAAGGTGCATCGGGCGTTGCGCTGGCTTGTGCCACCGCAGGTATCATCTCGGGGGTAGCAACGCTGACCGGCCTGGGCTTGAAAATCGCCATGCTGGTCGCCACGATCTCGGGAGGCTCGCTCTTCATCGCACTGATCCTGACCATGATCGCCTGCTTGATTTTGGGTATGGGGTTGCCCACCACCGCGACCTATATAGTGTTAGTCACAATGGCTGCGCCTGCACTTGTCCAGATGCACCTGCCGTCAGGTGCGCTTATACCCATTCTGTCGATACACATGTTCGTGCTGTATTACGGAGTGCTGGCGGATGTGACTCCACCAGTGGCACTGGCGGCATATGCTGCGTCGGGCATAGCGAAGTCAAACCAGTTCAGGACAGGCATAGAGGCGTTCAAGATCTCCATGAATAAGATGATGGTGCCTTTTGCTTTTGTCTACTCACCCGCGATCTTGCTCATCGGGATCAATTGGTTGTCGGCCGACGAAATAATATTAAATATCACCACGATGTTCCTCGGTATTCTCTGTCATTCGCCCGCGATCATGCTTATTGGGATCAACTGGTCGAGCTACCTGTCGATCGGTGGCGCGATCTTTGATATCACGACGATGTTCCTGGGAATCCTCTGCTTGCAGATATCGCTTACGGGATTCTGGCTCACTAAAATGACAAAGATCGAAAGGATAGCTATGTTTATTGCGGCGCTCGGACTTATATTCCCGAATGTACCGGGCGCAATCTACGGAGTCGCCGCTTTGATCGTGGTTTATGTGATACAGAAGAGCCAGATACTTGCCGGTCAGGACGGTAAATTCATGGATGGCTTCAGGAAGATGTTCCCTGTCTGATGCCAGATAGTATTGGGGAAGGCTAACTGGTTGTTGAATAGAATTGAGATATGGTATAAGCGGGAACCTCAGATAAAAAATATAAATGCCATATAGGAGTTTTCCGCTAATATTTACCGGATGTTATCCAGATAACGGTTCTCAAACTCCGAGCCTTTCATACAGTACATCATGTCTTTCATGGACAACTCTTTTTTCACCTGGCAATCAGGACAGTTACAGCCGTTGATCTGCCCGATGCACTTAAAGCTGTTACCCTGAAGACAGAAGATCCCTTCGTTGTCATTTTTCGCGCATTCGGTATAGGAAGGACATACCGGGCACTTGCATTTTTCAACGAAAGCCTGGAGCTTGGTTTTCCGGTCTTCCGGGTCGACATCTTTTAGCGATTGTACAGTCTGATCGAATTTATCCATCTAACCACCAAAAGGAATGTTCATACCGGAGTGTTAATTAGTAACTGAATTTTAACATGGAATTGCCGAATGGAACTGTATTTAATGAGTTATATCTTGCGATATCGATAATCTTAGCCCAATGTCCGGAGATTGTCGACGAGATGGCTCACTCAGAATTAGAAATTAAAAAAACTATGTGGGGTTGAAGAGATTTGAACTCCTGATCGACGGGTCTCTCCGATCTTGTCTGGGATTTCACCAGAGAGCACTGAAATCAGCGCTCCAACGGTTCCTCACAAACCACCCCGTCGGGCAGTTTCAGGTGACCCGTTGCTCATCATATTTCTGGAGGGCCTTTCGACCCAACCACCGCTGGAGCCCGTCGCCATACCTGGCTTGGCCACAACCCCTACGAATTGTTATTAGGGTTTATTCCTATTAAACGTTTTCAATCGTTAGTTACGTTTTTAGCGGGCCCGGTGGGATTCGAACCCACGACCCCCGGCTATCTCCGCAGTCAGCTCTTGGCTGTCCGATAGAAGGCCGGTGCTATGTCCTGACTAAGCCACGGGCCCAACCCTGCATTCAAATGTCCGTAATCGTATATAAATGCTGTGTACAGGAACATTATTGGACGCACTTCTGTGTGCAAACTTTAATATATCGTGCAACCAGTAAGAATATTAGCATATATTATATAAACAATTTAATTATTATTTGTTGAAGAAGAAGGTCGAATCGTATGCACACGAAACCGAATGTAACAATTGTCTTACTGGTGGCTCTTTTACTGACAGTGACCGCTTTCAATGTTATTGCCTATGCCCAGCAATCGTCCATGGCAACTTTGACGGGCCGAGTTACGTATAACGGCAGCTATCAGGATAATGCTACAGTAGCGTTGGTTGGGGGAGGCTCGGATACCACCAAAAACGGGGGCTATTACACTCTCAACGTAGTCCCCAACATTGCGGTCACAATGAAGGCCAGCTATGGTGATCAGGTCCAGACAAAAACCATAGACGCTGGCATAGAGGGCAGTGCGACGACAGTTAATTTTGATCTCGCAGTACCGCCCACACAAACACCGGCTACCGTAGTACTTGGTCCGAAAACCGTCACACTACTGGGAACTGTCAAGTATAGAGGCGACCCCCTCATGGGCATACCAGTTAACGTATCTCCGGTTACGACCGTGAATACCGACTCTGCCGGCCACTACCAGGCAATGGTACCTGCAGGGCTGTATGTGACCGTTTCCGCCGTAACTGCCGTCGGAAGTGCAACTAAAATTATTATGACCCCGGCCGTAGGTGAAAATGTGGTGGTGGATTTGACTCTGGATGAAGCCGGGGCAGGAGCTGGAGCCGGAATTGCGACGCCAACTAGTGCAGCCACACCGGAAGCGACAACCGATGCCACCGCTAACATAACCGCTACCCCAGTTTCCACGCCGGTCATCGTATCCCCTGAACCTACAGTGACTTCTGTGCCACCAACACCGACTGCCGCACCGGCGGGAAGTGAGTCTTTAGCTATCATTTCGGTTTTCAGCATGATGGCAGTCATTGTGCTAACAAAACTGAAAAAAGAATGAAAACATAAACGACAAGCCAGAGTAAACCACTCTGGCTTACTTTTCTTGATACCGGGAATAATGATATATGAACTGTTACAGGGATATCAATCGATACTATTATATCTGCCCAATTTTCATATACAGAACAACTAAATAAAATTTCTTCGGTTATAAACCGATTGATTATTATAATTTAATCACCGTAACAGAGGCTGAAATGATATGCGCTCAAAATTAGCTTTGACAATGGTCGTATTAATTCTTTTTATTCTGACAATGCCTGTATTTCATGCAATGCAAATGCAACAGGCGGAGACACCTAAAGATATGGCATATGTAACCGGCAGAGTCACGTATAATGGTAATTACCAGGATGGCGTTTCTTTATCGATTCCGGGGGGTAGCTCAGATAAGACCAAGGATGGCGGCTATTACAAACTGGCGGCGTTCCCGAACCTCGTGGTGTCGATAACAGCCAGCTATAAAGGGGTTTCCAAGACCAGAAGCGTGGAAGCCGAAGGAGAAGGGAGCATTGTAACGTATAATTTTGACCTTACCTCATCCGAATACCAGTCCGGAACACCGACCGTAACTCCGACCCCGGTCCCGCAAACCATCGTGATGATCGGGACCATCAGGTATGATGGAAACCCGCTTACAGGAGCACTTGTGAACATTTCTCCGGTTAAGGAGGTACGGACAGATTCTTCTGGCCAGTATATGGTGGTAGTTCCCGAAGGACAAAATTTAACAATATCGGTAGAGACCGCCAAAGGGTCGATCTCGAAGAATGTGACCAGTCCGACTGAGGGAACCAGTTTCGTAGTGGACTTGAACTACACCAGCCCTGCCCCGACTGTCACCGTAACCGTGACACCCGTGGTCCCGTCAGACACTATCAGTGTGTCCCCAGTCCCGACCGGTAACGGGACGCCAACACCCGCGTCAGTACCAGCAGGCAACGAATCGCTGGCGATCCTATCCGTTATTGGGTTTATGGCGATTATAGGTCTGCTCAGGCAGAGAAAATAATGATCAACAGATAAATGAGCCAGGGCTTAAAGCCCTGACTACTACTTTTTTAAAAATCGGAAGTTCCTTTGACATACATAAACGCTTCAACGGGCACTTTTGCCCCGGTCGGCACTACCTGCACAGTAATACGCTTATAGAGCCCTTTTCGGATTCCCTCGTAATCGTCAAGCGTACTCAGATCACGACTGCCGATACCCGTCATCAACGCCCCTTCGATGATCGAGCCTTTTTCTTTGATCGCCATGGGATATCCGGCCTCAGCGTCGAAATACTTGCGGAAGCCTTCGACTTTCGCGGGTTTCATAGGCGGTACTCTGCGTAGCAGACGGCTTAACACTTCAGGGTCCCTGAGGGTCCCGTAAATAAAAATATTATTGAACATAGCGGATCAACGAGCTTCGCACATCGCGACTTCTATTGCATCTACATAGATCGTCTTATAGATCTCGACCTGGTACACTTCCCTGACTTTTCCCGTGGAATGGAGGATTAGCTGGATACGCCCCGATAGTGTCTCTCGTTCCTCCAGGTTCGCCTGGGTCGAATAGGTCATCCGGTGCATGCGGATGTCGACACCTTTCACCATGGCCAGGTATCCGCAAAGTCCCGGAACCAGGTCAGGAAGTGCCACATCAGTAATGAAAACCTTGTCGCCCGGGCCGATCTCGGAAAACGCCTGAAGATTATGGGCGCTCCGGATCTCGAAAGTCCTTATTCGCCGGCGCAATAGATCGTCTATGGACTCCTTGCTCAGTCCTGTGATTGCAGCGATCTTCATGGTATCACCCGTACATTTCTGGTTCTTTCTTGGAAGGACTCGCCTCAGCTTCTCCGATCTGTTCAGACAGTTTATGGAGCATCTTTTCAATCTCTTCTGCCTGATCTTCCATCGGTTTTATATCCAGGCTGAAGCCGTACAGGTCATTCATAGCTTTGACAACCTGTATGCTGGCCCTGGGGTCCGGGTTCGGGCCTCTGGTTTCACCTAGAATACAGATGCCGGTTATTCCCTGATTTATGCACTCGTTCAGAAGTACCCCCGGTACCCCAGTAATGGTACCCATTTCAAATAGTTCGATCCGGCCTTTGATCTTTTCCAGACCTTCCTGGTTGGTAGCGGCACCATAGACCTTATGCGCTTCACCGGTGGTCGCCAGACCAGCCAGCGAGATGATCTCCTGCGGCTCCAGGCTTTTTGCCCATTTCACGATGGCTGTGCCCACCTCACGACTAATAATCGGATCGATGGGAATGTCAGAAAATACGATGACGAGGTTCTTTTCCGGTTTCTCGTAAATGCGGACCGGCCCTTTGACAAGGCCTCCGTAGAGAATAGCTATCGGCGGAAAGAGTCGGGAGTCGACACGGCCGCACGGCTTCATTTTTAACTGGTCGATTAGGTACTGGGCCACGATGTTGCCGACGAGCCCCATGCCAGGGAACCCGCCGAGGATTATCGGGTTTTTACACTCTATATGGTCAGTGATGACCTGAACAAACGGTTCCTCCGCCCTATCTGCCATCACATGTTATATGTGATTCGCACAGATAAAACTTTTTAATTATATGATACGGCCGACGTACATTTATATACTATTTGAGAAGCATCGAAAGCCTTTTTACACACCAGTTAGAAACATACCTACGGTGATAGTATCAGCGAGTATAAGTTCAAGCGCGGCTTCAAGCCGGAGTCTGAGCGGATTAAGAATGTATTGATAGAGATCTTTCAGGTAGACCCGCAGGATGACGGAGGCAAGCTCACCGTACAGTATGGGGCCATCAAAGAATTAAAGACGTGGGTAGCTGATAAGTCGCTATTTGTCGAAACCCAGTCAGATCGGGGAGTAAACGACGAGGCAGTCATACTTGATACGAACAAGAAATTCAGAGATTTCCTCGAAGAGGCCACGGGATACACGGCAAAAGAGCGTCTTAAGATGGCCAAAAAGGCCGTATCTGGCGAAGAATAATAAATCATATCATCTTTTTATGGAGCAAAAATGATCGATCACACAGCTGTTTATCTGTCGCTTGTACCCAACGAAAAAAGAGTACTAAAAGGCGTCGAAGAGGGAATGAAACGCCACGAGTGGGTGCCAATCGAAGCCATCGAGTCGTATGCGGGAGTAAGCCGGAAAGAAGTAGAATACCGACTGCAAAGGTTAGTAGAGATGGATCTGATCGAACGATACATCCAGTCCTACGTGGGCTACCAGCTGAAGTTCAATGGCTACGACATACTGGCGATCGACGCGTTTGTCAAGCGGGAAACGATCAACGCACTAGGCGAAGTGATCGGTGTAGGAAAGGAATCCGTAGTAATAGCCGCGAAGAGCTTTAGGCCTCTGGCCATCAAATTCCACCGTGAGGGCAGGACCAGCTTCAAACAGGTAAAAAGGTCCAGACAACACCTGGTGGATATCGACGTCGAAAACTTCTCCTGGCTCTATGCATCCATGCTGGCTGCAAAGCGGGAATTCGAAGTAATGAAAAAACTTTTTCCCACAGTCAGCATCCCGGAGCCCATCGATTCCAACCGTCACGCCATCGTAATGAGCGTGATAAACGGCGTAGAAATGGTCAAAGCCACGCTGGTAGAACCGGAATGGTACCTGGACGGAGTCATAGAGCAAGTTAAAAAAGCATATGACCTCGGTATTATCCACTCCGACTTATCCGAGTACAACGTCATGGTAAACGATAACGGACTGACCCTTATCGACTGGCCCCAGTACGTTACAGTGGGCTCAAAAACGGCAGATGAGATGCTCGAAAGGGACGTGAAGAACATTCTGACCCACTTCGAGAAAAAGTATCGGATTAAAAGAGACCTCTCGTCCATATTAGATTATATCAAGGGGAGAAGAGAGACTCTTAAGGATTAAGTAACTTTACGTCTGGTCCTGTGAAATTATGTGACGCTGGGCCCGGAAAAAGTTTCAATAATTATTGACGTGTATACCGAATCGAACCGGTCATGTCTGTAGTCAGGTATTCCGGCCCCTCTGGGCCGTCCTGTTCCAGGGATATGAACATGTAATATTCTTTTAAGCCGTTTTCAGCTTTCTGTAAAACCACGTAGAAACTGTTGTTAGGCCAGCTGTAATAAAACCCAAAAAAGTTTTCCGGACTTGGTCCGATTCGGCAGTCCATTGATACTTCACATTCCCGGCTGTCAAACCGAATCGTATGGATGAGCAGTTGCCCGTAGGCAAGCTTATCTTTGTTGACCCAGGAGCCCGCGATCCGGGAACAGTCCGCAAGATGTGCAGAATCAGTAGTGCTGCCGCCGAATAATCGGTTATCAGCCGCGTGAGATTGAGTTACTTTTGTCTCGAAGGTTGTATCTGCCATAGTATCACCAGCCCGCTATTCAGTCGTCTAAGAATACTTTGACAAAGTAACTATTTAAGGTTTTTATATCAACTATATAATCAGTTTTGGGTAATTAGCGATGAATCATAGATCGCTGTATATTAATTAGATTTCGTGAAAAAAAGAAGGAAAAGAGTTTGGCTCTAGAGGCCAGCCTCTTTTCGCATTGTCTCGGCTTTGTCAGTACGCTCCCATGTGAAGTCCTTGTCATTTCTGCCAAAGTGTCCGTATGCAGCGGTTTTCCGGTAGATTGGCCGGCGCAGCTTGAGCTCTTTGATAATTCCGGACGGCGTCAGGTCAAAGTGCTCCTTGACAAGCTCCTGGATCTTCTTCACGGCGATGGTATTTGTACCATAGGTATCGATCATAACCGATACGGGCTCGACAACACCTATTGCGTAGGCGATCTCGATTTCGCACCTGGAAGCAAGCCCTGCGGCAACTACGTTCTTGGCCACGTGCCTGGCTGCGTAGCAGGCGGAGCGGTCGACCTTCGTCGGGTCCTTGCCCGAGAATGCGCCTCCTCCGTGTCTGCCCATGCCACCGTAGGTGTCTACGATGATCTTCCTACCAGTCAGACCTGTGTCTGCGTGCGGGCCTCCGAGTACGAACCTGCCGGTTGGGTTGATGAAAACCTTGGTCTTGTCCTCATCGAAGAAGCCTTCGGGCATTACGGGCTCGATCACTTTCTCGATGATCTCCTTACGGAGCTGGTCGTTGGTTACATCCGGGCTGTGCTGAGTCGATACAACCACTGTGTGGACCTTAGAAGGCTTTCCGTTGACGTATTCGATGGTCACCTGCGTTTTTCCGTCAGGCCGCAGATAGTTCTCGGCCTTTCCGTCAGATCGCTTGCAGGTCAGCTCGCCGGTCTTGCGTACTTCTGCCAGCCGCATTGCCAGCTTATGGGCTAGCGAGATCGGCATAGGCATCAGTTCCGGTGTCTCGTTACAGGCAAAGCCGAACATCATGCCCTGGTCGCCTGCACCGAGGTTGTCCACGCCCATGGCAATATCGGGCGACTGCTCGTCGATGGAAGTGAGTACTGCACAGTTATCCGCATCAAAACCATACTTGGCTCGAGTGTAGCCAATGTCACGGATAGTATCCCGGACAAGCCGGGGTATATCCACGTAAGTGTTAGTTGTGATCTCGCCTGCGACGATAGCCATTCCCGTCGTGACCAGTGTTTCGCACGCCACTCGGCCGAGAGGGTCCTTTGCCAGGATGGCATCGAGGACAGCATCGGATACTTGATCTGCGATTTTATCCGGATGTCCTTCTGTGACAGACTCGGAGGTAAAAAGGTGTTTCTCTACGCTCATAGTTTTCCCCAAATCAGATGGATAGAAACATATTGGTCAAGATAGGATTAATATTTATCGGTATTCTCATTACCACGAGTAATAAAAGATAGTATTTAAGTAATACTGATATGGGGATTAAGCTGGAAGACTTCGTGCCCGCTTTGATAGACCGTGATCGTACCCCCTGAGCTCGATACGATTACTGCCACACTCTTTGTATGCCGGGTAATTGCGGCGCCCGCAAGATGCCTGCCCCCCATGCCCGGAAGCATTTCCACGCCTTTCGCGCTGGCATCGATATATCGTCCCGCAGCCCGGATATAGCCCAGATCGTCCACGATGAACATCCCGTCTAGCTGGGCGAACTCCTTGACAGTCTCCCAGTTCGTTTCGTCGCGGATGTCCCGGACATGTGCGGGATGGCCTTCATACGGGTTCAAGATAAGCTGATGGGACCTGCGGAGTACGCTTTCGGAGTCACCGATGATAAAGGCAGTACCGATAGACTTGCCTTCCCGGCCCTCCCGGCCAATCTCGATGGAGAGGTTTAAGACTGCTTTAATAATGGTATAGTCCACCGTGGCAGCCAGATCCGCGATCTTCTTGATAAACGGTATGTCTGTGATATCGACGACTACGACCGAATGCACATCCCCTATGCTCACGATACCCAGGACAATACGGTCATCGATAAGGCCTTTGATATAGGCTGCCTCGATTGCTTCACTCATCAGCTCAATGCGGGACACCTTGAGGAACACGGACTCATGATCGACCTCTTGCGGTATCCGGGAGTAAAGGTTTACACTTACATCCTTGCCCCGGGGTGCACTGCCATCAACCCTGGCGATGATTACAGGCAACCGGGTCTTCAGAAGTTTCCTGATCTCACGACCATGGGGTGATATAATAATGATAGCCGTAGCTCCGATCTTCTCAGCCAGCTCTTCGCCTGCTTTTGCCACCTCATCGCGGAGTCCCATAAGCTACCAGTATAAAATATAATAATTAACCCTTAATAATGATGTCGTGTGATACAAGAGGACGATTCAGAGATCTCATCCCAGATACGCCTTGTACTTAAGACGCAAAGCGGCAAAGCTGCCAAGCCGCCAAGCCGCCAGGATATATTTCATACGATAGTTTATTCGCCATTCCTGGCATCTTAGCGGTTTATACAAAAGCTACAGATAACAGCTTTACTGTATCCTTCTTAATGTAATCCGGAACTGCAGGGTCTTCCCCGCCATTTCGGAGTTAAAGTCTACGTTGACCTGTCCACTTGCTTCATCGATCGAGTCAACTCTGCCCGGGAGGACCTGCCCGGTCCGGCCGTCATTAAATCCGTAAACCTCGTTTAGCTGCGGCTTTTCTCCGAAGCTGGTCATTGGTACAGGGACCACGAGTTCCGGTTTTCGATCGCCGTAAGCTTCGGCAGGCAAAATCGTCACATCTTTGGTTTCGCCGATCTTCATGCCTATGACTGCGTTTTCAAAGCCTGGGACTACCTGATGTGCGCCTACGGAGAAATCCAGTGGTTCATAGTTCCGCTCGGGGTTATGCATGCCGTGGTCTTTGGCGACCTGTTCCAGAGAGGTGTCGAAGACCTTGCCATCCGGGAAAGTACCGATATAGTCCACACTGACATTATCGCCAGGTTTTGCAGTTCGATCGGAACCGACTTCTTGCTCAAATTTCATAAATACCATGCAAAGCTGTCGCTATGCCTATATATTATTTTTCAGTACAATGCACAGGTCAAGCTCCCAGAGACACATATGCCGATTAAGCTCGATTGATTTAGTAAACCAGAATTATATATAATAATGAATGTATAAATTAACGTAAGTGTTCCGGAGGGACTGTAATTAAAATCGGAGCGATGGGTGACCTACACTTTGGTACGGGCTCACTGGTATTCTACCGGGCACTGTTCAAGACGATCAATAAAGATGCAGACATGGTCGTCATGTGCGGTGATCTGACTACCCGCGGGCTCATCGAAGAGGCAAAAGGGCTCGCAGAGGCGCTATCCTACCTTGAAAAGCCAGCTGTCGCCGTACTCGGTAACCATGATCACGAGGCCAATAACCAGGAGGAGATCATGGACATACTCGAAAAAGCGGGCATCCGCATGCTGGAAAGAGGCTTCTATGTCAGTGAGGATAAGCAGATCGGTTTTGCAGGCACCAAAGGATTCTGCGGAGGTTTTTTAAACTGTAGAATCGCACCGTTCGGTGAACGCATTCTGAAGATGTTTATCAACGAGACGTATCGGGAAACAAACCAGGTAAACCGGGATATGAAGGCTATGAAGGCGGACTTCAAAGTAGTTGCATATCACTATGCACCGGTTCGGGATACCTGTATCGGCGAGCATCCGGAAGTCATACCGTTTCTGGGCTGCTCGATTCTGGCTGATCCGGTAGACACGTTTAAAGCTAACCTGGTCGTGCATGGCCATGCCCATAACGGGATAGAAAAAGGGATAACACCGGGCGGCATACCGGTGCGAAACGTAGCTCTTCCGGTCCACCATAAAAAATACGCCATTTATGAAACTAAAGACTTTTTACCATCCGGCTTATGATCTCATCGGGCACGGGCACTACGTGCTCCCGATCACTGCGGACATACAGCAGGAAAGAAAGGGCCCGCTCCATATTTGCCTTGTATGCCAGTGAGATGAAGTATTCCCAGTCAAACGAGTCGTATGTCCGGGATAAGACAGAAATACAATCGAACCAGTCGTTTCGGTCACTGCGCATCGCCATGATCTTCCTGATGATCAGATCTTCAGGGGCCATGATGATAAAAGCGTATTTTCCGATCATTCGCCGCTTACCACGATCGATCGTTTCCTGATCGGTATGCAGACCCCCCACATTTTCCAGGATAAAGTCAATCGTCAGCCCGCCCTTAAACGCTTTGGCAAGCCAGCCTACTCCGTCCATGGGATCAACTTCGAACCCCGCCTCGGCAAGGTACTTAAGAGCGTTCCCCTGGTGTTCGATCTTTATGTAAAAGTCGATGTCCTTGGTATCCCTGAGCCTTCCGAATGCCATGACAGCGATTCCGCCTCCGATCACGTATGGGACAGAATTTCGTTCGAGCACATCAGCGGCTTCTTTATAGATCTGGAAATTAGTGTCGGAGATCGTGTTTAACCCCCCGGGCATTTGCTACCAGCATAAAAGCAGCATTTATAGAATATATATTAATATATTAAAAATGTTGTCAATGCCGGAAGCTTGCTCAGTTACGGACCAGAAGAACCGGACACTTCGCATGCCGCAGGACTTTTTCGGATACACTGCCAACCAGAACTCGTTCTAGGGCGGACATACCGATAGAACCCATCACAATACAGTCCACCTTTTCCTCACTGGCAAACGCCAGAATGACTGAACGAGGATCTCCGCGGAGGGTCAGACCCCTGCAAGCAACCGCGTTCTCCTGGCAAAGCGTCTCAATACGACTTACCGCGGCATTACCAGCTTTCTCAAGCATAGCGACACTCTCGGCATAGTGTATGCCCGAGTGAAACGCCTGGTCCACATTCACCACATTTATGACCAGGATTTCCGCCCCGAGATTTTTTGCAAGATATACCGCATGCTCACCGGCAGTATAGGAATAATCGGACCCGTCCGTCGTAACCAGTATCTTCTGATACTTCACACCGGGGGAAGATGCTTCAGTCATTTCAGCGTCAGCCTCGTCCCGATACCTTTTTCGGTCAACAACTCCAGCAGGAGCGCATGCTGAATATTGCCATTAATGATATGAACGCTCCGGGTACCTGCCTTAAGGACCGATATGCTTGACTGGATCTTCGGGATCATCCCCCGGGAGATGATGCCTTTATCGATAAGCTCGACACATTCGGCCTCCGTCAGGTGAGAGATCAGTGAGCCCTTGTCTGCCGGGTCCATCATGACACCGTTGACGTCGGTCAGCGAAACCAGACTCCCGGTACGCAGTGCCGATGCGATGTCACCGGCCACCGTATCAGCATTCAGGTTCAGGCAGTGGCCCTCCCGATCGTAGCCAACGGGAGATATAACCGGGATGTACCCTTTGTCGATCAGATCCAGCACGATGTCAGAGTTGATTGCTTCCGTGTCGCCCACCCACCCATAGTCGACCAGCATCTCTTTACCATCCACTTTAACCGTCTCCAGCGGCTTCTTCCGGGCAACCAGCAGGCTGCCATGGTTTCCGACCAGGCCGACACCCTTGCCCCCGTGCCGCACGATCAAGCTGACAATATCAGGGTTGACGTTGCCGACCAGCACCATCCGGACGATTTCGAGCGTCTCATCATCCGTAACCCTGATCCCGGCAACGAAGTTCGGAGACTTGCCCATACGCTTCAACATCGCGTCGATCTCCGGGCCGCCACCGTGCACGATTACAGGCTTAGCCCCGAGGCTTTGCAAGGTTACGATATCTTTGATAATGCTACTCCGGGCAGCCGGATCGACCATAGCGTGCCCACCGACTTTGATCACAATAATCGCGCCTTTAACCTCTCCGAGCCGGGGCGACCGGGCCAGTTCTGCAACTTCCATTATACGATGCACCTTAGACGTATTATCCATAATTAGTAATAAGACTTATCAGGGTGAAAACATGATTTAATATCATCCTTTGAAGTGAGTGACCATGACGGATACTATCTACGACGTGGCGGTAATCGGAGCGGGGCCTGCGGGCATGACCGCTGCCCTGTACTGTGGCAGGGCCAACATGTCTACAATCATTTTCGGCAACATCTTCGACTCTCAGCTCGCCAAGGCCGGCGATGTGGAAAACTACCCCGGCTTCATATCGATTCCCGGAATGGAACTGGTAGAAAGATTCAACCAGCATCTCGGCAAATATAACGTTCTGCAAGTTCCGGCATTTATCAACCGGATCATACCGGGAGATGTGTTTACCATGGTCACAGAGACCGGTGAATTCAAGACCAGGTCCATCATCATTGCCACAGGTTCGAGGTACAGGCAGCTCAACATTCCGGGTGAAAAAGAATTCAATTATAAAGGAGTCTCGTATTGCGCCGTATGCGACGGCTCATTCTTCAAAGGAAAAACAGTGGCGTTACTTGGCCACGGAGACCAGGCGGCAAAATCTGCCCTGTACTTAGCCGGGCTTTGTAAAGAAGTCATAATCATAAGTTCGCGTCCGGACCTGGAAACACAGATGTATGCAGAGCAGATCAATGCTATGCCAAACATCAGGACGATACTGGAAGCAAAAGTGACGGGTATCGAAGGCAAAGAATATGTCGAGCAGATCCGGTACACCACAAAGAGTGGCCAGATTGATACACTAAAAGTAGACGGCGTATTCATAGAAGGCGGCACCCCAAATTCAGTCCTGGCCAGGGAAACCGGGCTGGAACTGGATGAAAAAGGCAATATAGCCGTCAACCGCCCCGATATGCTGACACAGATCGAAGGCGTATTCGCCGCAGGAGACGTGACAGGCGGCATCCACCAGATATCCAAAGCCGTCGGCGAAGGCGCCTGCGCAGCAGTAAGTGCGGCGCTGTACCTGAAAAAGAAAAAGACTAAAAAGTGAAAAGTAAAATTCTCTATTTTTTAAAAAATAGTGATCGTGCTCAGAAGAGCACGATCCACAGTGACAGCATAATGCCCACCAGGAGGGTGAGGACAAATATGACTGCCGCCGATTTTCTGATCACTTCTCCTTCGATGCCGATCTTGTCGATGACGGCAGCGGCGTTCACGATCTTGGCCACTGCTATGCCGGAAGCTATGCCGCCGGCCACTGCGTGGGCCGCATAGACCTGCAGGAAGTCCAGGTTGAGCATTTCCGTGGACTTCTTGAGGATGCCGTGGAACATCACATTGGACGAGGACTCACTACCGCTGACGAAGCCGCCGAACAGGCCGAGCATCGGGCTGATCATCGGAAATACGGTAATTCCGAGGTAGGTGGCCAGAGTGGCGCCGATGACAATGTTCATGTTCATATCAGGGGCTACGCTCAGCTTGCCGCCGATGACTCCCCGGGCGGACCAGTCCATCACGTAGGCAATGGCGAAGAAGACCATGGCTGCCAGGGTAGGACTCCAGGCGCGCTTGACCCAGACCTTAAGTACGTTCATTGTCTGAGCCTTTGATTTCAGCAGAATCGGAGCCGTGATTACTGTGCTGATAAGAACCCAGGTATACGCCTGTGCCAGCCACTTCATGTCACCGGGCTTTCCCGCGGCGATGTCGATGATGTTGAACGCATTCGTCGAATCATGGAGCATCGTCGTTATGACCGGTATGCTGATAAAGACACAGAAAACCACCAGTACCGCCCACGGGGATACTGCTCTCCATAGCGGCATGACAGAACCTCCGTCAGTGGCGATCTTGACCCGGTCTTCTTTCTTCTGTAAGAGAGGCTTGCCCTGTACCACCCTGAGTAGCAAAAGCATCACGATGGCGCATAAGCCGGCGCATACTCCGACCAGCTTGACATCGGGGAGAATGCGTACGAATACGATCGTAGATAAGCCCAGAGTCAGACCTGCGACCAGCGCGGGAACTAAACCTTTCTTTATGCCCTGAATGCCATCGGCCACCCATAGCATGCCCAGGGCAATGCCTGTAGATACAACCGGCAGGAACAGGGAAATGTTCATCGCTAGTGGCATCACGTCAAAGCTGAACACCTGCGCTGGCAGTGTAATGGGTACCGCCAGGAGGGAGAACGAAGTGAGCGGATCATAGCCAAGGCAAGGTAATGCAACAGCTGCGACCGGAGAAAACCCGAGCGCGATCATGATCGGTGGTAGCATCGTCACCGGCGTCGCGCCGATAGCCACCAGGAAAGTCCCCAGACCCACGTTCAGGATCATGATCTGTTCGTACCGCTCAGCAGCTATCGATTTGATGAACTGGGTGATACTCTTGATAGCCCCGGTCACGTCCATCATCGTCACCTGTAGTATGGTGAACAAGACCATCAGAGAGATCCCAAACGAAGCGAGTGCGCCTGCGATCGAAGCTTTTATGGCGATCTCCGGAGTCGTGTTGAAGAACACAACTGCCAGGATCACGGTCAGTACCCAGCCGACGACCCCCATGAGAGTTCCGGGCTTTTTTAGGAACACCAGTCCCACGAATATTACCAGAATAGGTAAAATTGCCAGTATAAACGACAGTATCTGGTCCATATAGTTAAACCTCCCCACGTTTTTAAAGATACAATCTGTGATATGTCATGGCATGTCAAGTGACATGCTATAGCATAGCAGTAATCGTTACTGATATTTAAGATTTGTGACGTTAGCTACTGTAGGGTAAGTAGTCGTTATTAAATCCATAAATCGGCATATTGAAGGACCTGGTAATCTCAAGCACCAGGATCCTGAATGATCTAATCGCTGCGACATTGTAAAGAGATACTTTTATCATCACACTAATTATATATTTAAAACGCGCAAAGGCCAGATGCCTGTAAACAGGATAAGCTACTGGAGGTGATCGCATTTCGGAAGCGCAGGATCTGGTAACGATCACGGTCGGGGGCAAGAGAGTCAAAGTACCTGAAGTGACAAGTACCGGAGAAATCCGCACCATCATGGGGCTCGACCGGGGCCATGTGCTCGCCAGATCAACGAGTGGCACTAATAAGATCGTGCACGGAGATATCAAGGTATACGAAGGCGAGACATTTGTCATTGGACGATCGTTTACCAAAGGATCGATGGACGATTCCAGGCTGGTAAAAGAGCTGGAACGTCTATCCTCATTTTTCGACCTGGAAGTCGACGATGCGCTGAACTGGGTACTTATCCGGGACTACGGGCTGCCAGAGGGGTATAGTAAGAGCAATACCGACATACTGTTCAATATTAGCGGATTTCCATACATACCACCGGCCAGCATTTTCGGAGTATACATGGATCTAGGCCTGTCCTATAAAAATAAACGGCTCCCGAACTACTACGAAGCACTGACACGCAACATGTTTGGCAGGTCCTGGGCATGGTTCTGCACCGGTCACATATCGTGGGATGCTGCTAAGGATAACCTGCTAACCTTTCTGGTCACCCTGGATATGATGCTGGCAGACCCGCTCGACGAGTCCTCAGGAGAGACCCACTTTGACACCAGATACCAGTAAGTTTCGCGTTGCCACCTCGAAAAAGCAGCGAAAAAGTCCAAGATCAGTCACAATCATATTTCCGGTAGCCCTTTACGAAGAGATATCCAGCCGATTTGCTACCCTTCAGGAACAGCACTTCGAAGGCTATGCGCTGGCTCTATGTGGCATGAAAGCCGACCTTGCGGAAAAAGCTCTGACGTACATGGTAAAAAAGATCTGCCTGCCGGAAAAAAGCGATATCATAGAACACTCAAGCATCAGCATAACTCCTTCGGGGGAATTTCTAGAAAGATCCCTGGCAGAAGCAAGCGCCAGCAATAGCACGGTACTAGAAATCCATACGCATGTCGACGCTCCGGCCCCCCGTTTTTCTTCGGTCGACCTGGAAAACGGTATGGACAACGGAAGGTTCCTCAAATCGTGTAAGATCAGGTTCAGCATGATGGTACTGGGGTCGGAGGGATTTTCTCTGCTTGAATATGACGGAGATTCCGACTCATTGAAAGTACCTGAAAACGCTTCACTCGCAGTGATGACACGACAGGGCTTGAACAAGCTGATGCCGACCAAAAAAGATGCGGAAGCACAGTCGATTGAAGGAACTTTTGATCGACAGGTGAGGCTGTGGGGAGAAGAAAGCCAGCGGAGGATCGGTGAAGTAACGGCCGGGATCGTAGGCCTGGGTGGTACCGGATCAATGGTCTTACAAATGCTTTCCCGCATGGGTGTCAAAAAGTTTGTCGTGATCGACCCTGATACCATAGAAGAGTCAAATCTGAACCGTCTACCCTATGCCGGGACTACCGACATTGGAAAAAAGAAAGTAAAAGTAGCGGCGGCCCACCTGAAAAAAATAATTAAAACCGCTTCGATCACTGCAGTATCGGAATCGGTCGGTGATTCAAAGGAGAAGCTGAAAACGTGCAACGTGATCTTTGGCTGCGTGGACAACGACCATGCCCGGCTAACCTTGAACGAAGTTTCTCTCCGCTATTTTATACCACTGATCGATACGGGGACGGAAATCTTTATGTCCAGGGATCAACTGGAAGAAATGGGCGGTCAGGTACGGGTGATCATACCCTCGGTCACGGGATGCCTGGAATGTGGCGGGTTCATCGACAAAGACCAGGTTGCCGCAGACATGCTGGAATGTGACGACCTGAGCATCAGGAAAGCTGCAGGCTATGTCCGGGGCACAAGCCTTACACCGGCACCGGCAGTAATGACACTGAATACGATGATCGCGGCAATGGCGGTACAGGAATTCGCAGATATGACCATAGGGCGGGACAGACCTGAATACAGTTACCTGATCTTTAACGGCAAAGCGCCTGGCATCGACCGCCTATCCCTTGAGCCGAGTGAAACCTGCCCCATGTGCGGCATACACGGAGTTCTGGGCACCGGAGACATTAAAAGGCAAAGTAGGGCTGGCCTAAAGATAATCAGGAACGATCAGGCCCGGGGATGAGCTACCCGCATGCCAGAAGACAAAAGATATTTTAGTAGGGTCCGCATCATTAGCGCGCAGTGATCATGACCGAGGATAGGCAGTTATCCAGGGTTGAACGTGAAAATTACCTGATCAAGCTTCAAAAAGAGTTCGCCTTTACCGGAGTGACAATACCAGACCGCATATCCGTCGATGGCCGGGAGATCAGGCTCAAAGACTACGTATTCGAAATCTTTAAAAAGAAAGGGCACCTATCCCCAGAAGAACAGCTGGAAGTCGACCAGACCGCAGCTCTTCTGCAAAAGAAGCGAAGAGAGATCACAACGCGGTTCGCGTCGACCGAACTGACCACTAAGGAAGCCGATGAGTTATTCAAGACGGCGGCAGGGATTGATCGTGCTGTAGATACACTATATCGGGCACATGAGCCGAGATCTTCAGCGCAGGAAGAGGCCAGGAAAGCTAAAGTACAGGATGGCAGGCGATGGCTTAACCTCGTGAGGAAAGTCTATTCGCGTGGCGAGGATAAAACTCCCCGGGAGCGATCATGAATGGAAAAAGAAAAACCGGAAACTGTAAACAGTGCGGCAACTGCTGCCGTGATTTTATCATCGATGTCCAGATTGCCAGCGTGACTGACTTTGAGTTCACCGACTACCTGCACTGGATCAACTGCCACCAGAACGTGCAGGCAAGCGTCAAAAACTTCAAAGACCGTTCGGTGGAGTTCAAAATAAAAAATCAATGCAAGTATCTGGCCGATAACAACGATGGCACGTTCTCCTGTACGATACAGGACCAAAAACCCGAAATTTGTAAACGATATCCCGAAGAAGATTATGACGATGAAATCAGCAGGCATTGTGGCTTTAAATTTGAGGATGCCTGAACGGATCGACTAAAAATATTTATATGCTTATAATTGATACATGGTAGCGAGTACAATATGGAAATATGTAACAAATGTGGATTACCGCAAGATATTTGCATCTGCGAAGACCTTGCCAAGGAAGGCCAAAAGATCCTTATTTCGACCAACACGAGGCGTTTTAAGAAACTGACGACAGTGATCGATGGGATCGACAACAAAAACGTGAACATCAAAGAGCTGGCACAGAAGCTTAAAACCAAGTTCGCCTGTGGTGGAACCATAAAAGACGGAAGGATCGAACTACAGGGCGATCACAAGCAAGGGGTAAGAGATCTGCTGATTGGCTACGGGTTCTCAAAAGACCTCATCGATATCAAATAACAGATCTTCGAAATCCATTTTTTATGTTTGCAATGCTCTCCCAGACGACATGTTTACGGTTAGGGTTTGATCACCTTAAACGATTGGAAATCAGACATCCGGAGTAAAGCATATGGCGTATGGTATGCCCGCATCGGAATTTTTAGCCATCTGTATGATGATGGCGGATTTCGACCTCAACGTTAACGCGCTGGAGGTCATCGGCAAAGTGGAAGAATACCAGGACTCCACCGGCAGAGAGTTCGGGGAAGGCCGGGGTGACTTCAGGGGAGCATTCTATGAGATCATCTGGGCGTGGCGACCGAAGGGTATCAGCCAGAACCAGATGGGCGACCCCCAGAAGCTCATGGGAAAAACGCCATTAAAAGACTGGATCGGCCTGATCCTGAAATACGACCATATCTGGTTTGACGAAGAAGGCGAAACCTGGTCCCAGGAGCCCGAAGATAAAGACTGGCCGGCGGACATGCAAAAAAGAGCCGCCTGGAAAGATGAGTCGGGGACGCGCCACGATCGAATCGTACGTGACTACCTGGGAGACAAGCTCACGATCAAGTCGAGCATGCGATTCGACCGCAGCCTCAGGAAGATCTTCGCGAGCGGCCAGTACAGCACGGCAGACATACACCGCCTCTTCAAGAGAAGCAGGTACGCCAGAGAAATACCAAAGCTCTGGTCAGTGCAGAAATCGTACAGCAGAGTACGGTCCATGCGCACTGCGAGATAAAGGTATAACTTTTTTTGTAACCCTGTGAACGCCGGGATAAGCTTACTGCAGTGCAAAGTGGAAATTTTGGCCTGAAGGGCCTCGTTCAATCCACTAGTAACCTTAAAAGTCCCACCCCATCATAACTTATCTTAGCACTGGTAAATACCCAAAACGTAGTATTTGATCGATTCAGGCTTACAGTGCCGGAAAAGGCATTTTGAGGTGAGTGTATGGTAGACAAGACTAAAGGAGACATGAGCGTTAGCGAAGCTGGCCGCAAAGGTGGGGAAACAACAAAAAAGCGGTACGGGGAAGGCTTCTACGAAGAAATAGGGCGTAAAGGCGGCCGCAAAGGCGGGGAAACTACCAAAGAGCGGTATGGAGAAGGCTTCTACGAGGACATCGGTTATAAAGGCGGGCAAAAAGTTAAGGAGCTCATCGAAAGGGGCAAAAGCATCCGTAGTATAAAGTAGATCGTAAATACCAAATTTCCTTTTATATGACTTAATAAAACATGATTAAATGTCATATAACCAAAGGAGACATATTTAGCCTGATCAGCATCTGATTAGACCGCATTCTGCCGTTTTTACCCAATAGATGTAATAAATCTTATAACTGGCAATTTTATACGTTATAAGACCGGACAAGATTAAAAAAGAATGAAATTTTAGAGATTATATGGCATAGAGTGGGGTGTTTTTAGATATGGCTGAAAAGAAACCAGAGATGACAGTACGAGAAGCCGGACACAGAGGCGGATCTACTACCAAGGAACGCTATGGCGAAACCTTCTACGAAGAGATCGGCAAAAAAGGCGGCAAGATCGGCGGCAAGAAGGGTGGAACAACAACCAAGGAACGCTATGGCGAAACCTTCTACGAAGAGATCGGCAAAAAAGGCGGCCAAAAGGTCCGTGAGCTGATCGAGCGCGGCAAAGCTGCTATGGGCGAACGTGGCCACAAGTAAACAAATGGTAAAAACGGTGTTCCCAACCAATATTTTTTGAAAAAAAATGAGCTAATGACAGCACGGGATACTACCCGGGAAAACGATCGAAGTACAAACCAGGGCGATTATTTCTGGTATGCCGCCCTGAGCAAGATCGGTACGATGATGGAAGTCACCAGCACGATAAGCGCCAGCACTGAGTAGATTGACGGGCCGAGTATCGGTGCACCGCTGACGTAGGTAACGAGGCCTATCTGACCGATAACCAGTGTGTATTCTCCCATGGGCATCATCGTCAGAGCCATCTTGTGGTGCTCGACATCTTTGTAGCCGCCCATCAGGGTTGTCGCCAGGTATGTACCGAGATACTTACTCGCCATGACCGCCATCAGCAGCCCGAGGAAGAGCACGACGTCGATGGGTATGCTCGCGATCATCAGGTCTATGCTTTCCGAGGAGAGTATTTCGAAGATATTGATCCTCACACCGGTGATGACGAAGAACAGCGGGACAAAAAAGCCCTCGCTAATCGCCTCGATTTTCGGTGTTACTACCTTGAAAGACAGCGGTGATCTGGCCAGAATAGTACCTGCCAGGAAAGCTCCGGTAACGGACGCGATACCTATGCTCTGGCTCAGGAACGCCACGAGGAACAGCAGGATGAACGAGAACGCGATGATGGACTGATCGTCCTGCGACTTCCGGGCAAAGTTGATCAGCTTACTCGTGATCGACTTACCGAAGCCAAGCACTACGATGATGAAGCCCAGCACCAGCAGGAACAGCATGAACGCAGATCTGATATCTACTCCTGTTGTCAGGTATGAAGAAAATAGCGCCAGCGCAAGTATCGCGAAGATATCATCCGAGATCCCTACTGCGATGACCGTTTTGAAGACTTTGCTGCGCATGTCACCGAGTTCGGTAAATACCATGAAGCCGATTGCCGTCGAGGTAGAAATGAACGATATGCCCACCAGAAGCACGGTATTGAACGAGAAGCCCAGCAGCGCAGTCACTGCAACCGTGGCGATGAATGTAAAGGTACCGCCGAACAGGGAGATCAGGGCAAACTTGTAGACATTCTCCCCCATGACCTTCTCTATGTCGATAGAGAGGCCCATGTAGAACATCATAAAGAGAATGCTGAGGGTGGTAAGCAACTCGATCTCGTGCGTGATCGGGACAAGCCCGAGCAACATAGGGCCCACAATAACCCCGGCCAGCATCTGACCGATGAGCGACGAGAAACCTATCCGCTTTGCTAAGTCGCCAAGAATTTTGCCGACTAACAGCATTGCCAGCACTGCTAATAGAAAGCCAGCATCAATCAAGTCATCCCCGCCGATTCTAAGGTGTGAAAAGGGTTGTTCCTATTTATACTTATCAGTGACCTGCGGTGCCATCAACGATTTTGCGACTCGATAACCTGCTTCATTTTAAGCGCATCTTCCTCAAGCAAAGGCGACTCACAAATAACCGTCGCATCGTTCCCGCGATTCTGCAGAGCACGAGCCAGCAACGAGAAATCCGGCTTGCCGTCGAGAGGCAGGTGCCTGACCTCCCGGGAGTTCTTATACTCGATGCCGGAAAAATGAATGTGATAATGGTCGATACCGGCACCTGATACCTGGTCCAGCACCGCCGAAAAGTCTTCCACCGTATTCAGGCCGCCATTCGTACGTGCATAGATATGGGCAAAATCGATCACAATGCCTGTTCCGGGCACCTTCCGCACGACCTCAAGCACGTCAGCTAAGCTGCCGAATTCGCCGAGATCACCCATTGTTTCCAGGCCCAAGGGGACCGAAATACCTTCGTTTTTCAGCTCCGAAGTGATATCTTTGAAACTTGAAATCACGACGTCAATTTGCTCTTCCCTTGCCGCGTGAATAGTCACCATCGTAGCATTGAGGGCAGCAGCAACGCGAGCAGACTTCAGAATCCAGTCTTTGCTTTTCTGGCGAGTAGATTCTGTCTTGCTGGTCAGATTCACATAATACGGCGCATGAACAGACAGATCAATCTGCTCTTCCCGAGCAACCGGAGCGACGCTTCTCGCCGCTTCGGGAGTCATGTACACGTTTCGCCCAAACTGGATTTCCATGGCACCGAGGCCCAACTCTCGCAGGTACCTGATGCCTGCTTCAGTGCCTTTACCCTTAGCCCCGTGAGGGATACCTGCTATGCCGATCTTGATCATTAGATAACGCGCTCGATGGATACAATATAATCTGCCTACCCTTAACAGTACTGCTTCGCCTCATCAATACAAATTTTGAGATATAATCAATAGCATACTGAAAAACGGTTGGACCGGACAACACGTAATTTAAACGCCACGGGGCATTGCAGGTTGTCCCATAAGTTATGGTGATATCCATACAGCTATATGGATAGCGAACTCAGCCCTTGTATCGGTACGACTCTGCAATACGAACGCTGCGCTGTGCCTGTGCCACACAGATGCCACAGATTAATCTGGATTCCACTGATTGAAACAAATTTCACGGATGAGGTCGATTTCACAGATTACTAGTCTGTTCAATTTTAATTGATCACTCTCCGGGACGAATCTGTGTAATCAACTTCATCAGTGTTATAGGAAAAAATCTGTGAAATCGAAATCAATCTGTGAAATCTGTGTGGCACAGGCACAGCGCAGCGACCCATTTCTTCCCATACCCATAAACAACATCTAATACCGATCCAATATACAGGGGTTGTCCTGACGTAGAATTGATAAATCTGAAAATATATAAAACGGATGATCATCAACCGTTTGATCACCAACAATTAATTATGAGAAAGCCTGCTTGGCGTCTTAAAAACAAGATTTTTAAGACAAGTTTAATCGTAATATTATCCAATCAAAGCTAGTTTCTTGACCAGCTCATCAGGGCTTGATACCTCGACCGCCCCTTTTGCCACGAGCGCAGTGATCAACTCCCCTGCTTTGCCACCGGTGAAATCCCGGCTCTGCTCGCTGGCCATAAGCAGGACGGGCTTGGTACCGGCCACTTCGAGAGCTGCTTCGAGGTTCCTCAGGTTGCCCCAGCCTACCGGTACGTCGCTAATCACAACGTAATCGGCTGCCTTCAGCGCATCCAGATTGGCAGCGTAGGACTCAGGGGTGATCGGGGAGAAAGGTGCATCGACGATGGCTTTGATATTAAGATGAAGTGCAGTCTCGTGATCTGTGTCCAGGACGTTAAGTACGCCGGCCGTCACGATGAAGCCTTCTGCGGTTAACTTATACATCAGCTGGGTGCCAGTACCCGCGCCGGAGACGAGGTGGATAATTTTTCCTCCTGTTTTTAGTTCGGTTGCGGTTATCGAATTTAAGAGAGTAATGTAGATCGTGCCTGTCATCGGATGGCGGCGTACAAGTACGTTAGTCCTGAACGCCTTTCGGATGTTTTCCCGGGTCAGGACTTCGGCCGGAGTGCCTGCCGCCTGGATGGTATTATCGTTCAGCAGAATCAGCCGATCGCAGTATCTGGAGGCCAGGTTCAGATCGTGGATGACGACGATGACCAGCAAGCCCCGGGATTTTTTAAGCCGTTCGACCAGGTCCATGATCTCGATCTGGTGGTTGATATCCAGGTGTGAAACGGGCTCGTCCAGCAATAGTATCGAAGGCTCCTGGGTCAGCGCCCGGGCAATGATCACTCGCTGCCGCTCACCGCCGCTGAGCTCGGAGATGTTCCGGTCCTTCAGGTGCCAGGTATTGGTCAGCTCCATAGACTGGCGGGCAATGTCATATTCTGCCTTACCTTCGATGGCAAACCTGCCCATGTGAGGGTGCCTGCCCATGAGCACGATCTCCAGGCAGGTGAAGTCAAAATCGATGTTGGTCTCTTGCGGGACAACAGCCATATTGCGTGCAAGCTCGCCCAGCGATATTTGCTTAAGCTCTTTCCCACAAAGCACGATCGAGCCCGAAGCAGGCTTCATTACCTTACTCAGCATCTTGAGCAGTGTGGACTTGCCCGACCCGTTGGGACCGATGATGCCGACACATTCCCCCTTGCTGGTCTGGAAAAAGATGTTCTCCAGTACCCGGTAGTTACCATAGCTGTAGGCCAGGTCGGTCACGTCAAGCATGTCGGATTACACCCCCTTCAAAGACTTTTTCTGCCTCATCAACAGGTAAATGAAGAACGGCGCCCCGATCAGCGCGGTTACAATGCCAACGGGCATCTCCGTGGGCTGGACGATCATCCTTGAGAACGTATCGGCCATGACGAGGAACATGGCACCCACGATGGCCGATGCCGGGACAAGAATCCGGTGGTCCGGCCCGACAATCAAACGCATGATATGTGGTATGATCAGCCCGACGAAGCCGATGATACCACTGACGGATACTGCGGCTGCTGCCAGTAAAGCCGACACAGCCAGCAGGATCATTTTAATCCGGTTCACATCAGCCCCGAGGTGAGCTGCGCTCTCATCGCCCAGCAGCATGAGGTTTAAGTCCCGTGCAAATGCATAGATGACGATCGAGGATACGAACAGGAACGGCGCCAGAATCATCACGTGGTTCCAGTTGCTACTCCACAACGCTCCCAGTACCCAGAACACGATCTGGCTCAGGTTTCGGCCTGATATGTACATCAGGAATGACGTGACAGCAGAGAAGAATGCGGATACTGCAATGCCTGACAGTAACAGCGTTTCGACAGGAATCTTATTACGGGTACGGGCAATGTTAAAGACTAAAAACGTCACTACGATCGCCCCAATCATGGCACCGGCCACGATACCGAGGAACTGTAGCCCAGCAGTTATACCGACGACTATGACTGCCGTCGCACCAAATGCAGCTCCGGAGGATACCCCGAGAATGTACGGATCGGCCATTGGGTTCTTAAAGATACCCTGGGTGGTAACACCGGCCAGAGCCAGCGAAGCACCAACCAGCAACCCCAGCACAACCCGGGGTAGTCTGACCTTGAGTATGATGCTCTCATCGCCGGAGCTCCAGGAAGTCAAGATGTGGTCCTGCACGTATGGCACTTTTGACAGTATGATGAGAACGACCTTGTCGGGGCTGATATTCGCAGGGCCGATAGCCATTCCCACCACAGCAACCCCTACCATGATAAGAAAGAGAACAATAGTAATTACGGCCCACCGCGATACGCTGCCTTCCATCTGAACACCACAATTTAACTTGTACCTGGACAAGTTTTGTTTATAACATAAGCTTTAACATATAAAAGCGTTGCCTGAAAAATTATCAGCAGATATATAAGGACAGAAACTACTCTTTAACTCGCTATTGCTCGATTTAGAGGTAAAAATTCGGACTAAAAAAGTGATCCCATGAAAAGTGAAGAGCTGTTATCTGAACTGGAACGCTACAAAGAGCAGCTAACAGCATCAGAGGCAAGGGCAAAAAAGGCAGAAGATGACCTCAGGGACAGTAGAGAAAAATTTGCCAAAGCAGAGCAGATTGCAAGCATAGGATACTGGAGCTTTGACCTGAAGACCAACGAAGTCAACTGGTCCGACGGACATTTCGAGATATTCGGCTACCGGATCGGAGAAAGTAAAAATTACCATAAATTATTCCGAGATAGAGTACACCCCGAGGACATCGATCTTATCGAACCGCTCGTCAAAAAATCGATCGAAAATAACCAGCCGTACAGCATTGACTACCGAATTGTCATGCCAGACGGGTCTATACGGCACATTCACGAAGAAGCCGATAAGCCTGCAACCGACTCGGCCGGCCGAAGAATCAAGCTGTTCGGCATCGTACAGGATATCACCGAGCATAAGAATGCTGAGCAAGCTTTACAGGTAAGCGAAGAAAAATATAGAACCATCGTCGAGACCGCCAGTGAAGGCATTTGCATAATCAAAGACGAAACGAGTATCATTTTTACCAATAAGAAATTCGCAGAAATGCTCAGCTACACACAGGCGGAGATGATGGGTGAGAACGTCTACACGTTCACAGACCCGGAGTACCATGAGATCCTCCGGGATAACCTGAGGTCCAGAAGACTGGGCGTTAAAGAACAATATGATTACAAGCTTCGGTGCAAAGACGGCAGAATCATATGGATCACGGCCTCAGGCTCACCGTTATACACCGAAAAAGGAGAATTTTTAGGCTCGCTGGCGATGGTGACAGACATCACCGATAGAAAACTGGCAGACGAGCAGATCAAAGCCTCATTAAAGGAAAAAGAAGCACTTCTCAAAGAAATCCACCACCGAGTCAAAAATAATCTACAGATCATATCCAGCCTGCTAAGCTTACAAAATAGCGTCACAAACGATGAAAAATACCGGGAATTGCTAAGAGACAGCCAGAACCGGATCAAATCCATGGCATTACTCCACGAACTTCTGTACAAGTCAAAGGACCTGTCAAGCATCAACATTTCAGAGTACATAAACAGCCTGATCAGCTACATATCCCGCTCGTACCAGCACTACTCAAGCCATTCGTCAATACACATAGATGTCGAAGACATATACCTCGACATCGAAAAAGCGATAAACGTAGGTATCATAGTCACGGAACTCATCTCGAACTCCATAAAATACGCTTTCCCCGAAAGCATGACCGGAGAAATCCGGGTCGATCTGCACAGGAAAGGCTCGGCGATCATTCTCACCATAAGCGATAATGGCATCGGACTGCCAGAGGACCTGGACATCCACAACATGCCGACACTCGGATTACAGCTCGTCGAAATACTGGCCCAGCAGCTGGAGGGAACCCTTGAGATTGACCGGGCAGAAAAAACCTCGTTTACGATTTGCTTTTCTGATTAGGTAATAATTCAATTAATAAATAAAAACTAAAAAGCTTATAACGAGAACATTATTCGAATTTCCGACCTGCTACTGCCACGTCTTTTTCGACATCATCATCCAGCCTGAGATCACCGATACGATAATACAGGACAGGAGCCACGCATAACCGATGCCAATCAGGCCTAACTTCTGCAGTAACACATAGCCTATGCCGAGCGTCAAAGCCGTGACAGACAGTCGGACGAAATTGAGCATCACCATGTTTTTACGGACCTGCATCACGGTAAAATAAACCTCGATGACCGCATAGAACACGCTGGATAGCGCGAGCAGCAGAAGCAGCTCATAGGCTGCGGCAGAGTGTTCCGGACTAAACAAAAGCAATAAATTATCACCGAAGAAAACGGTGGCCAGCACCAGCGGGACCAGAATGATAAGGGCGAACCTGAGCGATCTAATGGCAGTATCCCGGAGCGGACGCTCGTGCGCGCCTTCGACGAACATCGATGCAACGATGGAATCCGGCACCAGTAAAAGAAACGCGGCGATGGAATATGCAGCGTAATAATATGCCTGCGAGTTGGCTCCGATCACGTTAACGACCAGGATCGGGATCAGCGTATACGGCGCAGTATACAGGATCAAGGCCACATAGTTGCTGAGGGAGTACCGCATAGTTTTTCGAGCCTGGCCAAAGTCGGTATGAAGATCTTGCACGATGCCCAACCGGTACAGGAAGATAAAACCCACGACCATCATCACAAAATAGGTGATGTCCAGCGCTAGGAAAATGCCTATAACGCCAAGCGCCCCCGTGACGAAAAGTAAAGGTATCCTGATAAACAGAAGGGCAAATTCCAATAGCGCCAGGTCTGCTCGCCTGCTCGCCACAAGAGTAGTACCCTGCATATTACAAACGGACATGAGGAAAACTAATACCAGAAACAGCAGCGCATATTGCCACTTTTGAAGAAACACCAGCGCCGGCGAGACATGCGGCAGCCACATCATAAACCCGGCGAGCACGACGATCGTCACCACCAGCATGATCGCGATCAAAGCATTCACAAATCCACCCCCGTCTTTCGACTGCGGAAGGAACCTCGTAATGCTGTCATCCATGCCAAGCCGGGATATGGCGGCAATCATCATGCCGGCCGATATAGATGCAGTCGCCAGCCCGACGTACTCCGACGAAGTGACCTTGACTGCGAGGAGCAAGAACAAGTAGTTGAAAAGAGAGACCAGCCCCGTGTTTAGCATGATAAATATCGAGTTACGATACAGGGGGTCCTGAAAAAATCTGGTCACGCCCGACATGGATACGACACTTAGTAAAAAGTGATCTTAGTCGATGTAATATCTATCCGGGTATTTACCGGGATTCTTTGGATAATTGTTAACTTAATTGATGTTTAAAACTATCCGAAGGAAAGCCAGTCCTATCTCGGGCAGGAGAAGCTATCCGGAAGCTTTGACGGGTAATGGGGAACGGGATTCTTGGGTTTGAGTCGTATGCGGATGTTCCTGAGTACGTTTTACGATAAGCGTAATGAATAGGACTGTATGGATTTTGCCTTTGAATGATTACAGGCACAGGTTATCTTTTTATACAAGATATCAGGAATACACATACGGTTTATTGTATCAGTAAGCTGGGATAGCCAAGTCCGGTCAACGGCGTCAGACTCAAGATCTGATCCTGCAGAGGTTCCTCGGTTCGAATCCGGGTCCCAGCACTAAATTTTTATTATAATTATGACTTGTCGGCAGTAAAGTAACCTATGAACTTATAACCAATTTCATTTTTTCAGTGAAATCTGCCGCATTGATCATTGTCTTCCCCGCGTTCCCGGCAGAGTAAGATGAGTCATAATCAGCCCTTTCCCGCAGATATCTCGCAGCCTGGAAATAGTCCCGGTATCGCTGATCGAGTTTACCATCGCTGACCAGTTTTCCGAGGAATAACTCAATACATGCGTGGCTCTTTTCCCGGTAGCCATGATGGTAGAGGACAGCACGTGCCGCGTGGAACATTGCATGATACGCCTACAGGGTCGCCCATTTGAAATCTTCATCGGCCGCACTTTTGGTTGCTCGTTGTAAATCGAAGTCGGCCTGTACTAATTCGCTTTCAACGCTTGACGGATTGTACGGATGCGGTCTAATCAATCCCTTCTTTAAGCAATCCTCAAATGCAGTCATAGAATCCTGACCCTGTCACGGGTGATACTTTCGTAAAATGCGGCATTAGTTCGGGAAAGTTCTGCAAATTCGATTGGTGATTTTACCAAGGAATTTACATCCCGACTCATTACATTGGCAATCCTTTCAGTAATATTTACAAGCATATGCTCATCGATTGTCTCGACGATGAGCAGATCCACATCACTGCCCTCAGTGTCTTCACCTCTGGCTGCAGAGCCGAAAATGTATAGCTCAAAACCCTTGCCGGTAAAGTCCTTGACAGACTCGTAGATGGTTGACTTGATTTATTTATATGTTACTACAATTTTTTAAATAATGTTGTTTAAAAATTTAAATGAACATGCTTTAGGTTTTTAAAGCTTTAGAACTCAGCAGTTTTCTTGTTATGCGCTGTTTAAGCGCCAGGCACGCCAAGTACCACCAAGGACTCGGTGATGAAAAATGTTTTTTCATGTAATGCGGATGAAAAGCCTTGAGGTCAGTGAGTGCCCGGAGGTCTGGAGGATCGAGGTCGGGGA
>CAZJRS010000022.1:35428-40079 GCA_964548585.1 uncultured Methanocella sp. | reverse complement strand
GAGAAGCTGGAAGACGAAAAACAAAAGGTCCAGTCGATGATCCGGGCGAAGGACATAGAGATAGGTCAGGTCAGGGAAAGGGTAAACAAAGCCAGGGGAAGCAAAGGCAACATGTGTCCGATCCTGATGGACGTGGAGTGCACCGCCGTGAGCGATTTCACGACATACTTCGCAGATCAGACCCGCCGGATCGATGATGAGAAGCGAGCGCTCGAAATCCAGTTTAACGGGACCGACATCAGGATCAAAGAGCTGAAGAACCCGAAGCTCGAGTTGAACATGAAACAGGAGCAGGTAAAGAAAAAAGGCCCTGCACTCGAAGAGAAGGAGAAGCTGGCAAAGGAGCTGGATATCCGGAACAACGAGCTTATGGAAAAATTCGCGGACCTCAAGCAGTACGAGCATGTCCAGAAGGCTATCGAGCAGGCGAGCAAAGAGATCGCTAATTTCAGGCCGGCCTATGAGTTATTCCAGCAGAACGTAAACATTGCCGGACAGAAAGCCGTTTTGCAGCAAAAGCTGGAAAAGGCCACGGTCGCGTTGGATAAAAGCCAGGTACAGCTTGCACTACTGGAAAAGCAGCTCGAAGAACAAAGAAGATTATATGACCAGGCTACCCACCTGAAAGCAAAGGCGAATTGCGAAAACCTGAACAGAGAGGTAGCATCGATCACATCCAGAGTGGAAGAGATGCAAAAGCGCTCAAAGATAGTGGCCGAGGAAATCCTCCGGATAGAGGAAGACCTGAAGAGGATCGATGAGATTAATGCCCGTCAGGCCGCCGAGTCGGAGTACATGCGATTCGTCGATCTCTCCAGAAACATCATCAAGAGCGCAGGCCCGGAAATCGTACAGCTCTATATTGATCTGATCTCCAAGGAAGCCACGAAGATGTACTGCGAGATCGCCGGCGATCGCCGCATCGAGATCAAGTGGACACCCGACTATGACATCCAGATGATCGAAGATGGCCGGGAACGCTCTTTCAAACAGCTGTCAGGTGGAGAACAGATGAGCGCCGCTCTTGCGGTACGCCTCGCAATACTAAAAATCCTCACCAACAGCGACGTCGTGTTCCTGGATGAGCCCACCCAGAACATGGACGAGCGCCGCCGGGAGAACCTCGCCCTTGAGATCACAAAAATAAAAGACTTCAGGCAGATGGTAGTCATCTCTCACGATGACACGTTCAACGCGAACCTGGAGAACATCATCGAGATCGAGAAGCTGAACGGCCAGAGCACAGTCAGGAGATCTTCCGTTGCTGGACCTTAAGCTGCTGATGCAGGAGATCAGTGAAGCCCGGGACGAGTTCGTTGAGTTCGATGACAGCGTGAAGTCAGTCAGCGACGAGTACAGGGCAAAGCTGCCGGTGATCGACAGTCTCGACATCTCGGTAAACGGCTCGCTCCGGAAGTATTCAGGTTGCAAAGTACTGGAAGAAGGCGCGTTTGTACGGCATTTCATGCCAAAGTTCACAACCAGGCAGGAGGCGACCGACTGGGCGCTGGATACTCTTAAGGGAGTGAACATCGCTGCCGTAGACGGCAGCCAGATCTTTCCCTCGCAGACCTTCTCGCTACCCCTAGGCCTGGCACAGGCATGCACAGTGATGAACGGGCATACAGGCAAAAGCAGCTATTCCACGAGATCTACGCTGAAGCTGATGACGCCTGCAGATCTTAAGGAGTTTGGCGGCTACGCTTATGCCCAGTCACCGATATCACTCAAACGGTTCGAGATGGAGTGCGAGCATATAGCCTCATTTACCGACGCACACCCGGGCGACCTGGTATTCCTTGACGGTTCGCTGGTGCTATCTTTCATTACTCAGATGGGCGACAAAGAGCAATCCAGGTATGTAGAGGCAATCAAGCGAGTACTGGACGCTTCGGAGCGGAACAGGTCGCCGGTCGTGGCATATACAGACATGTCCATGAGCCAGGATCTGATCACGATGATGCGGCTTTGCTTCAGTTTGACGCCGACCAAAAATCTCACCGACGCCTTTGTCATCCGGGAAACCCTCAACTGGGGTGACCGGACAAGGGCATTTCAGTGCGACAGGGACGATCGCATGGGACAGGGTCAGCCATCGGTGCTTGACATGTACGGGAATCGCAGGGATGACATCGCGTTCTTCTACATCAATTCAAGTGGAGGCTTACCCAGCAAAGTAGAAGTGCCAGTCTGGTGCGTCAGAGAAGGGCTATTGGACAAGATTACTGACATCATCAGGGCTGAATGCATTATCAGGCCCGGGTACCCGGATATCATCCATAGGGCGCATGAGTATGCTACGATCAACGGTGCGGAGTCAGGACTGTTCGAAAGTGTGATCGACAGCATGGCTCGCAAGCATAAGATTAACTTGTTCAAGAGTGCTAAAGAGCTTAACAAGCATCCGGGGGTTTAACGGTTGAAAATCGGTTCAGTAGTCCAGGTCCGCTCATTCGCAGAATACGTGGTCCGGGTCCCGGTCGACAGTGACAGCGGCTATGTCCCGGCGTCAAGCCTGGGCATCGGCAGCTATGTATCGATCAAATCATCCCAGGGCTCGGTCATAGGCATTATATCCGACATCATGCACAACGTGAAGGAAGACGTACTGCCCTATCTCCCGCAGGACAAGCAGGAAGTATTCGTGCCATATATGGCCGATTTTCGAAGCTCATACGTAGTAGTCACAGGGGTCGGCTGCATGACAGGTAGTGCACCATCCCACGCTATTGTATTTACTCCGGCCATCAACGATGTGACCGAGCTGATGGATCCTGCTGAAATCAAGGCGTTTCATCAGACAGGCGATGGCAAGACCAGTTTTGCTTACTACAAGAAGCTTACCCAGTCGACTAATTCGACTGTGGCTTCGAGTGCCATCGATAAGGCTTGTGAAGCGATGCCCGAATGCTCTGGCATGTTGAAAGCGCTAAAAAAATTCACGGAGAACCGCAATGAAGCCGGCAGGCGTCGTTAGGGACGTAGAGGAGAACGAGATCAACTTCGTTTCTCCACATAAGTTTAAGACAGGCGAGTTCGTGGCTTACAAGGACCGCTGGGTAGACCCCGAGCGATACATCCTATGCCGGGTCACCTACTCCCAGTCCCTGAAGACCTTCCCCGACGAGTTCATCGAATCAGCGGAGATCAACCCTAAAGATCTCATGCAGTTTGCCGGCATGGATACCGAAGAATATGATCACCACCTGATGACCGCCCTCGTGGTCGGCTATTTCAACGAGAAGCTTCAGGAGTTCAAGCACCCGAGAGCGATGCCCGATTCCGGCGAGACGATATATGTAGCCGGTCCGGAGGTTCTCAAGAATATCAGCAAGGTTAAGACTGAAAACCGGGGAGCTGCTACCCTAGGCACTATTCCGGGCACATCAGTGCCCGTAGTCATCAGCGTAAAAGACATCGTCAGCCAGCATGTCAGCGTGATCGCCTCCACGGGAAGCGGCAAAAGCTACACCATCGGAGTATTGCTCGAAGAGATGATGAAGCCCAATAACCGCGCCGCCATCATGGTCGTTGACCCCCACGGGGAATACTCGACCATCTCGGAGATCGTAAACAAGCCGGAGTTCAGGGACGGCGACTACCAGCCAGTGGTCAAAGTATACAGAAAAGAGTCCCTGAAAATTAAGATCACCGAGCTCGAGCTTGACGATGTACTGGGCATACTAGATCTCTCCGAGAAAATGCAGCACTTCTTCGTCACCGCGTTCTTCAGCTGGCGCAATGGCCCGCACCACAAGAAATCCGACCTGAGGAGAGAAATCGAAGTCCAGCGAAACCCCAATAACGAGTCGACAATCGATGCGATCTTGTGGAGGTTCGACTCCGTCATGAGACGGGGCATCTTCGAAGACCACCTCCACACCCAGCTCGCAGAACTGTTCTCCCCCGGCCAGCTTACTGTCCTGGACCTGAGCGGCATCGGCGAATCGGACCAGCAACTCATCGTCTCAGTCCTGCTTCGCAGGCTATTCGACGCCCGGGAAGGTACAGTCAACCAGCGCTATGCCGATGGCGAAGAACGATACTTACCCTATCCGACATTCGTCGTTTTAGAGGAAGCACACAGGTATGCCCCACAAAACGGCGAAGCAAAATCCAAGAGGGTACTCAAAACTATCCTCTCCGAAGGCCGGAAATTCGGCATCGGCGTCTGCATGGTCTCCCAGCGCCCGGCCAAGCTGGACAGCGACTCCCTATCCCAGTGCATGTCCCAGATCACCATGCGGATCATCAACCCCGTAGACCAGAGCCAGATCGCTTCCAGCATCGAAAGCATGAGCAGAGAACTACTGGACGAACTACCCGCACTGGCCCGGGGAGAAGCCATTGTCTCAGGCGTCGCCATCAATACACCCGTACTCGTCAAGATACGGGAAAGAACCACAACCCACGGCGGCATCAGCCGCGATGCACCCGAAGAATGGAGTAGTTACTGGAAGAAAGCCAGAGTCAAAAAGGCTACACCAGCCATACTGACACGAGAATTCAAACCGTTTTAGATGAAGAGGAGCTAGTTCGAGCCTTTATTCTTATATTAAAAAAGAACGCAGCTAAATTCGCTGCGTCATGCCCGATAAAAACTATTTCTTCTTTTTTGCCGCCGGTTTCTTAGCGGCAGGCTTTTTGACTT
>CAZJRS010000022.1:16383-35328 GCA_964548585.1 uncultured Methanocella sp. | reverse complement strand
AAAAACTATTTCTTCTTTTTTGCCGCCGGTTTCTTAGCGGCAGGCTTTTTGACTTCGGGCTCTTCAGCTTCCTCAGGCTCTTCAGGCTCTTCTTTCACAGCCTTTTTAGATTCGGCAGCTTCTTTTACACTGGTTTTTCTGGCTTTGGACGTTTCTTCCTTTGCCAGTAGTTCGATCCAGTTGCCAAGGTCCGGACAGTAGTCGGGCTCGCATTCGTAGGTGCAGCCTACGCAGGGAGCGACTTCTTCTCCGGCCAGGATTAGATCAAAATTATATTCTTTTTTCGGCGCCTCTTTCTTGGGTGGTACGTACGAGAGCCGGTAAGTTCTGGTGCCGCTAATGGTTTCCCACGTGCGCTTGATCTTGCCTTCGGCTTCAAGCTTGGCGACTACTCGAGAGCATTTTCGGCTATCGATGTCCAGATCTTTCCACAGGTCACTCTGGAGGACGCCTTTATGGGCGGCTTTTATGAGCTCCAGTGCCCTATCCTCGACTGCGGTCGCGTTCAACGCTCAATTACTCCTTAATCGGGTTTAGTAAAATGATGTTGTTACCTCTCAGCACTACCGAGCCGAGCGTCCGTAGCTTCTGGCCGTTGGTGATCTCGGTTGTGTCGACAAGGTGAAGGTTCAGGTAGTCATCCGCGCTGACTAATGTGCCTTCGAGAATGTTTTTCTCGCCTTTCATTTCCACTTGAACCTTTTGTCCAATAAGTGCCTGGACTTTTTTGTTGGGGAACAAAAAATAAACCTCCTTTTAACAAAGACAGATATGAGTATAATGCACGCCCTTCCTATTTGTATTTTATTATCGCAGCGCAGGTAAGATTCACGCTTCCGTCCACGTACATCGGGCAATCGGCTACTTTTCTTTCTTCAGAGCCTTGGCAATATCTTTGCCCAGCCGCTCGCACTCCTTTATGTCCTTATCATCAGGGTCCCATTGTACTCGTAGTACCGGGTCGATTACACTGATGCCCATCTCCCGCATCTTCTGGGCAATCTGCACGGGCGCTTCCCCACTCCACCCGTAGGAGCCGAACGCAGCCCCGACTTTTCCATGAAGATCTTCGGTTTGAAGCTTCTCCAGGAACTTTTCCATGGCATCGTGCATCTTGTACCAAAAGGTGGATGAGCCGATTGCGATGGCATCTGCGGACTTGAGGTTCTTGATATCTACGTCGTAGAAGCTGACGGAGTCAGCGTTGACTCCCCGGGAATCTGCACCTTCGACGATGGCGTCAGCCATCCGTTTTGTGTTGCCGGATGTGCTGAGATATACCACTACTAGTTTCTTCTTCATAGCGAGATCACGTATCTGATTTAATATATTTATATTTTGAAATATTAAAGTTATCGACTACATAAACATGTAAGTTCTATATACCCAAAGCCCCGACACTTAACCATGGGAAAGCTGGTCAGGGACAGGATCCCCGAGATCATGCGGCAGCAGGGTAAAGCACCGGTCATCGAGCAGATATCCGGAGAAAGGTTACGACTGGCGCTGAAAGACAAGCTGGTCGAGGAAGCCGAAGAGCTGCGGCGGGCGGATGACATTACTGAGGAACTGGCGGACGTACAGGAAGTCATTGAAGCGCTAATTGAAGCATACGGTCTTGATAAAGAGAGGCTAGAAGCGGTTAAGACAAATAAAAGATCGATGAGAGGCGACTTCTCAGAGGGTCAATTCCTCTGCAGGTAGATGAAGGTAAAGCCCGATCTAAGAGCCCTGATTCTGGTATTAGCTCTTCGTCCATTAGCAGTTATCTCGATTGACCACGGTTGCCACATGCTGCGCTAACATACTCGTCCTCGGCTTCCTCAAGCCGGTTTTGTTCTTCCAGCAGCAGTGCATAGCTGAAGTGCGCCCGGAAATCGTGTGGATTGACGCTGATAGCCTTTCTGTACTGAGTTTCAGCGTCATTAACCCGGCTGGTCTTTCGAAGAAGATTTCCATACTGGACATAGGCCTCGATGCATTCTGGTTTATCCCTGGTCACTTTCCTGTACTCGTTTTCTGCATCTTCATATCTGCCATACTCTTCCAGCTTCAGCGCATAGTTAAAGCGGACCTCGACGTTTTGCGGTTCGACCTCAAGCGCATAGCTGATGTCCGAAAGATTTCGGTCCGAAAGATTTCGGTCCGAAAGATTCCGCTGATCAATTGTGGTATGAGTTCCCGTAGCCCAGGTATTCACCTTATGTTCCATAGCCTGCTCCCCCACGCCTGATATACCATACAGGCACATCGTACCCGATATGTATCTCTCATGGCGGCCCCAATAAGCTTATTGCAAAAACAAGATATAAATTAGGCCGCAGTGATCAAAAAATGGCGCAATAACTACCGATATTCCGAAAAGATATCAGCCGGTGTCAGTTTTAGAGTATTATCCTGCCAGCCATATCGTGATGCAGCGATGTCGGGCAAGGGTGCAAGCCATTACTCGAAATAATTACTGTCAGATGGTCATATGTCCTGACATGATACCATAAGATTTTAGTCAACTACGTATGATTATATGACACCTGAGCGTTTTTATGACGCCAGACAGGTGGGTCCAATGCTAGACGATATCCCCCGGGAAGAATATCTTTATAAAGGTAATACGGCTTGCGCCGGATGCACGGCTATGCTTGCCCTGCGCTACGTACTGAAGGCGGCAGGGAAGAACACGATCATCGTAAACCCGGCATGCTGTTCGACAGTCTGCCAGGGCTCGTTCCCAAAGTCAGCTTACGGTGTCCCGGTGCTGAACATCGCCTTCGGAGCGGCTGCAGCAACGGCGGACGGCATCGCCTCGGCGGCCCGCAATAAAGGCAAGAACGTAATCGTGTTCGCCGGTGACGGCGGAACGGTGGACATTGGCTTACAGGCGCTCTCCGGGGCGCTGGAGAGGAATGCCAATATCCTGTACGTCTGCTACGATAACGAGGCATACTCCAATACAGGCATGCAAAAGAGCGGCTCTACACCGTACGGAGCGATTACGACGACAACGCCCACAGGACGTAAGGACTCCAAGAAAGACATCGATTTTATTATTATGGCGCACCGGCCGGCGTACATGGCCACGGCCAGCGCTGCGTTCCCCAGGGACCTGTTGAAGAAGGTCCAGAAGGCGCTATCCATAGAGGGCACGAAGTTCATCCACATCCATGTCCCCTGCCCTTCGGGCTGGCGATTCTCGACAGAAAAGTCGATCGAGCTGGGCAAGCTTGCCGTTCGGTCTGGCATGTGGTTCCTGTACGAGTATGAGAACGGTAAGGTCACCTTGAGCCCGCCGACGATGGCAGCGCTGAAGAAGCCTGCGTCCCTGGAGGATTATATCAAGCCCCAGGGCCGCTTCAAGGGAGCGGACATAGAGAGCATGAAGAAAGAGGTTGAGCTAGGCATGCAGCGGATCAGGGGGCTTGTGCAATGAAGAAGATGGCAACGGGCAACCAGGCGGTCGCCTACGGAGTGAAAG
Source organism: uncultured Methanocella sp. (assembly GCA_964548585.1). Lineage (GTDB taxonomy): Archaea > Halobacteriota > Methanocellia > Methanocellales > Methanocellaceae > Methanocella_A. The sequence goes on along the minus strand of CAZJRS010000022.1, from coordinate 31,856 downwards.
AATGCAACGTCGAGATGGTTGCAGCATATCCTATCACGCCCCAGACGGAAGTCGTCGAGACAGTGGCGAACCTGGTTGAAACCGGTAAGATGAAGGCATCGTACATTCGGGTCGAAAGCGAGCATTCCGCACTGGCAGCCTGTATCGGGGCTTCAGCCACAGGCGCCAGGGCATTTACCGCCACTTCGAGCCACGGGCTGCTGTACATGCACGAGATGATCCACTGGGCTGCCGGGGCAAGGCTGCCCATCGTCATGGCTAACATCAACCGGGCGGTCGGGCCTGCGTGGAACATATGGGCCGAGCATACGGACGCGCTTTCCCAGCGGGATACCGGGTGGATGCAGTTTTACGCGTCTACGGTCCAGGAAGTTTACGATTCGATGATTATGGCCTATAAGCTGGCCGAAAAGGTATACCTGCCCTGCATGGTTAACCTGGACGGATTCATCCTGAGTCACGCCATACAGCCGCTGGAGCTAACCGAGATCGGCGACTTCCTGCCCGAGATCAACCTGCCCCACGCGATCGATACCGATAACCCGCTGACCTTCGGCAACCTGGTCGGGCCGGCCGATTACTACAAGTTCCGCCGCATGATCAAAGACGACATGGACCTGGCTGGGAAACTTTCTCTGGAGATCGAAGAGGAGTTCGCAGAGAGGTTTGGACGCAGGTACTCGGCAGTGATGGAGTATAAGACCGAAGACGCGGAAGTCGTGATCGTCGGCATGGGTACCATTGCCCGGGAAGTGGAAATGGCAGTTGACCTGCTGCGCAAGGAAGGAGTAAAGGCAGGAGCGATCAGGATCAGGCAGTTCCGGCCGTTCCCCGACCTGGACCTCGAAGGCAAGCGTGTCGTAGTCCTGGACAGAGACTATTCACCCGGCGCCGGTGGTATAGTAGCACAGGAGGTCCGCTTCAGAAATAATGTAAAGGTCTTCAATGTGATCGCCGGGCTCGGAGGCCAGGACGTTACCTATAAGGATATCGCGACGGTAGTCCGGAAAGCTAAACCGGAAGGCGAAGTGTGGCTGGGGGTGGACTAATGCAGGAAATCAGATTCCACTCGCGCGGAGGTCAGGGCGGGGTAACTGCCTCAAAGCTGCTCGCACAGGCGGCGTTCCTCGAAGGAAAGTATAGTACGGCGTTCCCGCTGTATGGCGCAGAGCGCCGCGGAGCACCGATTACATCGTTTACCCGGATCAGCGAGGATGATATCAAGATATCGAGCCAGATCTACCAGCCGGACATCGTAGTGGTACTGGACGATTCCATTCTGGACCTCGTGAATGTGACCGACGGGATCAAGCCAGGGGGACTGTTGATCGTCAATACCAGCGATCTTGCCCGGATTCCTAAAGGAGACTTCAGAGTTGCCACGGTTAATGTGACAGACATCGCTTTAAAGACAGGCCTGGTACTCTCAGGCAATCCGATCCTGAACACGCCGATCCTGGGAGCGCTGGCAGGTCTTGGCATCGTCCGCCTGGACTCTGCGCTAGCTGCGATCAAAGAAACGTTCAGTGACGAGCGAAACTTGAATGCCGCAAAAGAGGCTTACGAGAAGGTGGTCATATGCTGAAAACGAAGACAGTACTGAGAAACACAGGCAAGAAGGGCGGGAGCAACAAGTGGAACTATCCGGTTACACCAGCGTCGAAGCCCCAGCATGGCGCAGCAGGTAAAACCGGTACATGGAGGACTTTCAAGCCGGTGCTCGACATGGAGTCCTGTAAGAAGTGCGGGAACTGCATATTATATTGTCCCGAAGCCTGCATCGATCAGGACCTGAACATCGATTATGACTACTGCAAGGGTTGTGGCATCTGTGCCAACGAGTGCCCGGCTAAGTCGATCAAGATGGTGAGGGAATAATCCCCTCCATCTTACATCGTCGATATGCTGACTACAGGCTCCAGAAAGCGCGTGTCAAAGACTTTCCCGGCATTGTCAGTACCAGGGCATTTTTTATCGTGTCGTAAGGATCACCGCAATCGATGAGAAGAATGGGATTCTTCATCGGCGCAATCCACGTAGGCGAAGCTGCATCACCTTCAAAAGCATAATTGAGTATGCTCCCCTGGTGAGTGTTGCGCCACAGCCGCTCGACGATGCTGGTATTGTTGATCTGGTCGGGCAGCGCGTTGAAATCGATCGTATCTTCGGACAGTATCACTGGCATATTTTCAGCCCTGGCATCAAAACCGATAGCACTCTTGTTATCTTCCTCGTTCGCCAGTCTCTGGATGAGGTTTGACGCACCGACAGCCTGAGCAGGGGGGAGAGTGACCGGGAAAGAGTCTGTCGAATTTTGATCAGTATCCTTCCGAAGGTTTCCTTGAATGGTCATTTCCGGATAGAACAGTGACGATGCAGAGAACCTGGCGGTTGTGACAGGATTCGCAACTCCGAACTGACCCACCCCGATCGGTGCAGCACCGTAGTTTATGCCGGGGTTAAACATATAGTTGGCCTCAAATAATCCGGTACTGGTGGCCACGGCTGTATCGCTGCTCGTCTGCGAGATCGAGGGTGAAATACTACCGGCCTCGACAAGTTCTGCGCTTTTGGGTGAATCGGCGGTAAAGGAGATGGCCAGGGATTTATCAGAGGTTGTCGCCAGGGTCTGCTGGTGTAATAAATTCTGAGACATGCCAGCATCGATGATATCTGCACCGATGACGACATCGCCACACCAGAACTCGGGCTTACTCTCAGTTCCCACCACAAGCCCCGAGATCAGTGTGATACAAATGAGCATTACGGCTACCTGGATCGCCAGTAGCCTCTTAAAGTACCTGTGACTAAACCCCCTCATACTAGCACCCATACTAGTTTTACTACCCCGTTTTCGGATCAATACCCATTACTGGGTAGTACCAGCTCATTATAATATATTCTTATGGTTATAAATGGTATTTTTAAAAATCCGTATCGCCACGAACGAAGAAGACACGCGTTGAGACAGAATTTCACGGTCTGAGGGCCACGTTGACAACAAGGTATAACAGCACCAGTACAATTGGATCGACGACGATGTCACACGGAATAATTATGGTGCAGTACGCTCTTTTTCGGCTTCCGACAGCAAACGGTTCGGGCGGGCTGCGTCAGGTTAAAAGTGCACTTTCAATGCTTTACAGGACGTAATTCTGGCGTAGGGGTGGACTGGGCAGAAGACTGATGTTGAATCGTGCGACAACAGTTATCCGAAGTCTCTCGAATCCTGTTTTGAGGTGACTATATGAGAAGCAATATTCGGATTGCTCTGACCGTGTTAGTAGTTCTAGCGGTCTGCATAGGAATTATCGGGGCATCAAGCGCCGGCTTCGGGACAGGTGGGAAGAGCAGTTTCGGCAGCAAAGGCGGCTTCAGCAGCTTCGGATCCAAGGGTAAGACATCTGGCGTGACTGGATTTGGGACAAGCGACGCATTCGCATCGAACAAGTTTGGATCATTCGCGACATCCGACGCACTAGGCAAGGTAAGCTCTGGTGGTAAGAAGAAGAGCTTTAACGGCTTCAACGGCGCCAACGACTTCGGCTACGGCTACGGCTATGGGGGCAAGTCATCCGACGTAATAGGCTTCGGAACAAGTGACGCGGTCGCATCGAACAAGTTCGGCTCGTTCACGACCTCCGACGCACTAGGCAAGATCGGCGGCTCTAACAGCTACTGGGGATGGGGACCCAGGACGAGCTCTGTGAAAGGCTTCGGTTCTAGCGACGCATTCGCATCGAACATCTTCGGCTCGTTCACGAGTTCAAACGCCTTGGGCAAGATCAGCGGTATCAACAGCTACGGCGGCTACGGCGGCTACGGCGGCTACGGGCAGAATGTCCTATAAAGCAGCAGTATGAAGATACTACTGTGGAGGAGTTAGATAAAACGGAATGACGACAGGATATACCCTGTCTCATTCACACTTTTTATGAGCTGATACCATAACAAGTGAAGGTTCCCTCGGGCCATATTCCCCGGCTTTAATAATAGTTGATCTTTTAACTTTGTTTGGGGATGTAATCAGAAGGAAACTTGTTAACGAATAATAGTTAATAATTTCAAAAAATTTCTTCCATTATTCTCAATCGTTGCGAAAAACTTATTACCTGTACATCACCTTTTTCTATATGCCCAGCTCCCTTATTAGAACAGTTTGCCGATAGATGGCAGATACCGGGGGAGAATGGGTTAGGTATAAATAGACTAAACACCGTCTCAATGACATGTGTTAACACATCGACACGTGTTCACACACCGGCCGGACTAACGTTGGCCGAATATAGGGTGGTGAGAGCATGCAGAAAAGAAAATCCCTAAGCTATGCATACAAGGGATACGACAAGCCGCTTATCGGCATGACCATCGGGGAGATGTTCGACGATATCGCGGGAAGTTATCCTGAGAGAGATGCGCTGGTATCGGAACATCAGAGCGTTCGCTACACCTGGCAGCAGCTACAGCAGCAGGTGAACAAGGCAGCGAAAGGATTACTCAGCTTAGGTTATAAGAAGGGTGACAGAGTAGCCATCTGGGCAACCAACGTCGCCGAGTGGATCATCATCCAGTTCGCCACGGCCAAAGTAGGTATCATACTCGTTAATATTAATCCGGCTTACCGGACCCATGAGCTAGAGTACGTGCTGCGGCAGTCCGAAGCGCAGGGACTGATTCTGATAGACAGCTTTAAAACATCGGATTACGTGAAGATGTTCCAGGAGGTCTGCCCTGAAGCTAAGAATGCATCGCCGGGACATATCGGCTCGGAAAACCTGCCATTCATGAAATCGGTTGTCCTGATCAGGGGCGATAAAAAGGACTACATGTACACCTGGAACGAGATGCTTGCGAAGGGTGATGAGATACCGGACGCAGTGCTCTGCACAGTCCAGGCAACGCTGTCCTTCGATGATCCAATCAACATCCAGTACACGTCGGGCACCACCGGGTTCCCAAAAGGTGTCGTGCTCACCCACCACAATCTCCTGAATAACGGCTACTTCATCGGCGAATACATGAAGTTCACCGAAAAGGACCGGCTATGCATACCTGTGCCGTTCTACCATTGTTTTGGCATGGTTTTGTCGAACCTCGCATGCATGACGCATGGTGCAGCCATGGTTTTGCCCGCGGAGTACTTCGATCCGATAGCTACGCTGACCACCATCGAGAAGGAGAGATGTACCGCAGTCCACGGCGTCCCCACCATGTTCATCGCCGAACTGGAACACCCTCTGTTCAGCAAGTTTGACTTGAGTACCTTGCGAACGGGCATCATGGCCGGTTCACCGTGTCCGACCGAGGTCATGAAGAAAGTCAACACCCTCATGAACATGAAAGAAATCGTCATCACCTACGGCCAGACCGAAGCGTCGCCAGGGTTGACGATGTCGACGACAGAGGATTCACTGGAAAAGAGAGTGTCGACAGTGGGCAGACCGATGCCACACACCGAGCTCAAGATCGTCGACCCCAGAACAGGGGATATCGTGCCACGAGGAATGCCGGGCGAGATCTGCGCCAGAGGCTACATGATCATGGACGGTTACTACAAGAACCCGGATGCGACCGCGCTGGCCATTGACGAAAAAGGCTGGCTCCACACAGGCGATCTGGGGATCCTCGACGAAGATGACTATTGCAAGATCACCGGCCGGATCAAGGACATGGTGATCCGCGGGGGAGAGAACATATACCCGCGAGAAGTCGAGGAATTCCTGTACACCCACCCGTCGATCAGCGATGCCCAGGTCATAGGCGTCCCGGACCTCAAGTACGGCGAGGAACTGATGGCATGGGTGAAGCTCAAGAACGACTGCACGGTAACCGAAGGCGAGATCAAAGACTTCTGCAAAGGCCAGATCGCCCACTACAAAGTTCCCCGGTACTTCAAATTCGTAGACGAGTTCCCGATGACTGTGACCGGGAAAATCCAGAAGTACAAGATGAGAGAACTATCCATCAAAGAGCTCAAGCTGGAAGAGATCGCCAGGATCAAAACAGCTTGAATTTTTTATTGTAACTGTAGAATCTGGCTCCAGGACGCCTCTTTTTTAGTAACAGATAAACCAGTTTTATCCAGGCATTTCTATATTAGATAGCTCAAAGCAAATGAAATCTTTTTATCGAAACCTGTTCGATACTCCATAGGTGATTTAGTTGTACACGGAGCACGTCAGGTCTATCGGCATGGACCACCTCAAGCGAATGATGGACAGCGGTGAAGCGTTCGTCCTGCTGGACGTCAGGACCAGGAATGACTTTAACCGTGAGCACATTAAAGGTGCAAAATCATTGCCGCTCGACGAGATTGAAGACTCGGCCAAATCCACGATAAGACAGGAGGACGCGGTCATCGTGTACTGTGATAGTTTCGTATGCACCGCCAGCACGAGCGCTGCTAACATACTAACCAGGATTGGCTACAAGAACGTCAGAGACTATAAAGGCGGTCTCAGGGAATGGAAACAGTCGGGGTTGCCCACCGAGAGCCACTACGAATGACGAGGGCGGAAGAAAAAGTCCCGGGCGGAAAGCTGGTACGCCTCGTCAGAGAGACGAGTGCGTCACAGGTAAGAATTCAGTTATCAGGTGATTTTTTTATACATCCGGAAGACGGGGTCCATAGAATCGAAGAAACATTGAGCAAGCTGCCTGATACGGCAGGAGAAAACTCCGTCCGGGGAGCCATCGAAAAGACAGCTCAGGACTGCGGAATAGAACTAATTGGCATCGATGCAGGCACAATTGCCCGGCTGTTCGCGGAGTGCTGCAGATGTGGCGAGTGATTCCACTGGAAATGGGCCCTGCAGTAGTAAACATGGCAACGGACGAAGCGGTAGCAGACGCAGTCAAGGCAGGCATATCACCCCCGACCATCCGATTTTATCGCTGGAAACCATCTGCCATTACCATAGGGTGCTTCCAGTGCCTGCACGATGAGGTCAGTGTGGCAGGATGTAAAGAGAAGGGCATCGACCTAGTCCGGAGACGCACAGGAGGAGGAGCCGTATACCATGACCAGGCCGGTGAAATCACGTACAGTGTTATCGCGCCGGAGAGATATTTCGACAGGGATATCAAAACTTCTTACAAAGAGATTTGCAGCTGGGTGGTCGAAGGCCTGGCCATAGCCGGCATCAAAGCAGAGTTTCGCCCCATCAACGATATCGTAGTTAACAACAGGAAAATATCAGGCAGCGCCCAGACCAGACGACAAGGGATACTCACCCAGCACGGTACGATCTTATTCACCGTCGACCGGGAAACAATGTTCTCAGTGTTAAAACCGTCTGAAAAAAAGCTGGCGGACAAAGACGCCCGATCGTTTAAGGATTACGTCACATGTGCAGCAGAAGAAGGATGCCCCTCAATACAGCTGTTATATAATGCGTTGCTGCTCGGCTTCACGACCGGAAAAAGCTGGCAGCCGGGCAGGCTTAACGATCAGGAGACAGAGAGCGTGAAGCTGTTAATTCCTAAGTATCAGAGCGAAGAATGGAACTGCTCACGGTGAGCATGATCGGATGGTTATAACTTTAAATGTTTTATTATTTTTTCCCCACATTCGCCGATAGCCCGGCGCCCCGGGCACAGGCGTCAGCGAATATTTCAACGATCTCTGGGTGAGGGTGGAGTGTCAGCGCAACATCTTCCAGTCTTGCCCCGGTTTCGATGGCCAGCATCGCCTCACCGAGGAGGTCACCGGCGTGGACCCCGGCGATGAAGACACCAAGGATACGGCCGGTGGACTTTTCGGAGATTACCTTGACGAAGCCTTCCGTGGACCTCGCAGTTGCAGCGCCGCCGTTGGCGGAATAGGGGGAACGGCTAACTGATACGTCTATACCGGCTTTTTCAGCCGCTTTTTCACTCATGCCTGCACAGGTGATTTTCAATCCGGCATCAAGGGTTAGCGGCATAGCCTGAAAATCGGGCAGTTCAGCCTTACCAGCCAGTATATTTGCCACGGTGAGGCCATCCCTGAAAGCCACGCTCGCATTCCTTCTGCCTCCGAGCACATCGCCCACGGCATAGATCGAAGGGTCGGATGTGCGGTAATGATCGTCGACGGCTACAAAGCCGTTAGACTTAAGCTTTACTTTGGTATTGTTGAGTGACAGTCCTTCTATATTTGGTTTCATAGGGGAACAGAGTACGATCAAATCAGGGTTCAACGTCTGGGTCTTATCGCCAGACCGGATAGTCACAGTGCTACGATCGGCAGATATAGTCCAGGATGCCCCGGGAAATACCTGTACGCCATAGCCAGCCAGTTTATTCATGGCAGCCTGGAGCAGATCATTGTCCAGCCATGATATCAGTGTAGACTGTTTATAGGCGATCGATACTTTTGTGCCCATCTTTGCGAACACTGACACCATCGAAGCACCAGCTACTCCCCCGCCCAGCACGACTGCGCTTCCTGGAACTGTGTCCATCCGGCTTATCGCATAAGGAAATACAATGCGCTTGTCATCCGGGGAGATACCTTCCGGGACTGAATAGTGCATACCAGTGGCAATGACAGCCCTTTTGAAAGTGATGCGCTGAGTTCTGCCATGGCTCACGAGATTGGCAGATGAAGAGGAGGTAAACGAGCAGATTCCTTCGAACACCTGTACACCGCTTGCCTCTAGCATGCTTCGGATCCCGGTCTCGAGCCGGTGGATCTCTTGATCGTTACCGGCACGCAGCTTGCTCATGTTTAAGGAGACATTGTCTGCAGTTATCCCCATTGCACCGGCATTTCGCATGTCTGCGGCGAGGTTTAACGCGTACAGAATCCCCTTCACAGGGATACAGCCCTGGTGAAGACATATACCACCGAGGTCCGGGCCTGCCAGAGTCACATCCACACCCATCTGCCCGAGGCGGATCGCCGCGGTATAGCCGGCTGGCCCTGCACCGATGATTAAAACATCAGTCCCTACGTCTATGTCGCCTACAACCAAGAGAAATCACCTAGGTCATGCCAACGAACAACAGTTGCGGCTCTTCCAGGTAGCGCTTTACCTGATTCAGGAAACGCTGGCCTTCGGCACCATCGATGATACGGTGATCGATGGTGAGGCACAGGTTCATCACCTTGCGAATGCAAAGAAAACCATTACAGGCACGCGGCATATCCCGCATCTGCTGCATCTCCAGAATAGCCGATTCGGGAGGATTGAGTATCGGCGTGGAATAAAGCCCGCCGACGCTGCCAATATTGGCAATGGTAAAGGTACTGCCACGCAGCTGCTCGACACCGATCTTCCCCAAAGTGGCCATCTCTGCCAGTTCTTTGATCTCCCTGGAAATTTCAAGGATACTTTTACGATCGGCATCCTTTACCGGGGAGACAATGAGACCACGGGGCGCATCGATGGCAATCCCTAGGTTATAGTACTTCTTAAGTACGATCTCTCCCCGCTCCTCGTCTACGGTGGCATTCAGCAAGGGGTGATCCCGTAAAGCGGCAACCACCGCTTTAACTGTGAATGCCAGGTAGCTCACTTTAACGCCATCGGCACGAGCACCGTTAAGCTGAGCCCGAAGCTCGACCAGCTTTGTCATGTCGACGTCATCGAAGACGGTCACCTGTGCCGTATGCTGGAGAGATCGCAACAGGTTATCTGAAATCGTTCGCCTGATGCCTTTAAAAGGCACACGCTCTTCCATACCAGAGGGCTTAGGCGCAGGTACTGCCGGTGCCGGAACAGGCTTCTCAACAGGCTTCTCAACAGGCTTGTCAACAGGCTTGTCAACAGGCTTTCCCGAAGTCGCTTTTACATCTTCGTCTGTGATGCGTCCGTCCTGCCCTGTACCTTTGACAGATGAAATGTCAACGCCCAGCTGCTTTGCCAGCATACGTGTAGCTGGCGTAGCCAGTACCGGGACTTTCCCCGCCCCTTCGGCCGGAGGAGCCTGAACCTCGGGTTTTTTCGCTTCTGCCGTAGCTTTCTCTACCGCTTTTTCCTGCTTCGGCGACGGAGCCTTCGCCGCCTCGCCTTCCTCCAGGATTACTGCCACCACACTGCCGACCGGTACCGTGTCACCTTCCTTAAACCTAATATCTTCTATCATTCCCGAAACCGGCGCCGGCAGTTCCACGACAGCCTTATCGGTCTCGATCTCGGCAATAGGATCGTCTTCCTTCACGTGGTCGCCTTTTTTCACGTCCCATTTCTTGATCTCTCCCGAGGTGATACCTTCACCCAGATCGGGAAGCTTGAACTCGTATGTCACAGAATCACCAGCACTAATATTGCATGACTTCTCTCGCTGCCGCAACAACCCGCTCTGGGTCAGGCAGGTATTTATCCTCGAGCTTGAACAACGGGAATTTAATATCATAGCCGGCCACTCGGATTACCGGTCCTTTCAGATACATGATCGCTTCTTCGCTGACGATGGCACTGATCTCCGATCCGAACCCCATTATCTTGTGGGCTTCCTCGACGACCACCAGCCGACCAGTCTTCTGAACAGAACTCAGGATCGCGTCCTTGTCGAGAGGCTTCAGGGTCCGCAGGTCCATGATTTCTGCATTAATACCCTCTTCTTGCAGCTTTTTCGCCGCCTCCAGAGAAACGTTGACCATGGCGCTCCAGGTAACGATCGTCAGGTCTTTGCCGGGTAAAGCCACCCGGGCTTCGCCGATGGGCACCGTGTATTCCCCGTCTGGCACTTCCTCCCGGTAAGCCCGGTACAGCCGGATGTGCTCCAGGAATATCACAGGGTCAGGGTCCCTTATAGCCGAGATTAGCAGCCCTTTCATATCTTTAGGCGTACAGGGTGTCACGACCTTCAGTCCGGGGTCGTGAATGAAAATGGACTCATAGCTCTCGCTGTGGTGCTCCAGCGCCTTGACACCGCCTCCGTAGGGCATGCGTACCACCAGAGGCACATGCAGCCGACCCATCGTCCGCTGACGCATCCGGGAAGCATGGGATATCAGTTCTTCGTATGCCGAGTAGACGAAGCCGGAAAACTGGATTTCAGCGACGGGCTTCATCCCGTTGAGCGCCAGTCCGATCGCCGTACCGACAATGCCATTCTCAGACAGCGGCGTGTCCACGACCCGGACGTTGCCGAATTTTTCCTGCAGGCCGGTCGAAGCCCGGAATACACCGCCTTCCTTGCCCACATCTTCGCCCATCACCATGACTGAAGGGTCCTGCCCCATCTCGTACAGGAGCGCATCGTTGATCGCCTGGATGTTATTCAGCATCGCCACCCTACTTCCCCCCGGAAAAGCGCTTGGAGTACTCGTATTCTTCCCGGAGGTACTTCGGCTCGGTAGCGAACACATTCTTAAAGAGCTCTTCAAACCTGGGTGGAGCAGACTGCTCAGCCTCCTTCGCAGCCTTATCCACCAGATCATCGAGCTCCTCGTGCAGCTTTGTTTCCCGGGTGATGTCCCAGAGGCCTTTTTCGACCAGGTAATGGCGGAACCGGTCGATCGGATCAGTCTCTTTCATGATCCGCTCCACCTCTTCTGGAGACCGGTATAAGTCAGGGTTATCCGAAGTCGTATGCGGCCCGAACCGGTAGCAAAGCGCTTCGATATAAGCAGGGCCGTTGCCTTCCCTCACCCGGTTGAGCAGGTCTTTTACCATGACATATGAGGCCAGTACATCCATCCCGTCCAGCCTGTAGCTCGGAATACCGTACGCAAGGCCTTTCTGTGCGAGTGTTTCGGCGCGAGTTTGCAGTTTAGGCGGGGTGGAAATCGCAAACTGATTGTTGGAGCAGATGAACAAAGCAGGCACCTGGTAGACCCCGGCAAAGTTCAAAGCCTCGTGAAAGTCGCCCCTCGACGTAGCACCGTCCCCAAAATAGTTAAGCACGGCCATCTTTTCACCCCGGATCTTCGCCGCCCAGGCAATCCCGGTAGCATGTAGCGCCTGGCTGCCAACTACGATTGATATAGGCATGCACCGGACGTTTTCCGGTATCCGGTTCCCGTAATCGTTACCCATCCAGAGCTGGTACATGGTCGCCAACGGCACCCCGGCCGCGATCATGGCACCGATCTCCCGGTATGACGGGACCATCCAGTCTTTCTCGCCCATGGCCAGCGCACTACCGATCTGGATCGCTTCCTGGCCGCTCATCGGGGGATAAGTACCCATACGCCCGCCCCGCTGAAGCTTCATCGCCTTCTCATCATAGGTCCTGGCCAGCACCATCAGCCGGTACATCTTCAGCAGGAGCTCCTGGGGCAAACCCGGGTCCAGCTCGTTAGCTTTCCCATCCTGGGACACAATGGTAAACGTCTCTCCCTTAACCAGCTTAAACAGATATTTCTCATCCATGCTAAGCCCCCCGTGAATCTGCCGCCATCGCCTCAAACTGCTGACCGGCATGGTACGAGGTCCTCACAAAAGGCCCCGCCGATACTTGCCTGAAACCCAGCGACCGGCCATATGCTGCCAGTTCCTCGAACATTTCCGGTTTAACATAGCGACTGACCGGCAACTGCGAGTGCCCCGGCCGCAGGTACTGGCCGATAGCAAGGACATCCAACCTTGCCTCATGTAAATGGTGTAGGGATTGCCTGATCTCCGCATCCTCTTCACCCATGCCCAGCAACAGCGAGGATTTAGTGATCAAGCGGGGATTCAGCCGCTTGACATCCCGCAGCACGTCGAGCGAACGATAATAGCCTGCCCGCCGGTCCCGGACCGTGGAAGATAGCCGCTCAACCGTCTCGATATTATGAGAGATGACATCCGGCCGCGCATCGACCACCTGCTCAAGCAGGTCCAGCCGCCCGGAAAAATCAGGAATGATTGCTTCGACACGAACACCGGGCAATTTCGCGTTTAAAGCCTCAATGCAGGCTGCGTAGTGGCCAGCCCCAAAATCTGGCAGATCATCCCGGTCAACCGAAGTGATCACGACATAGCTCAAACCCAGCGTCCTGGCTGCCGACACAAGCCGCTCAGGCTCGGTGATATCCAGCGGCTCGCCCACAGCCCCATGAGCGACCCCGCAGAAACGACAGGACCGGGTACAAGTGTTCCCCATCACCATGAAGGTCAGGCAGCCCTCGCCCCAGCACTCCAGTGCGTTCGGGCACATAGCGCTGGCACAGACTGTGTTTAAACGATGTTTCGCGATGACGTCCCTGACGTGGTTATACCGGTTAGAACGGGGCAGACGGACTTTCAGCCAGTCAGGTTTTGGCGGGGATAAATTCGGCATGATATATTATTTGTGTATTATTATATAATTAGTTTTACCGTATTTTGGGTAACCAATGAGAACTGTGGAAAAAAGAATGTTAGTAGTAGGGCCAAAGTTATAGAAGATTTTGTAGAGGGGGGTAACTTAAAGCAATACGAGGGCTGCGATCTTCCAGATTATGAGTGAGATATTTGATAGCATATCCGGCCCTTGTATCGGAACGACTCATCAATACGAACGCTGCGCTGTGCCAGTGCCACACAGATGCCACAGATTGAAACCGATTACACTGATTTTTTCCGATGGCACGGATGAGGTCGATTACACAGATTCGTCTATGAGAGTGATCGATTAAACTGAACAGACTAGTAATCTGTGTAATCAACCTCATCCGTGAAATTAGTTTCAATCTGTGAAATCCAACGTAATCTGTGAAATCAGTGTGGCACAGGCACAGCGCAGCGATCGTTGTTCTTCCCATGCCCATAGACAACAGAGATTCATCGCAGATGCAGCAATCGTTTGTAAACCATACATAGGATTTTAAATTTATCAGATAATGCCAGGAAATGCACCGATTCTCGGTAAAGGCTATGAAAAATAGCAGTGCCCCAGTTCTGCGCGGTATTAGCGCCAGGCACGCCAAGGACGCCAATATGGGCGAATAGGATAGCACGGAAATTAATAGAATTGAGCTTGGCGATTTAACAGTGCCCGATTACAGAGGTATATAGAACTGTGAGAAGCACGATCAGCGTTTGTCGGGCTCCAGTAGATAGCGGGTCGGATGAGAGCGAAAACGTTATATCATATAATGCTATATTTTGGTCGGCGAAAACAGCCCCGTAGTGTAGCGGTCAATCATATGGGACTCTGGATCCTGTGACTTCGGTTCGAATCCGAACGGGGCTATAAGATTTTTGAGGGGCTCCCGGGGAACTTTCTAAAAAAGTTCCCCTGGGTCTCGACACTAAAACAAGCCCGAAGGGCAATTTTAAACCGATGATTTTGAAATAAATCTTTATTTCTGCGACCCAAGCAATTCTGGCTTTATTTCATATTTTGTAATCTTGTAATTACTGTTGTGCAAACAATCTTTTTATACTCCTGCGCCGATACAGCGATAGGTGTTCACGGTGGTTAATCGCAGTTCATTGTTCTCAACAATCCTATTTGTCTTGATCGTGATCTTGTTGATCGTATTAGCGTTTGTAGTTCTATCCGGACCAACGGTCGATCCGGGGCTATCCTTAAACGCATTTCCAACAAGTGTAAACAGCCAGATAACAGATTCAGTTACATAAAACATCTAAAAATCGACATAAAAATACAGGAGATCCCCTTTCTGCGTTGCAATCAGAACAGAGAGATAAAATTTTTGAGGGGCTCCCGGGAACTTTCTAAAAAAAGTTCCCCAAACACGGTGGATAAACCATAACCATATTTCTTCAATCAGCTAAGGCCTACTCACAGCTGACTAATCTCTGCCGGTAGCTCAAATTTACCATATGCATTGGGAAAGAACCCCACAACTCGGACTACGGCAGACACATTGAGCGGTCCATAAATATGTGGAAACAACGAACCTGCTCTTTGATCGTTAACACATGCCGGTGTTTCATATTTCACCTCAGCTTCTGACATATTCCCATCAATGCAGAGGATGACCAGATCTTGCTGATTAGCGTAAAATTGATTTGCAGTCTCCACTGTTTGCTCCATGGTCGAACAGTGAATAAAGCCATCTGAGTCCAAGGAAGAGGGTTTATAGTAACCGCTGGAAGCTGATGCTTCCCAATCATTGCGAGGAGCGATATGCAAGATAATACTCATGCGCATTCCTTTCAATTTTTAGTAAGATATTTTTTTGGCATTTCATCTGATTCTATAGTCACATCAATTCACTATTATCCGCACATAGTATCGATTATAAAAATCTGAGAAAGGGCAAGCGGAAAGCGGACTAAGAATAATAAACAGTATCGCCATCGAAAAATAAAACGGTTACGCTCTGGCTTCTATAACGATTTTATTATCGTCTTCAATATCAATTTTCAACGGCGTGCCATCTTTTAACCCGATCTTATCAGCTAACTCTTTAGGTATTCGTACCGCGATACTGTTGCCACTTTTAAATGCCTTGCTGAAATATTCCCGATACACTTTCTCATGTTCTTTCAGATCAATAAATTCTTCAAGACATTTCGGGCAAACTTCTACCTGAGCATAAATACCCTTTTTTATTTCTCGCTTCTCAAAATTCATCGGGGTATTACATATCGGACACAAACTCG
>CAZJRS010000022.1:6684-16283 GCA_964548585.1 uncultured Methanocella sp. | reverse complement strand
GGGTTAACTTGATCGGATAACAATGGAAATCAGACAATGCATCTCACAAGAATATACGCGTATATACATGTATATATTTTTTGTGTATTAAGTACGAAATTATGCATAAAAAGAATCTACTCCAAGTATAGTCTGCTGGCTGACAGACGAAAACGCGCAGATTCTTAGTCTGCTTAAAAAAAATGGCAAGCGTATATGTCTATAAGTGACAACGACACAGAACATGAACAAAGCTATAATAAGCCCAGACATCAATCAAAGCAGAGACGAGAATATGCACGAACATAACGTAATAATAAACAATATTGCCCCGGAAGGCTCAGTTTGCGGGATATGCAGCCAGCCAGCACAGTGGCAAATGTACTGCGATGACTGCGGGTATATTCTTCGATTCTTTTGTGATAAGCACGCTTACTTAAGCCAGGGTGACGCCAAACTTGAAAGTCAGGTGAAAAAGGCGTTTAAAAACCAGACCAAGCCGAAAGAGGTAAAACAGATTAAAGCGGCGAAAGATGAGTGGCAGAAATACCTGGAAGAAGTGGAATTCTATAAGTAGGTTCGTTTGAGGATAGAAACTTTATTTTTAAAAAACGGTTACTGGTTTATCAAATAATTCTTTTTAAATAGCACCTGATAGCCCCATGCCCCTATGATGCCCAGCAGAACGGCTGCAATGGCAAGGCCCATGCCACGTGCCCAGGTGATGGAAATCGAGCCGGTAACCAGAGAACTAATGAGGCTCATGTCCAGGTTTTGGCCGGGGATTAGCCCCATAGCCACAACAACGACTCTTGCACAGATTCTCATGATTATATCGAAGATGGTACCGGTGACAGATGCGATCAAACCGGCGACTGCGCCTGAAATGACTAAATGAGTCTGCCCGACGATTTGCCCATGATGCAACTTCGAGGAGAGCATGCCCGATCCAGTATAGATTATCAGCGCGATCAGAGATAAGACGGCTATTGCACCCGAATCCGATAATTGTATTTTTGGGCCGCCGGTGTAATCGTTTAAGACGTAAACGAGAAAAGTGATGATGCTGATGATCGCCAGAACAACAAAGCCTGCCATACCGGCTTTTAGGCCGATGAGTAGATCACTATTCACATATTGTCAAAACGATAATAAGCTATATATTGTTTTTGACTACGAATTGATATGGAGAAAAGCGGTATGTATCAATGATTTGTATACTGATTCAACCGTTTTAGATACCTCATTAACAGTATCACAAATTTTTTTATAGTCATAAAGCCAGTATAATATAATAGGTCGAAAAGTAAGAAATCGCCCTAACAGGAGCTTATTAATCATGGATTTTAAGGATTGTGTAAAATTCGCAAACGATGCTAAGATTTGTTACCTTGCCACAACTGAAGGCGGGCAGCCCCGGGTCCGGGCTATGGGTCTGTTCTTTGCCGATGAAACTGGCATATATCTACAGACTGCCACGATGAAAGATCTATACAGACAACTAAAGGCAAACCCGAAAGTAGAACTGTGCTTCTTTAAACCCGGAGAACAGGCTGGCTCGATGATGCGTGTCGAGGGTGAGATCGAGTTCGTGAACGATAAAAAGCTCAAACAGAAGGCAATCGATGAAAGGCCGTTCTTAAAGGCCTTCGGACTGACTGCAGACAGCCCGGATCTGATCGTCTTCAGGCTTGCGAAGGGCCATGCGTACTTCTGGACCATGCAGGACAACCTGAAGCCCAAGCAGAAGATCAGCTTCGGATAGTGAGAACGCCTACATTGACCGAGTACGAAAAAATTTCATTTGCCAAACAATTTTTTTAAAAGGGCCTTTACTTAGTTTTAGGTGCTTTACCCTCAACCCAGTTATAGTGTGCTACTCCACAATAAGGGCAAACAATACGCCCACAATTCCCGATCGGGTATACCTGATATGTTACCTGAATAAGAGTATTCTGCATTCGCTCACATTTTCGATCCAGTGCTTGTGCCTTCATCTTTGCGACAAATTCTTTATCACATCCCCCACAGTGCGCCCTGACATATGCTAAATTGGTATCATCAACTGTTGCAGCGACCCAATTATTATCAAGAATGAAATATAGATCTACCATCTTAATCTCAAACTTAATAATATAGTATTATAATATAAATGATCTACCGAAGGCAAGGTTGGCCATGCCGACTTCAGTGTGGAAAGAGCTGCTTGTCGGCCAGCCCATGGACTCTGCGATTGCATCGGCATTCAGTATGTACCCGGAGGCACCGCTTATGCCGAAAAGCCCGAAGCCGCAGACAAGCTGCCACAACAAGACTACTTCTAATCTCTGGATTATTATGCAGGCGGCAAGCCTTTCTTAATCTCACCCACAGCCTTCTCGACCGGAACTCCTGCATCGACGTATGGCTTTGCCGTCGTGGCTGTGATGCCATTATTAATATAGACGACCGCCTGGTCCGAAGGTATATTGAAAAGCATGAACGGCCGGGCCTTACTCATGCTGACGTTCGCGCTGGCAAAAGGCATGCACATGTCCGAGGAGAATACACTGTCGGCATAGGGTGCAGCGATGTCGGCAGGTATGTTCGCGTCGAGGTAGGGGCGGGCTTTGTCGTACGCGACGCCCGCGTCCAGGTATGTCAGGACGTCGGACTCTTTAACCCCGGCTCGGATGTAAGGCATGATCTGGCCTGCCGGGTAACCCGAGTTCAAGTAGGCGATCGTATCTTCCTTCGAGATGCCGGCGGCGATAAACGGGCCGCTAAGCTCTGCAGAGATGCCCTGCTTCATAAAATAGGCGGCTGTATCCACCGGAACGCCATATACGATGTACGGTATGGCCTGCCAGCCGGTATAACCTCTCTCGATGTAGGGCCGCGCTGTTTCCGCATCCACGCACGAGTCGATATAGGGAGCTAGCAGGTCTGCAGAAGCGTTCATGGTCGCATAGCCTGAATCCCAGCCATTATAGCGACCTTCCGAGATCTCGTCGCAAATGGACATATCCGCTGGCAGAGTCATGGTATTACGACCCCTTTCCTCGTAGATAGTGGCGATATTATCCGGCCAGCGAAGATCAATACTAGCGTCGTACTGGTATTCGAACGGCCCGCGAAGATTTCTGCCGTCGATATAAATCGTATGGCCTTGCCCCTTTACTTTATACCACTGGCCCCCCGTCAGGACTCCGCTGAAGGTACCATACGGGGTGGCTCCGCCGATTGCTTCGACGCTGATCGTACCGTTATCGTTCAACTTCAGGCGGGTAATTCTATCATGGCCCGGGCCAAAAGTATAGCTGCTTAAACTGGCGTAATAATCCGTGGGGAATCCCGGGTAGCCGGCCGTTTTGATGACCGGCTGCGCAGATTCCGGCTTGCCATTCGAAGCTCCGAGGATCAGGGCATCGTCATCGCCTGCTACTGCAGAAGATGGCGACGTGCCTGAGGATAGCCCCTGGTCAGTTACGACCAGGACCGCGAGAGCGCTGATCAGGCTAATCAATAACAAGCCAGTAATAGCGAAAAATAACGTACCTTTATCCGGTTTCATCCGGTACTTGTTAGAGACCGAGCACCATAAAATTATGGTTAATATTTTGTAAGTGGATAAGGCCGGATATCAAAGCATATAATCCATGTAATTATCTTTTTGACGTTTGATTTGTGTAATTATCCAAATAATTATATCTCACTACAAACAAACAGTAGTCAAACGATTATTAATTGAAAGGTGGTTTAACAATGCGTAATACATTATTCCTCGGCGTATTGGTTGCAGGCGTACTACTACTGACTGCCGCGCTCGCATTTGCGATAGTGAGCCAGGATGCAAGTGCTTCAGAGCAGGTCATCGATAATTCGATAGATAGTTCTTTGAGTAATGCGAATTCGCCGGGTCCGGCACTGACCACGATGAAGACAGACGACCTGGTGATGATCACTAATGACCATGGGTCTGGTGCGTACCTGGATATGATGGTCTACAGGCCGGCGAAAGTAGATGAAGGTTGGTACATGATCGGCGATCTAGTCGAACCTGCCTATAGAGAACCCACACGGCAGGTCACGCTTGTCTATGCAAATGACTCGAGCGCGGTGGCTCCGCCCGTCAGGTGGATGTGCATATGGACAGATCGGGGAAGCAGCGCCTACTACGACATGTCGATCTGGACGCCCGTACCACCAGCAGGCTATGTATCGCTCGGATGCGTGGCCGTACAGGGCTATAATGCGCCAGTGATCCCCGAGTTCCGGTGTGTCAGGGCAGATCTTTGCACGAAGGGTGCCGAGAGCAGCGTACTCTGGAGCGATAAAGGAGGCCACGCCAACTGGGACGTGATGCTCTGGAGCATTACGCCGGCAGACAGCACGGGTTTGGATGCATCGACGTTCTGGGCTCGTGGAAACTACGACTTAAATCCCAAAGACACTGTCTATTGTTTAAACCAGGCGAAGCTGGCGTAAGGTATCACGGACTTGCCGCTTAATACGGGCCTTGTCGATGACGGGGCCCGATTTTTTCTACTACCCCAAAACGCAGTACTAATCTGGTACGATTTTTGAAAAGCCGCTGGCGGTTTACCAGAGTTTCAGATCCATATCGAGTACCCGGGAAAATTAAGCTTTAGGACTGGTCTGCGTACCGCCACCACGCGAAGGTAGCGGCCAATCCGATCAGGCTGGTCAACAGGAGAAGGAGATAGCTGGCTGCTACTAGCTGCATACCAGCCGTGTTCTCGGAAAGACTGTATAGCCCGGGAATTGCCCATGGGAAATATGGCCCCAGGCCTAGCATACCGACAAACTGTGCTGTTAATAGCGTTAGTATAACAAACCCGATCGGAGGCAGATATCCCCTGCCATAGCTGGCTAAAAAGGCTACCGGAGTACACAATAATAAGGTCATGATGGCGGTTATGGCAAAGATGTAAACAATATGAACAGCCATCTCGCCAGACCACCCGGTCAGGCCGACCATCCATCCGATCAATAGCCCGGAGACGACCATAATAAACGCAAACGCAACGCACCAGATCGCCACGACTACGAATTTTGACAGGACGATGTAAGACCGCGGGACGGGCAGCGCAAGCAGGTCTTTGACAGTGCGATCTGAGTACTCACGGCCGAAGATCCAGGCGGTGATGAAACCAAATACGATAGCTCCGACTCCGGCTACCATCTGAGAAAGCAGGCTTAAATAGGACGACCAGTCGGCATCTTGCACGATAGAAGCTTTCATGCTTAACAAGCCCAGCTTGCTCCCGAGTTCCGGGTTTTTAGATATGAAGACCATGAAGCCGATCATTGCGGTGATAAAGATAGCGGCCAGCGCCGATAGCCAGAGCATTTTAGACTTGCGGATTTTCATGGTTTCGGCCCAGATGGCCGCCAGTAACAGGTTCATAATAGGCCTCCGGTCATCCCGATCGCTCGCAGGAAATAGGACTCCAGGTCTTCCTCTTCGACCTTGAGCAAGGTCGGCGGCAGTCCAGCGGTTACAAGCGCCGTGGCTATTTCCTCCGGGTGGCTGATGGCATTTTCAGTGCTGATCTCCAGTGCTCCGTCGGCGGATATGGCCACAGTATAGCCCGCATTGATCAATCTTGCCTGTGCCGATTTATTATCCAGAGTGTCCACGACAAGCCGTCTTCGCAGGAGATTCCCGAGCTGGTCGGTATTGACTTCCTGCACCAGTCTGCCCTGATGAATTATAGCGATCCGTGTGGCGATGCGGGAGATTTCTCCCAGGATATGGCTGGATATGAAGATCGTGACCCCGTGATTGAAGGCGAGGTCCCGGAACAGTTCCCGCACCTCGACGATGCCGACAGGGTCCAGCCCGTTGGCTGGCTCGTCCAGTATGAGAATATCCGGGTTGTGTATGAGCGCTTTGGCCAGGCCGAGCCGCTGGGCGTTACCCAGAGACAGATCTTTCGCTTTTCGATCGCTGTAAGGATTCAGCCGCAATAGGTTGATCACCGCGTCGACTGCCTGTTTATCAGGTATCCCGCGCAACCGGCGAATGATCTCGAGGTTTTCCTGGACGGTAAGCTCAGGATACGAATAGGGGACTTCGACCATATATCCGACCTTACCCCACAAATCGTTACTGCCGGCGCTGACCTTCTCCCCACAGATGTAAGCTGACCCTGCCGTGGGATGGATCATGCCAAGGAGCATTCTAATGGTAGTAGTCTTACCGGAGCCGTTGAGCCCCAGAAAACCGTAGATTTCCCCCTTCTTGACACTCAGGGAAATACCGTCAACGGCACGGACTTTTCCATAGTGCTTCGTTAAATTGTCGGTCCGGATAATTTCGTCCATGATCTGCGGTCCCGGCTTATGGTCGATTTAGAGGTACGACACACAGGCACATGTTTAAAAAGTCATGAGCCCTGGCTATTAAGGTTCCGCTGCGAGTTGATTAAGTGCTATATAAAAATTGCGGTTAGATTTCTTAAGATTAGGGTTGCTATTTGATAGCTGGCAAAGTAAATAGTGACTAATCAAAGGATATATAAGTATACCTTTCGATAAATAATATACGAGATTGTTATGATGACTAAATACGCCAGCGCCATCCTCGCGGGGATCGTGTTCGGATCCCTGATCGGCATAACGGCTGCATTGCCCTGTTTAATATTTATTAGCTTTGTCCTGATGGTCATTCTCGGAGCAGTTACGATCTACCTCGCTCGTGCAGATATCAAGAGTTCTGGTGAAGCATTGATCGCAGCAGGCCTCGCAGGAGGCATATCCGGGATATCGGGGGCAGTAGCCGCTACACTCTGGCTGAGCCTGATAGTGATCGCCTCGAAGTACTATAATTCAGAGGTATTCTCCATTCGGGAGATGTCCGGCCTGGGCATATATGGCCTGGTTTGTGCACCGGTGCTTATCGTCTCAGGAGTTCTGATAGCCGCAGTTGGTGGGTTCGCCTACTACGAGATGGTAGCGAAAAAATGTAAATAACAATTTTAATATTTCTTTATAGCTAAAGCATCTTTTGCCACGTCAGTGGCCGTAAAAGCTATATGGGTCTTGGACATTACGATATCGGCAGGGTAAAAATGGTCAAGCTCTACAAATTTCACTGCGATGCATGTGGCTATGAAGCGATGGTATCCGGAGAAAACGGCAAGGCTGATATCGATACCGGCCTGACAATCCTGTGTGAAGACTGCAAGGAACTGTATGAGCTGGAAGACCACAGCAGCTACACCATCAAGCAGAAATCATTCCATAAAAGGGCCCGCTGCCCGGAGTCGTTCACCCACAGGTTCCGAATCTGGAGCTACCCCGGCGTCTGCCCGAAATGCGGCAAGCCCATGCGCAGAGGCGATCTGGTCATAAGCTGGGATTGAAACAATACCAGTTCACTTTTTCAGTTTGCCCTTTGCCTGTTTGATGTTCTCGGCAACTCTAAATTTTACGATCTTGCTTATTAATTCGTATGGCAGAGGCTTATCAAGAGGAAATTGCACTGACCCTTTTGCCCACTTATACCCCGATAATTCTTGTTTAAACTCATCAATTCCGCTGGGAGCGGGATAAAATCCGATATGATGGTCATAAGCGGCAAAATGTACCAGATTTCCATGCAGCGCAAAAGTGGGCATTTGATAGCTGATCTTTTCTTCTGCGCCTGGTGCTGACTCTTTAATCACTTTTCTTAAATGATTCAGTTTTTCCTGAATCTCAGGGGGAAATTTTGAAATATAATCATTAATTGACTGATAAGTATTCATTAGCAGACTGGTTGAAGTCTTTTTTATATATACCTTTTAGTGTGCAATAAGTACTTAAATATAAATATGTTATATAATAATTTGTATTATAATATTTTATCCGGAGAGTCCTTGCGTTGGTTCGACGAATAGCTGCCTGCATCCTGGTAACATTACTTTTGATTTCTGGTCTGGCACAACTGGCTGATTCGCAGGCTGATTCACAGCAGGCAGGCACTGCAGCCGTCGGGCTTGCATCTGCAGGAACAATCACAGTAAGCCCATCAGGTAGCTACAAGTCGATACAGGCTGCAATCAACGCGGCAAGTCCCGGAAGTACGATCCTGGTTAGCAGCGGCACTTATCAAGAGTGCCTTACCATTGGCAAGAAACTCACAGTAAAGGCGGCAGTTGGCGAAACACCTGTGCTGGACTGCACTGGCACCAGTAACCACGCAATTACAATATCCGCCACCGGAGTACGTGTCGAAGGCTTTTCAATCAGAAACATCAACCCCGCTTACTATGGCATTTTGTATACTGCCGATAGTGGTGTAATTTCTAATAATAATATCATTGGCGGCTATACGGGCATATGCGTAAAAGGCAATGGCAATATTGTCGAAGGCAACTCAGTGACGGGTGGAAAAGCCATAGGCATTTACGTATATGCAAATAACAACATCGTCAGGAATAACGATATCTCCGGAACCCTGTATGGCATCAGGATTTTCAGAGGTTCGGGCCACGTGCTGACCGGTAACTTTGTGCACCAGAACAACATAGGTATTCTGCTGGAGTCTACAACCGCTACGATATATCTGAATGATATCACCGGTAACAGGTACCCGACACTGCAGATCGGCGGCACGATTAGCTGGACGAGCAATCCGATCACCTACACGTATAATGGCAAGACGTATACAAACAAGCTTGGCAACCTGTACAGCAGTTATACAGGCCAGGATACAAACACTGACGGCATCGGCGATACGGCGTACACCAACACATATGGAATCAAAGATAGCTCTCCGCTGATGTCATCCCGGACACGCTATGCCCTGTCCCCCAGCGTTTCACCCACACCAGTACCTACAGCCACACCGGTACCGACACCCACACCGACGGCAATACCGACAGTGACGCCACAACCATCACCTTTGCCAACGCCGACTCCCCCACCCGTATCCGGGTACTGGCTCTACGATGACTTTTCAGCCTGGAATACCAGCCGGTGGACGAAATCGTCATATGTTCAGTCCTCGTTCATCAATACCACTTTTCTCCCATCCAACGTATGGTTCGCAGATGGCAAGCTGGTGATCAGGTCGAACGTCGATAGCAGCACAGGGGGAGAACTGAAGTCCCGGGAACTATTTACCTATGGGGGATACCGGACGAGCATGAAAATCGTCCAGACACCCGGCACTTACATCAACGCCTTTAACTACATGTGGCCGGGCGGTAACGATGGCGAGAAGCACAATGAGGTTGACTTTGAGTTCATCAAAAATAAAACTAGCAGCTATGCTTTGATGACCACCTGGTATGACGGGCAGCGTAATTACCAGCTTTACAACCTCACATTCGATCCAGGCGACGCATACCATGTTTACGGTTACGACTGGTATAAAGACCACGTCGATTTCTTCATCGACAATATACTCGTGTGGACCTCGACCAGCAAGATCCCAAACCAGCCCACATGGCTGTATTTCAACAGCTGGGTGGTAAAAGAAGTCCCTGTCGACCACGGCAATGGCATCAACATGCAATACGTAGACTGGGTCACAGTCATACCGGTAGATCCGTCGAAGCCTGAACCGACAACAACACCCAAACCAACGGTTACACCCACTGCTACACCCACTGCTACACCCACTGCTA
>CAZJRS010000022.1:0-6584 GCA_964548585.1 uncultured Methanocella sp. | reverse complement strand
TACACCCACTGCTACACCCACTGCTACACCCACTGCTATACCCACGGCTACACCCACGGCCATACCAACCGTAACTCCAATAGTGACACCGGTTCCACCAGTTACGATCACAGTTGGCCCTTCGAGTAACTACAAGACAATACAGGCAGCGATTAACGCTGCAACCCCTGGAAATACAATCCTGGTCAGCAGTGGCACCTATAATGAAGCGATAATACTCAACAAAAGACTGACAGTTAAAGCTGCTAACGGTGCAACACCAATCATCGACTGCGCCGGCCGTAAAATCACAGGGGTCTCTATTACGGCAGCAGGCGCCAGCCTGGAAGGTTTCACTATCCGGAATGTCGACCAAGGGTACAGTAGCGTTCTGGTTAAGGCAGTAGGTTGCACGATCGCCGATAACAAGATCGTCGGAGGCTATGCAGGCATATGTGTGAAGTCTGGCAACTGTACTATCACAGGTAATACAATCTCCGCTAGCAAGATCGCATGTATTTATGCATATTTGACAAATCACATGATAAAAAATAACGATCTGACTGGCTCTCCCTATGGAATCCTGACTTACGGCGTCTCGGGCTCTCTGATGACAGGCAATAACATGCATGGCAACAATATCGGGATAAGGCTGGATTACAGTAAAAACAATAAAATATTCCTCAACGACCTGCTGAGTAATAATATTTCTGCGGGCCAGACATACACGAGTAACATCTGGACGAGCGATAACATCAGTTACAAGTATAAAGGCACGACATATAACGGTAAACTAGGCAATATGTACAGCGATTACTCCTTAGTCGACAATAATGGCGATGGGATCGGAGATACACCTTATACCAATAAGTACACTGTCAGAGACACCGCACCCTTAACAGAATCCCGGGTTAGCTATACGATCGTTTGAAGCCGCAACAAGGTATTAGCCGTGCGACAGCCTCACAGCTTATTACCAAGTGATAGCAGCACAAGAGCAGTCCAGTTAGGATCGCTCTCGGACCTCGTGTCCTTGCCGAAACCTCCGTCAGCTCTGCCCGCTGATTGAAGCCAGCGGGCACATTTCCCATAGAGCTCGCTTTCCCCGATTGCCCCCAGGGTGCCGCAGAGATAAGCGATGTCAGCGATCTCTCCGGCCTCCATTGATAGTGTCATATGCCGGCTGGCAAAGCCGGTAAAGGCATCCTGCACGTCCGGAGTGAGCTGATCGATCCGGCGTAAATTTAGCACGGGAGCATAAACGTGGGAAATGGGCTCGTCAAAAAAGCCGGGCTCAGCCAGCTTTTGCTGTACATGTGCGACGCCCTTACGGTATTTTAGGAGACCGGACAGGTAGTAGGTATGCAGCGCCCTGAGGCAAAGCGAAGTCGTATAAGCGTTCTTGGTGACATTGCGGCCGTTCCAGGAGCCATCAGGCTGCTGGGTCTCCAGCAGCCATATCAGGCCGTGACTTACTGGCAGGCTGACTTTGGAGTAGTGAAAATGGTTCAAGGCCACCAGCGAGTATGCGGTACTAGCCGCATCAGTATACATCGCGGTCTTCGCCGGAAAATGTCCGTCGGGCAGTTGACAGCCCTCGAGATATGCGATGCCCCGGTCGATGATCGCTTCGGAACTGCATTGTCCGCTCAGCGCGACAATAGCCCGGCCACAGACCAGCGGGTCTCCTGCATCCCAGGAGCCGTCGCTGTTCTGAGTGCCCTCGAGATATTTTACGGCAAGTCCGACCGGTGAGCTCATCCAAGCACCGCCTTGAGTTCGCTTTTGAGGTCTTCGCCATATACAGCGCTGTAGACTCCGTGTACCGAGCCGTTGTACTCATACCATGTCTTAGGCTCCCCGGCCGCATCATAGAGCGATCTGCCCTGGGCAATGGGTATGATCGGGTCTTCGGTGAAATGGATCATGACCAGCTTTCCAGGTGGCAGTTGTGAAAGGTATGATCCGGGTTCGATGGAAGTGATGAACTGATTCTCGGCCGGATTACTCGACACCCCTAGCCCGTATGGTCCCGAACTGACTACGAAAGCTCCCTTTAGTTCTGGCTCCAGTGCTGCAGAAATGATGGCAAACCGCCCACCCATGCTTTCCCCGAGTACTGCTACGTTGTCCCCGTTGAGGTCGGGGCGTGTCTTCACGTATTCATAGCCTTGCAAGACATCAGATACCTGCTTGTACTGTACAGGATTACCTCTGCCGATTAATGCCTGATAACCCGCCCGGTAGTCCATCGCGGAAGGGCCGGAAGTTTCACCGTTATTCCCCCGTTCGTCCAACGTCAGTGACGCGTAGCCCCAAGAAGCCAGGGCTTTAGCCATGTCTGCGTCAGCTTCTTTGTTGATGCTGGCAGCCGGCAATACGATCACGACCGGAGGTCTGGTGACGTTCTTCGGGGTCCGTAGCAGAGCATATACGTCTTCTCCGAAGCTCTTGTAAACTACTTTTTCCACTGTGTCGTTAGCAGAAGAGTCTATAATAGAAGTGGTAGCACTGACAGGCTCCCGGTTATCGAAAGAAAGATGGCTGGCGTTATCCAGTATCCACGTAGTGGCCGGCTTATAGCCATAGCCTTGAAAGACGAGATAGGCCATCAGAAGGATAGCAATAAAGACGATGATCATCACTGGTATTCCCCATTTAGGGTATGACCGCTTAGATCGCTTTCGGCCATTGGGCTTCGATTTCTTAGACACGATAGTATAGTCGGCCCCCGAGAAAATAAGGTTTGCCACAGAAGCTGATCATCAACTGACTCTGTGTTCCCCGGTTACTAAAACAAAATACAAAGCCCGACCATAAGTCAGTTATAGGCAGTGTTCCCGGACTTTTCGCGCATCTAGCCTGGGACCATGGGCCGGGTACAGGTATTTCCGGCATCCATCAGTCACTTTATCGATACTCGTGCGTATATCGTGGTACGTATCAGAATTCATTGGAGTAACTGGCTGGCCTTTATATGAGTAGCCGATATTGAGATCGCCAATGAGACAACTATCGTCTGCGACGACGGAAATTGATCCAGATGTATGACCCGGTGTGACAAAAATCTCCCCATCGATGCCGTATGGTTTCAAACTTGTATCCTGCGTGATGATCAGATCCACCTCAACGGGGTTGCATTTTACCCGGGACGTTTGGGCGCTATCCGACGGACCATACGGCTCCCCCGGCGCACTTTCGCCCATGGCGATAAAATCGGCATCAGGCCAGCCTGCGGCCACAGGCACGGGCAACATGGTTTTGAGTAGCCCTGCACTGCCATAGTGATCAATATGTCCGTGGGTGAGGATAATCAGGCTAACGTCTTCCCGGGCGATGTTGTTCTTGTCAAGGGCTTTCAGGATCAGACGTTCCATCCCAGGATTTCCGGCATCGACAATCACCGTTTTCTCCCCTTTGACAAAGAACACCCAGGGCACGCCGAAGGGCTGGGCGCTGATGATTTGTACAGGGAACATTGTAAGAGTAACGATTACAAAAATAAAAAATTATTTCTCGATGATCGTCTCATCGATCTTCATCCCGAAGTGCCGGGCTTCCTTCTCCAGCTTGGCCAGCACACGGTCACCGGACTTTAGCCGGGTCACTGGTATTGAGCTGCCGTCGGCCGCGACGAGCTTGATGGTCTCGGCATTCTGGAGAATTGCCGAAATCTTTTTACCATCAGCTTCTGCCTCGATGTAGAGGAGGGGCCTGCGCTCTATTTTCACCCTGCCGATGGTAGCTTTTCTGGCCTGGCCGTCTTTGGTGACGATCAACGAAGGGTCACCGCTGGACAACTCCGATAAATAGCGGGTCTTTTCACCGACCAGCACGTATTCGTGGACTGCTCCGGCGTTCACCCGGAACGGACGGCTGGCCACGTACGGGCTTTCTTCCGCTTCCGACTGCACCAGGAAGAGACCGCTGGACTGGTTGCCGATAAGCATACCCTCCCCCGGAGTCATCAGCGAACAGGTATCGATGCAGACACGATCGCCGGTTCCGCCATCCCTGACCACAGTGATCGTTACAGGAGTCAGGCCAATCTCGGCCTGTTTTGTGGAGATAGCCCGGGTGATCTCCCGGATCTTCACGGGATCGTCGACTTCGACCAGAATCCCGTCTGCGCCTTTTTCGAGGGTCTGGAGAGCTACCGAGGCTTCGTCGATGTCCCGTGCCTTAGCGAGAATTTTTGCGCCGGCACCGCTCAGTTCGGCGATCAGGTTTTCCAGTGGGATCACTTTCCAGTCCTTGCCCTCAATGATAAGGTAATCGCAGACTTTACCCATTTTTGCTGCGAGACGCTCGTATTCCTTGCCGTCGAGGCGGACGAATGCTGCGGTAATGATACCCTGAGCCTTCAGCGCTTTTGCCATTGCCAGGTCCTCGGAGGAGTTCAGGTCCTGAGGCAGGAATAATGTGCCGTCGCCTTCGGAACCGATGCCGATCACCCGGATATCAGGATTTCCATCCTGGGAGAGCACAGTAATTTTGCCCAGTTCCCGGACACGGTCCACGTTCTCCCGGGACACGAGTACTGCACCTGCACCGGACTCCAGTGCGCCTGTTACCTTCTCTTTTGCCCCTTTCCAGGAGCCCTGTGCGTCGATCCAGACCAGCTTATCGCTCATTTCAGTTCCTCGATGGCCTCCGAAGCCGACCACTTTTCGTGGACGATACGTGCTACGGCCTTCGTTATCTTAGTTGGGGATTCATGCTGAAATACGTTTCTGCCAAACGCTACCCCTTTTGCGCCTGCGGCGATAGCATCCTGAACAGATTCAAGAATGTCGCTATCCAGTTTCATCTTGGGTCCGCCGGCGATGATGATCGGCACAGGACAACCCCTGACGACTGTCTTGAAGGTGTCCGGGTCGCCAGTGTAGTTGGTCTTGACAACGTCCGCCCCGAGCTCAGCCCCGACTCTCGCGGCATGCGCCACGACTTCAACGTCGTGCTCTTTCTTGATCGCTGCACCTCGGGGGTACATCATGGCAATCAGGGGCATGCCCCATTCGCTACAGGTTTTGGATACAGAGCCTAAGCTCTTTAGCTGATCGCTTTCGGTGCTGCTTCCCACGTTGATGTGTACACTGACTGCATCAGCACCTAGCTTAATCGCCTCTTCGACAGTACAGACAATCACCTTGTTATTAGGATCAGGGCCAAGCGAAGTAGACGCGCTCATGTGAACTATTAATCCCACATCACGCCCGTATCCCCGGTGACCGTAAGGTACCATGCCCTTTTGCATAAGTACAGCGTTCGCGCCGCCCTCGGCTACTTTTTCGATAGTATCGGCCAGGTCGATGATCCCTTTGATGGGCCCGACAGAGATGCCGTGGTCCACTGGAATGATAAGACTGTTGCCGCTTTTCCTGTCCCTGATACGCTCGATACGGATTTGCTTGCCAATTGTCATAAATGTCACCGTGCTACTGTGAGACATAGTAGCACGGCTATGAACATAAAGTTATCGGTCAGGACTGCTAGGTCGAATAATTCGGAATTTGTTCTATGTTGAATCAGGCTTTATCAATTCAATGCCAGGACAATCCCAGTATATTGGATCGGTATCAAATGTTGCATATGAGCATGGAGAGGAAATCGATCGCTGCGCTGTGCCAGTGCCACACAGATCTCACAGATTACTTTGGATTGCACAGATTTTTTCCGATGGCACGGATGAGGTTGATTACACAGATTCGTCCCGGAGAGTGATCGATTAAAATTGAACAGAATAGTAATCTGTGAAATCGACTCCATCAGTGAAATTAGTTTCAATCCGTGGAATCCAGATTAATCTGTGAGATCTGTGTGGCACTGGCACAGCGCAGCGATCGATTTCCTTCACCGAGACACAGGCAATCTTTTTTCAGTACAATTATTCAATACAGCATGTCAGAACATTTATTGCTATAAATTGCCCCACAGATATGATTTAGCAAGACATGTGCCGGCAAAATATAAAATGACGGAATATATATCAAGTATTATGTCCGTGGCGATACCCAACTTCTTTCAGAATCCCACGAAAGCGAGCTTGAACTACTTCGTGCTCATGCTCCTGAGGAACTCGCCGAAACACGGGTATATGCTCATGCAGGACATAGAAAGGCACACCGGCGGCCACTGGCGGCCATCCCACTCGGCCATATATAAACTCCTAAACCGCCTGGAGGCCGACGGATACATCACATCGTGGGAAGAAAAGGACGGCGAAAGAGCACGAAGAGTATATAAAATCTCCGAAACTGGCATAAAACTGCTCGAAGAGAGCGAACGGGACTTCGAGTCGTTCATCAACGCTTTCATCTCCTCCCTGCTAGAGGCAGAACGTGTCAATCCCGACCACCTGACAGTTCTGCTGACCAAGAAAGGTAAGGCGATGATGAACGCCCTCGATACCGACCAGAGAATCAAGGCATTTTTGAAGCTTAAAATATTTCTGGATACGGAGATCATTCGAGTGAATAAGTCTCTGGAAGAACTGCAGAAAACACCTTTGTGAAGCTATAGAATTATTAGAATCTTTTGTCTATCCACATGAAAATTGCTGTGATCCATACTGAACATGGGAGATCTGGTTTTTAAACGCAAAG
>CAZJRS010000021.1:0-40782 GCA_964548585.1 uncultured Methanocella sp. | reverse complement strand
CAGAATATCAAGATCGTTGCGAGTAAGGGTATAGAGCTACTATCTCAGTAACGAACAGATTAGATTACTGCCAACCTATGACAGACAGCATGTTAGTAATCGTGAGGTACGATCCATACAGGAGAAACCCCGCCCCGAGCGTTTTTCTCACGTAAGGCTCCACTTTCACGATCTTCGCAACGTATGTCCGTGCAAACGTCGCACTGACCCCCAGCAGCATCGCAAAGATCAGAACCGGCAGCCCGGTACCGATGCCGAATAGCAAGGGATAGCTTACTCCGACGTAACTGGACTCAAGCGCCAGTGGTATCAGCAATCCAAAGAACATGACCGCGGTATATGGGCAGAACGCCAGCGCGAAGATGACTCCCAGAAAGAACGATCCTACCGCGCCTCTTTTCGCCAGCTCCAGCCCATACCTGGCCTTTAAGCTGTCGCCGACAGTGATGCTGGGCTTAACCAGTTCCAGCATCACGACTCCGACGAGGACCAGGATCGGTCCTATGATGATCTTCTCATAGTCCTGCAGTACCGGAGCGCTGTCCATCACGGTGGATCCGAACATGTAAATGAACAGTCCTATGATGGTGTATGTCGCCGCTCTGCCCAAGGTATACAGGGTTCCCGCCAGTATGGTCTCTCTTGCATTCAGAAATTTTGAGGACACATAGGCTATGGCTGTGATGTTCGCCGATAGCGGGCACGGTCCTATTGCCGTGATCAGTCCTATCGCAAACGCGTACAGCAGCGGAAACTCTCTCATGGAGGTGAGCGCAGAAAGATCCATTTTACCGGCCCATCTCCTGGTCGATGACCGATTTCAGGTAGTCGATGTAAGCGTCTTTATCGCTGACATAGGACCAGATCTCCGGGACATCTCTCACGTTTTCCTGGTCCCCAGAGGTAGTCTTGATCTTCAGCCCCTGCACCTTGACATTATATTGCTCTGCCAGCGCCTTATCTTGCTGGTAATCTATACTCCGAATGGTAATCTTACCGTCTCGGGCCTCGTCTTTATAGTATTGATCGAGGGTATCCCTGGCATACTGTTCGGCGTTATTACATGACACACAACGATCGGTCCTGTGGAAATACAATAGCTCTACCAGTGGTGTTCCGCTGCCGGCGTCCACAGATTCTTTTACAATAACGGATGGCTGGTTCGCTTCGGGCATGCTGTTTCCGCTCTGTATCAATCCAAATGCGATAGTTGCTATCACAACTGCAATCGCTATCATGGCTACGGTAGCCAATAATATCATTTTCCATGCGCTCTTCATGATTGACCAAGGGTATTCTCAATTCTCTGACTAAAAAAATAATCAGCATAATTACCGGCGATACGGTTTTTAAACCAATTTTTAATTATTTTGAACTGACGAATACGGCTCTCAAGGCGAGACTGTTTGAGGTGTGCAGCGTATTTAGACTTGAGATCATGAGATCCTATCATAACTTGTTGGTATTCTGACTATGTGATCTCTGCATCTGGCAATCTATGCGTGATCAAGTATCTATCCGCTAACAGTCCGGCAATCTCTCCAGATCGAATGACTATAAACCTCTACGTGTCTATATATACTATTTAGAGAAAAATTGAAATACTATCTTATCGTAATGTAATCGATCGTTAACAATATTTTGGCCAGGGATCGTATGCGAATATTGCTGATATCCGATTTACACGGTAACCTTGAAGCGTTGAATGCTGTCGTCGAGAATGTTCAGTACGACATGGTCGTCTGTATGGGCGATCTGGTCGACTACGGCCCGGACCCGGGCGGCATCATCGACTGGGTGCGGAAGAACGACGTGCCTGTCATCAGGGGCAATCATGACAACGCGGTCGGCTTCATGGTCGACTGCGGCTGTGGCTACAAGTACAAGCATCTGTCTGTCGCAACCCGGGAGTATACCTGGAATGTGCTCTCCGAGGCTGACATGGATTTCTTGAGGGGAATGCCACTGACAAGGGACCTGGACATTGGCGGGCTCAAGCTGAAAATGGTGCACGGAAGTCCTCAGTCTTTCTTCGATTACCTCTACCCGGACATTGCTCCTGAAAAGCTGGCCGAGTACACTGCGGAAATATCCAGCGACTACCTGCTGACGGGACACACTCACTTTCCCGCCATACTAAAATCCCCGACCACGACAGTGCTCAACCCCGGCAGCACAGGGCAGCCCCGGGATAACGACTGGCGGGCTTCCTGCCTGGTGCTTGATACGACCTCGAGAACCCCTGAGATTATCCGGCTCGAGTATGACATCGATGCTACCTGTCGAAAAATCAACGATGGCATGCCTCACGCAGACGAGCTGACAGCGATCCTCCGCAGAGGCTACTGAGGAGTTAATTAAATGGCAGAAACCGTCACAAAGAAGCTTTCCTTCCTGGATCGATATCTCACGATCTGGATTTTCGTCGCCATGGCGATCGGCGTCAGCCTGGGCTACGTGTACCCGCAGTTCGCGAACTTTTTAAACTCCATGTCCTATGGGACAACCTCAATTCCCATAGCCGTCGGTCTGATCATCATGATGTACCCGCCGCTGGCCCGGGTCAAGTACGAGGAGATCGGAAAAGTCTTCCGCAACGTCAAGGTCATGGCACTCTCGCTGATCCAGAACTGGATTGTAGGGCCTATCCTGATGTTTATCCTGGCAGCCGTACTGCTGAGGGGCTACCCTGAATATGCGGCAGGCCTCATTCTAATCGGCATCGCCCGCTGCATCGCGATGGTCATCGTCTGGAACAAGCTTGCGTGCGGTGACGAAGAGTACGCTGCTGCGTTAGTCGCGCTAAACTCCATCTTCCAGGTGTTCTTCTACGCGGTCTACGCTTACGTCTTCATCACGCTGGTGCCTTCATGGATCGGCATGCAGAGCATGGTGGTCAACATTACCATCCTCCAGGTGGCCGAATCCACGGCTATTTACCTGGGCATACCGTTCGTGGCAGGGTTCTTTACAAGACTACTGGTCAGGCCGAGAATGGGTGCCGACTGGTACGATAACAAGTTCATCCCGGCGATCAGCCCC
This sequence comes from uncultured Methanocella sp., assembly GCA_964548585.1. GTDB lineage: Archaea > Halobacteriota > Methanocellia > Methanocellales > Methanocellaceae > Methanocella_A. The sequence continues at coordinate 37,740 of CAZJRS010000021.1, read as the reverse complement.
ATCACGCTGATAGCGCTGCTGTTCACGATCGTAGTGATGTTCTCGCTCAAAGGCCACTTCATCATCACCAACCCGTTCGATGTGGTCATCATCGCCATACCACTGCTGATCTACTTCGTCGTCATGTTCGTGGTCTCCTTCTTCATGTCCAAGCAGATGGACGTAGGCTATGGACAGGCCTGTACGCTGTCGTTCACCGCAGCCAGCAACAACTTCGAGCTGGCCATCGCTGTCGCCATTGCAGTGTTCGGCATTGACTCCGGCGCTGCCTTCGCTGCCGTGATCGGACCACTCATCGAGGTGCCAGTCATGATCGCGCTCGTCAACGTGGCTTTGAGGTGGAGGGCAAGGCACTTCAAGGCTGATGCCTGAATTGCCGGGTGGAACAACCTTATTTTTTATATGCCGGCTTTCACTGTGTTTACAATAACTACTAAACTTTAGCATAAGTATAGCAAATTTTATCTCCAATCGATTCACTATTCTATACCATGTCGCCGGTATTCTGGAGGTATGGCCTATAGAGGAGATGAAGATCGAGCCGATCGGGATGGTTCACTCTCCCGTCCGGGTGAGAACGGACATGCCTCTGCAGGGAGTTGAGGCCGAGATCGAGGTCTTCAAGGAGTACGCCGAAGGCCTTTCGGGAATAGAGGAGAACTCGCACCTGTTCGTCGTATGCTGGCTTGATAAGGCTGAGCGTGACATCTTGCAGGTCACTCCCCGGAAGTACTCCGTGGACCTGCCTATGAGAGGCGTTTTTGCCATACGGACTCCTGTGCGGCCGAATCCCGTATCGATCACGACGGCTAAACTGCTAAAAGTAAATGGCCGCCTGCTGACTGTATCTCACCTTGATGCCATTCACGGTACGCCTATCGTCGATTTGAAGCCCTACGAGCCAGGCTGGGACTGTGTGTTCGCTGCTACCAGACGTGACCGCTACGAGACGATCCGGAAGATGCTGCCCGCCGAGTACCAGGAAGACCTGGTAAGACAGGCGGTCAACTACCATGGCGAGGAATGCCAGGGGCTGGCGATGGGCGTCCGGATGGCTGGTTTTGCAACCCAGACGCTGAAGAAGGATCTGAGGAATAGTAGCGTTTGCATACTAATAGGTAAGAACTCGTGTATCTCTGATTCGCTGATCGGTATTACCGGTGCGCGGTTAGGGAATAAGCGGCTGTATTATAATCTCAGCCCCAAGCTCGGGCCTACCACCGACACGTATTCGATCTACGACGGGGAACAGACGATCATCTTCAAGGTCCGGAAGTTCATGAAGGACTATCAGGGGATCATAGATAGCGATATCAAGGACCTGTTTGAGATCGAGGTTATCTGAGTACTGAGTTCTCAATTCTTTTTTAAAAAACTCTATGCCATATCCTGACGAAAAGCCGTTTAATGGCCGCGCATTCCGCCATTGCAGGTGAGTACGCGAAGGAAGTCGAAGCAAACCTGCTTTACATCAGGTTTACACTCACGATCTGACCCGCGCTAAGGTTTTCCTTGGCCAGAAAATACCCATCTGACAACAGCGATCTGGATGTGGCTGATATTAGTGACGTTACATAGTCGGTACCGTCGAACAATCCCAGTGATGAGCTCCGGTAGCCCATCGGCCGGGCGCAACCGTCGATTAGCTCGACGAAGACGAGGTACTCGAAGCCCGACCCGTTAAACGTGACATCGTTGCAGAGTGGCATTGTCACCGTTCGTCCCGGCTTTACTTCATAGACGAGCCGCTTCACGAATAACTCCATCCCTGTATATGATCCGGCTGGTTTTCCTGGCAGGGACAGGAGTGGCGTTCCGTTATAATACGAAGCGGTAAACGGCATCCCCGGCTTCACCCTGACGCCGCTGAATACTATTTCCCCCTCTTCTGCTACACTTTTTACGTAATCCTTTGCTCCCGCGGAGACGCCTCCGACGGTGATCACGATATCGAACTGGTATGCAGCCGTTTTGATCGCTTCCCTGACGAGGTCTCGATCGTCCCTGATCGCGTGGATATAATGCGGCTTACAACCCCATGAGCGCAGCAGCGCACAGATCATCGGGCCATTTGTATCCTTGATCTCTCCGTTTGCGATTTCATCACCTGTGGTGATCACCGCGACCGAGATCTTTTGGTAAACCCTGGCACTGGGACTGGAAGCAGCCTCCAGCACTCCCACCATTGAGGGCGAAATCACTGTACCGGCGTTGATCAGAGTCTCACCGGTTTGAAAATCCGCACCAGCCGGGAGGACGAAGGTACCCGGTTCGAGTCGTGGCCCGGTGATCTGATCGCCATCGATTTTCGCATCCTCCACCCGCATTACCGCATTTGCTCCCTCTGGAAGTTTTGTACCAGTGGTTACATATGCAGCTTCGCCGGGCTTTATCGATGCCTGCTTCTCTCCCGCGAACGTCCGGGTGATAACCCGTAGGGGATATTGATCTCCCGTAGCGAGAGCATACCCATCCATGGTGCAGATATCATACGGCGGAGAGGCTGTCCGGGCGATCACATCTTCGGCCAGGCGCCTGCCTGTTGAGTGGGCTGCATCCGTGTATTCTGAGCCGAGCTGTTCGTAAAATTTCTCCTTCATCACGTCGATCAACTCGAACGCTCTCTGCAGAGTTACCATCCGCTCGACTTCCTGGGCCATAGTTATTCACTCACCTTGAAGCTTCCCTGATGCGCTCCGGGCCGCTGTAAACGTACATTCTCGGCGGCCGGGCAAAGCCTGCCAGTGTCATATTGAGCCGCTTTGCCAGCTCTACACCGGTGCTCAGAGGCGCGGTATTACTGATCATGGTAGACATGCCTGCACGGTAAACTTTTGCCACCATTCCCGCCGGAGCCCGGCCGGTCGTGACCAAAAAACAATCCGATAAATCGCGGCCATCCAGCAGCGCTTTACCCACTGCCTTATCTATCGTGTTGTGGCGACCGATATCCTCAGCATACGACACTAATCCGCCGAACTGGTCAAAAATCGCACTGCAGTGGGTACCTCCGGTGCGTAGCCACATGCCAGCCAGCTCATTGATCGTCCCGACACAGGTAAAGATCGTAGGCAGGTCCAGCTTCAACTGCGACTTGACCGGCTCATCCAGGTCCAGCCACGAGGACCTGACACCGACGCAGCCAGAGCTTCGGATCTCCATCCACAGGTCAACGTCGTCCGGCTTGAATGATGTCACGGTTACCTCTACATCAGTGCCATTGACCCGGACTTCGCGCACTTCCTCAATCGAGCGAACCAATCCCTCTGTGACCAGGTATCCGTATGCGAAAGGCCGGAGTTCGTCGGGCGTCATGGTGAGGCTTGCCACCCGTACTCCGTTCAGCAGCATGTTCACACTGTCTTCGACACATACTTCCGCAGTTGTCGGGGCAATGCGATCCCGCTCGATGGCAGTAACCTCAAAACGCTCGGTGAGGCTCTTCGGGGCTTGAAGCACTGGTGTGTGATCTCCTGCGGTTGTCATGCTCTCCACTCGCATTATGCTAGTATACCTGCCCCGCCGCGGTTTAAATAGTTAACGTTATTGGTTACAATTACTATTTATTGTAACTGATTTAGATTACAAGAAAAATTCGCTACTTTATGGAGCGCTAATCTCTTCCGGCGGTTTCCACTCTTTCTCCTGTATCCGATCCCGCCCACTGTATATGATCACCTGGTGGGGGCCGGGTATCGTGAGCAGACAGATGTCGTGGTTTAGCGCATACCTCACTGCCTTGGATGAGGGTGCGCCGCAGGCTGCTACGACGGAGATGCCTATCATGCTGGCGTGCCTGATAGTATCTTCAGTGGTGCGCCCGGTTAAGAACAAGATACATTCGCCGAAGTTATGTCCTGCCAACGCCGCTTTTCCTATAACCTTGTCCAGGCTGGCCAGGCGGTTCACATCCTCTGCATAAGCGACGATTCCGCCGTGCTCAGTCAATAGTAAGGCACAGTGTGTTCCACCGGTGGCCAGACAAACCCTGGCGCAATCATCGAGTGCTAAGTAGCCCCGGTAGATCACACCCAGGTCGACTTGATCAATCCTGCTGTCAGGCTCCGGTTTGTTCGAGTTCCCGCTTGACTTTATATTTATTCTATCACTACTGATGTCAAGCGATTCGATCTCTATTGTTGAACTGATGAGCCCTTCGGTTAACAGCAGTCCGATGGCATAAGCTTCAAAGTCTTTTGGAAAAATACTCTCGGCGACTATTAAGCGGCCGTTAAAAAATAAACGAATATATGATTCCGGGCATAGGTGTAACTGTGTTGGCTTGCAGGACTGAGCTGATATTTCCAGAGTCATGCACTCGACATCTTCTGCCGGCGCTTTACCCTTCGATAGCTGATCCTGCAAACTGCGCATGCGCAAACAGTTATCCCTGTTGCCAGGTCTTTTCTTTGTTGCCGTTGAAGTACGCTTTCTGCATCAGAGTGACCGGGTCCAGAACAGGGCCTTCGCACTTCTCGATTTTAACTGGCAGGTTCTTGTACCTCGGGCTGCCGGTGCTTTCGGTTTCGGGGGTCACGACGATGTTGGCCCAGACGCCGCGTACGATCCAGATCTCTCCCTTCTGCTGGGTGGAAGATTTCTTCGCACGCACGACGACGCTGTCACCGAACTCGTTGGTGACTTTGACAAACCACGGCTTGCCGAGTGCGGCGAAGTCTTCCGGGTTGATCTCGCAATAGGAGGCTTCCCTGGTGTATCCGTCAGTAAACTTGTTGCCGCCCTTGATAATTGCTCCCTGGTACACGGTGGAACCAGTGTTGAGTATGATGTCCATAGGCATGATTTCACCTCACTGCTTCTTCTTTGCCTCTTTCTTCTTCTTCACCAGCTCAAACAGCTGCCTGAGTGTGTCCTCGTTCGACTTGGTAAAGTCGAAGGGCGGGGTGGTAAAGCTCCTTGCATATAGTGGCACGTTGTCCATGCGGTAGAATGTGCCTTCGCACTCCATACCGTCCAGCACGCCTGGCAGTACCGCGTCACTCACGAACTGCATCGGTCCCGGTGCGATTTCGATGGATGCGACGGGGATCTCAGCCATGCGCTCGACTGCCTTCTTGGGCAGGTGGCCGCCAAGGTCTGCGCACATGCAGAGTACTGCATCGACTTCGCCTCTGTACAGAGCGTCGACTGTGGTGTATTCGCCCGGCTGGTAGCGGGGCATGCCCCTGGAGAAGTCTACTCCGAACGGGAAGCCGTGCTGCCAGGAGAGCACCTGGTTGAACCCGGCGACGTTGCAGTGGCCTCTGTTGGCAGAAATCACAAACTTGGTGATCTTGTTGCACTCCTGTGTCAGGCGCATCGCGATCGATGCGTTGTAGTGCTTGCCGTGGCTGCTGGCGATACCCAGTCCGACCCAGATGACTGCGAACTTGCTGGCCTTGATCATGTCGACCAGCTGCTGCATCTGTTCTCTGGTAATACCGGTGGTTTCGTAGGTCGACTCGTGTGGCTCCTGGTTTCTCAGGATGGTCAGGAACGCGTCGATGAGCTCGTAGTCAGTGCCTGGCTTGAGCTGGAGGTGCAGGTCTGCCTGCGCTGCGGTGGGGCTCCTCCTGGGGTCGACGACGACCATCTTTCGGCCCTTAAAGCCCTGCTCCGTCCAGAACCCTCTCTGGTAGTGCGAGTGACGGCTCATGTGCCTCGGGTGGGAGTCTGCCGGGTTGCAGCCCCAGTATATGTTGAGGTCTGCCCTGTTTTTGCATTCGCCCAGCGTCGCCGAGACGCAGCCTGCGTCTTGCAGACCCATGACGGTAGGTCCGTGGCAAATCGTTGCGTTGCCATCGACCAGCGCACCGAGATACTCTGCCATTGCGATGCCGACGGACATAGCCTCCGTCGAGGTCTCGCTGCCCATGAAGAGTAGCGGGCGCTTGGCGTTAACCAGCATTTCAGCGGTATATTCCAGCACTGCATCCCACTCTGCTTCCTGGCCGAACAGCAGGGGCTTCTTGATCCTGTGGTGGCTTCGCAGCTCCTGGAACTTGGCGTCGCCCATCAGACATGCATTCTTCGTTACGATTGCATCGTCAGTCAGCTCAACCAGGATATCGTCACACGACATGCCGCAGACAGGGCAGGTCACGTCTGAACACGTGATCGTTTTCCCGTCGTTGGTCGACGTGTCCTTTTTCACTACATTTTCGGAGATCATCCATACACACTCCATATAAATCATTAATTAAAGCGATTTGAAGCCAGGTGGTCCGAGAACAACAGTCGACTGTTGCGGCATCCGACGTCGCACGCGGACCTACGGGCTCTATAGTCTTTTCAATATCTCCCGTTTAAATAGTTATCTCATTAAATTACAATGGGTGCCGATGTTAACAACATTGCATAACAATTCATGGGAATAATTATATAATAATATGTTTATGGAGCCTCTATGGCGGTATTTTTGTAAATTTTCCATTTTATAATTGCATCTCGTCACATAAGATTTATCATGTGGAAAGTCTTTTACAAAAGTGTTAAACGAGAGGGTCCAGATGAGAGCTGATGAAAAAGATATGCTGCTGACAGATAGGCAGATCGAAGTACTGAGGTTGAAAAAGAAGGGTATGACCCAGGCGGATATCGCCCGGAAAATGAAGACGACTCGGGGCAATATCTGTATAGTCGAGAGCACGGCGTTAAAAAACATAGAGAAGGCGAAGAACACGCTGAAGTTCTACCGGGCGATGGAAGCGCCGGTCTGGGTCACCGTCGCCGTTGGAACCGATCTCTACGATGTGCCTGGCCTAATCTTCAAAGAGGCGGACAGGAAAAAGATCAAGATCGTGATCGACGCGGCTATGGTCATCGTGAAACTGAAGACCGAAGCCACGGACCGGATACATGGCCGTGTCACCGTCGGTGAGATCGACATCTCCGTGGACGAGCAGGGCAATTTAAACGTATCTTAATTTTTCTTCTTTTCGTAGTACGATTGGCTGCCGCACCCTTTGCACACTCCGTTTTCCAGGGTGTTCTCGGGTACCATCTCGCCGCATGACAGGCAGACTGCGGACTTCCACTTCTCCTTGGGCGTGAACTTGACATTCACCTGCTCCCAGGACAGGATGTCCCGGCCAGCGCAGAGAATTTCCTCGAGGAGCTCCTTTGCGGAGACGCCTCCCTTGTAACCCGGATCATTGGTATACCAGAGGTGCAGTGTCGGGTACTTCCGGACCTTTTCTTTGTCCACGTATACTCTGATTCCGTCTGCCGTGGTGCCCTCGGAGAACCTGTTTAAGGTGATCGCGTACCGGCCTGTGTTGATAATTCTCAGCCTGTGGTTGCCCATTGTGCAGCCAAGCAGCACCTGCAGCGGGTCGGGGGCACACTTGGGCGTCTCAGATACCGCGTATAACTTATCCCCTGGCTTGGCCCCGAGCTTTTCCAGCGCTAAATCGACCATAAATGTGCCTATGAGCAGTCCTGCGGCAGGGAACGTATGAAACGCTATGCAGCGACGTAAATAGCCCTGCATCCTTTCATTTACCTTACATCGGCTCATCGCCTCATCCAGGTTTCCATCCGTGTGTGTCATCTTCAATGCACTTAGACTGACTGCTATAAAAAAATATCCATAAACTTACATCAAGTGTTAATGCTTTTGCTTAAACCACGGCGAAGCCAGTCCCCCGGGCCTGAATAGCTTCGAAACCAGGAACATTCCGATTCCTGCAACCAGACCTACGGTCGGATCAACCAGCAGCATGACCACGCCTGCTACGGCGGTCACCAGCATCCTGTCGGTCATTACGGCATGTCGCATCATCTCCACGCCGGTAAAAAATAGCAGCGTGCCGAGGATGCCTGCCGGGATCAGGGCTAGCATGGGCGAAGTAGCTACGAAAGCGAGGGTGATAAACAAAGTCCCGATGATGATGTCGGACCCGCCTGTCCTGGCTCCAAACTGGTAGTGAGCGGCCATACCACCGGCCCCGTGGCACATGGGGAAGCCGCCCATCAATGGCGCGCTGACGCACGCGGCACCAATGGTTGTCGAAAGTTTGCGGTTAGAGATTTTTTCCTTAAAGAGGTCTGAGGTCAGCAGGCTGGTAGCCAGGACTGCGTTGGTCAGCGTCAGCGGGAGCTGGGCGATGCCTGCTTTGTACGTGCCCTGCACGAAATCGTTCAGCGTAGGTATGTATAACTCGAAGGGCAGGCTCAGGCTGAACGGCGGGAGGCCGTATCGGTAGAACCCGTAGCCGATGCCCACTATAAAGACTACCAGCGCCCCCGGGAAGTTCAGGTCGCTGTGTCTGTCGTTCATCACCCTGGCGAAGACGAAGAGCCCGACCGCGATCAGCCCGAGGTACAGATCACCCGCGATAAACTGGCCGCCCTTGACCAGTAACACCAGCGCCAGTCCCAGCTGCACCCCACGGATGAGGCTCAGCGGGAACACTTTAGCGATCTTGTCGATGAGTCCCGTGATCCCCAGGAACAGGAAAAATAACCCCACGAACAGCCCTGCTCCCACGATCTCACCCTGGGTCAGGCTCGACGAAACTGCGATGGCCCCAACCGCCTTCAGCGGCTCCACTGCCACAGGCAGCCGGTACAGTAACCCCGACACCACGTAAAAAATGCCGAAGGCCAGCAGGATCGGCCCTAGCTTCATGCCCGTGACGCTGACCGCAATGAGGATAAACGGGATAATCGTCCCGAGGTCAGCCAGCGAGCCGGTGAACTCTGGCAGGGTGAACTTCGGTGAGGGCATTTACTCTGGGGTATGCCCCGAAAATAGATAATGTTTATCTTAACGACCATCAACGGTCGTCAGGCTACTTCATGATCATGACCGAAGTGGACTTAATCACCACTGTGACTTTCTCTCCGGCTTTCAAGCCCATGTCCTCCACAGCGTCCTTCGTGATGGCCGACTCGATGATGTTCTCGCCGACCTGGACCTTGACGACGGCCATCACGGCGCCGATGTGTACTTCTTTGATCGTGCCCTGCAGCTTGTTGCGTGCGCTTACCTTCATTGTTTGTATCTCCGGGAAACTTTAGCCCAGTATCCTCTAATGGTTTCCCGCCCTTTTCAGCGAGATTCGACCCCACACATGAGCCGGACAATCGTGTCTATTTTGTCGCCTCAGCCGCACTGGTTTCAGGCTTCACTCCCTCAGCTATCCTTTCTATATTATACTGCTTGTACAAGGACCAGGGATCGTGAGCGCCGAACCCGTCAAAACCGAGGCCGCTGCCGAAGCTCGGGCCGCCGGGCCCGTACATGCCGAAGGGGCCGTACATCCCGTACTGTCCAAACATGCTCAGCGGGCCGAACATATTGCAGGCGGCCATACCAAAGCCGTTGTCATAGTTACCGTACTGGGGCCCGAAGTTGCCGATGAAGCCTCCGCCTAACCCACCCCATCCTCCGGAAAAGCTGTTCTGGATCTCGCCGGAGCCAGGGGCGTTGCCGGGTAATATTCCTTTGCTGCCTGCTCCAGCCGCGCCTTTAGAGGCCATCTGGACAGACCCGTTTTTACCGCCCGAAGTCCCGGCCAAAGTTCCTGCACCTTTCTCCGTACTGGCATTGTTCGCCGAAGTTCCGCCCTGCGGGCTATCCGCCCCGCCGCCGATGGCCTCAGCTATGCAGTCCGGGACTGTGGCTATCATTAGAATGATCACTACAACTACGATAAGTACGACCACGATTTTTTTTACCACAACATCCCCCATGATAGATTCTGGGTGCTAATCGGTAAAAAGGATAATTCGAGGTATGGGCGAAAAACCGCCGGGAGTGCTTCAAATCAGGCAACCCGGTTCTCTGAAGCCGTGCATATCCAGGTCAATTCGATTACCTGAAAGCTAAAAGGTAACTGCATCTCGTGGGGTGGTCGATAGATATGGCCTGTCAGGCAATTATCCAGATAAGCAAATCAAAAACTGCTTTTTCGATCGGTGAGAAACCTGTATTAAAACAAATAATGGCACTAATATATAATAATTTGGCCATTTATAATATGCAACAGGTAAACGTGGGTATTGAGCTATGACTTTACAAGGCGATCGCATAGCCGCACCTATCAATCTATTCAGGCGCGGAGCGATATTGACTATTATGGGTATCCTGCTCATCGTAGTAGCCTTACCTCCTGATGCCATCGCATACCGGGAGTCGATGTCGGAGCTGTGGGTCGGGGGCAACCCGGGCCTACTGGTGCAGAACCAGAGCTATTCGACGAGTACCAAGCAAACCTTGTTTCACACTGCTGACAACGTGGCCACAGATACGGAGGCCTTCGCGCTGGGCAGCACGCCCGATGGCGGGCTGAGCCTGTCTCAGACGGCCGCCGACACCGTTGTCGGGACCCAGACCGGTTACTTTACCTCCAGCGCCACTTCGGACCTGATACCTCCGGGCAGGATCGGGCTGGGCTTTATGGGCACCGTCATCGGAGACCCCTTCTGGACCGGGACCTTCTTCGGCTCCGGCATGATCTACCCCCAGATGGTACCCATGGATAGCTCGATGCTATCCGCTTCTCCGGCCGGTACTCCTGCATCAGTCCAGAAGATCCAGGACGGCACTGGAGCCGGTTCAAACAGCAGCCTTACCTTCGAGCCCGCTATCAAAAACGACCTGAACGTCAGCATGGGCTATCTGAATAATAGTAGTGCTTCAGGACCATCCATCGCCTCCCCGCAGAACGCTTCCTCCCAGAATGCCACCGGCAAGGCAGCCGCTTCCCCGGCACCAGCCCTCAAGCCCGGCGATCCACTCTACCACCAGCAGAACAAGCCGTTTTCAGCCCAGCTGTCGTGGCCATCGGGCCCGGTTAAGGCAGCGCGCAGTAAAGTCCAGAACATGACTGCCTTCCAGCGCTTCATCATGAACACCGTAGGCAAGAGCACCACAGACAAGGGCTTTACTGGCATGACGTCCTATCCCACGTACATCACGCCTCTGGAAGCGCTTGTTCCGATATCGCCCTTCCAGTTCATCAACGATGCGATGAAAATGACATTGCCAGGAACGCAGCTGATGAACCGGGCGTGGCCGCTGTGAGCGTTAGCTACAGTAGCCAGGAATAAGAGTACCATAGATGCCCGGGACCGAACTGTCCGTTGAGGGGCTATCCAGTTCGGCTGGCGGCGATGAGGGTACCTCACCCCGTGCCATTATGGTATACGGTGTATTTACGCTGTCTACTCTTCAGAGCCCCTTCCATGTCCGAGGCCAGCTTCACGTCCAGCTCAAACTGCGCCGGGTCGGTGATTGCCACGGACATGACCACGTCTATGCCGTTCTCAAACAGCACATCCGGCACCAGCTGCGCGCTGGACCCGTAGAGACACCGCAGGCGGGCGTTTTTCGCGTACCGGGACAGTTCGTCGAAGGTACCGTTTACCAGTGTTGAGCCAGTTATAAATACGACGTCCGCCCGGGAGAGCACCTCCTCGTTTTCATTTTCAGGGTGGATGCACACGTTATCTGGAAAACGCTCGACTGACTCGCCGATCATCGTGGTCACAAAAGAGGAGACAGGGCGCTGATCCGTTACATGCAGCTCCCGACACCTGCCGGTGTATTCTTTTACCAGCCCACCGTAGCCGACGATCGCTATCACGTCGCCCTCTTTTACGAGCCGGGATACATCTACAGCCACTTCAAACCCTTTCCCCTCCAGTATCTTGTCCCGGACCAGCGGCTGTGATAGTGCGTTCATGGCAGCGACAGCTATTGATCTCCTGCGGATCGCCGGGCTACCGAGGTTATCTCTGGCCAGGTCAAAAAGGGGCGCTCCAATGCAGGCTTTCAGCTCGCCGATCTCGAAATCAGTCTGGGCTCTACCATAGTTTGGGTTATTCCCTCCGAAGCTCATGGCGATGCCACAGCAGCCGTTCTCACCTATGACCGCGTTCCACCCGGGTTTCAGGCCGAAGCGCGAGACGCGATCCGGCTGAAGGCCGAGCTGTTCGTACTCATCCTGTAGTTTATCGTATGCTTTTGTCAGTATGTCCGTCATAGACCTGTCTCTCCTTTTAAACTCACCAGGCTTCTTTGCACACCTTCAGCAGGTACATGAACACCGGCGCCCCGATGATCGAGGTGATGATGCTGACTGGTATTTCGATGGCTGTCAGGTTCCTGCAAAGGATGTCGACCACCAGCAGAAATGATGCCCCTGCCAGGATCGATACCGGTACCAGGCTTTTGTGGTCCGGCCCGATAACAAGCCTGCAGGCGTGGGGTATGATCAGCCCGACCCACCCGATGACGCCACTGACGGATACAGCCGCCGCGGTCATCAGCGTAGCGCACAGGATGACGATAGTTCGCATCGTCTTCGTATCCATGCCCAGCGCTCTGGCTTCCTCGTCGCCCATGGACAGCACGTTGAGTCGCCAGCGGATCAGCACGATGAGCAGCATCGGCACGAGGATGACCGGTGCTGCTACCGACAGGCTTGAGATGGACACTTTGGCAAATGATCCCATTACCCAGAACACGATGTCAGGCAGCCTCAGATACGGGTCGGCCGCGTATTTTAAGATGGAGGTGATCGCCGAGAACAGGCTGCCCACGATGATGCCCGCCAGCACCAGCACGAGCGTAGGGTTGCTTCTGTAGACCCGGCTGATAAAGTAGGTCAAGCCCACCGCGAGCAGGCCCGATCCAAAGGCCAGTAGCTGTATCACAAACGGTCCCATATCCAGCAGGATGCCGATGGCTGCCCCTACGCTTGCGCCTGCCGCCACCCCGAGAATGTTTTCGGAGACCAGCGGGTTCCGGAAGGTGCTCTGGAACGCGGTGCCCGATACCGCAAGCCCGGCTCCGACCAGGATGACGGCCGCAGATCGCGGGAACCGTATCTGCCAGATCACCGTATCCATCGCCCGTGGCCACGAATGCTGTACCGGCTGTAAGAGCGATGCCATGCTCTGGAGCATGGCAGCCACGATTTCGGTAAACGGGGACAGTGAATGTGAATAAGGAGCAAAGGCAGCTGCCGGCTGGCTTAACGCCCATATGACCAGATCCAGCGCTTTCGCAGCCATGATCACGATGACCGTAACCGGATCTATACTGTACCTTCCGGCGAATAGCGACGTGATTAAAACGGCCAGCAGCAACGCGATTAAAATAGAATTGACCGAGATCGATTTTAAGTGATCTCTCACTTTTTTCGTTTTCAGTGCAGACCGTATCTGATTTTCGAACATTGGCAAAACCTGTTGCTTTGTTATATTGTTAAACATTAACCATATGTTTATCAAAAACTTTAAATCGCATCAACTCTTCTTTCTTACTAACCCCTGTATAATGCTTGCGGTCTGACCTATCTGGCAGCTGCGATACTTTCCGATAATATGATTATGATCAGGGTATTTTGGGAGGTTACATCGATGAATGATAAACAACTGAAGTCACTCAGCCTGCTCGCAGTGCTTGTCACGCTCCTGCTGGCAACTCTGGCGGCCGGGTGTACCACGCAACAAACGGCTACTCCAGCTGCGACCGATTCACCGGCGGTAACGCCGACAGCCGAGCCGGAAACCAGAACGATCACCGATATGGCCGGGAGAAGCGTTATTGTCCCCTACCACATCGGCAAAGTGCTGGGTACAGCCCCGCCGATCACCATGACGACATATATGCTTGCTCCGGACAGGCTCCAGGGCTGGAATTCGAACGTGACCAGCCCGAACTACGTGCCTGCACAATATCTCACCCTTCCGAACGTCGGGGGCCAGCAGATGGGCCAGATGCTCAACTACGAGACTTTTTTGGCCATGAACCCGGACCTTGTCCTGTACGGCTTTAACATCGGAGCGGCTAACGTGAATACTTCGATCGACGACATGCAGACAAAATTAAATCCGCTGCCTGTCGTAGCCGTGCTGGACACGACCAACGTGAGCAACTACGCGCCTGAAATCCGGTTCATCGGCGATCTTCTCGGAGAGTCGGAAAAAGCGGAGAAGCTCGTTGCCTTCTATAATAAGGTATATGCCAAAGTCAACGGCACGGTAGCCAGCATTCCCGTCTCAGAGCGGAAGAAGGTGTACTACGCCGAAGGTGCCCAGGGCCTACAGACCGAATCGCCCGTCTCTCAGCACGCTCAGATCATCGCCATCAGTGGCGGTATCAACGTGGCAGACATCAAAGATACCGGCAGCGGCGGCATGACTCCCGTCTCGATCGAGCAGGTCGTCGCCTGGAACCCGGATGTGATCGTCGCCGGAGATGCCGGCTTCTACAAGAAGGTCTACTCCGACCCGAACTGGCAGAACATCAAGGCCGTCAAGGAGAAGCAGGTTTACCTGATCCCCAACAAGCCCTACGGCTGGATCGACCGCCCGCCCGGAGTCAACTCCATCATCGGCATCCCCTGGATGGCCAAAGTGCTCTACCCGGAGAAGTTCAAGGACGTCGACATGAAGAGCCTGACTAAGGAGTTCTACTCGGACTTCTACCACTACGACCTGACGGATGAGGAAGTAAAGACCATACTGGATACCTCTGGCCTGAAGGACTACTAAAACAACAGTAAATGGAACCGGGCAGAGACATCCTCTGCTCTTTTCCCCATTACCAGATCCCGATGAGGGGACGCGATATGACCAACTTTGAACTCTTACTACAGAAGGGAAAAGACTTCCACGGGGACGTGTGCCCCGGGATCGTGCTGGGCACCCGCATGACCATGGCGGGGCTGAGAGAACTAGGCTTGAACCCCCTGGAGAAAAACCGAGATCTCCTTGTATACGTCGAGATCGACCGCTGCGCGGCGGACGCGATCCAGGCGATCACCGGGTGCTCACTCGGACACCGGACGCTGAAGTTCCGGGACTACGGGAAATTTGCGGCCACCTACGTGAATGCTGCGACTGGCGAGGCGGTCAGGGTTTCGGTAAACCAGAAAAAAGACGACAAGGCCGTGAAAAACCAGAAAGAAGCCATGAAAGGGGCAGTGAAAACCCTGTCAGAAGCCCCGGAGGCCGAGATCGTGACGGTTACCCGGGTGAACATCACTGTCCCGGACGCAGACCTTCCCGGGTTTCCGAGAAGCAAGGCTCAGTGCAGCGTCTGCGGGGAACAGGTCCTGGACGCGAGAGAAGTCCTCGTCGAGGGCCAGGTCGTCTGCAAATCGTGTGCACACGGTTCGTATTATACTGTGATTAACGCTTCGGACTGACCCGTCAAACCTCTTTTTCCCACCAGATCATTGCCCTGCGGGACGTGCCTCGCATCACGTACTGCCCGTCCACGGGCAGCAGCTTTTTGGTCAGGTATCTTCTCAGTATAGCGACCTGTTCTTCGGTCCGGAGGTTCAAGCCGTCCGCCTGGGTAGATACCGCTTCCTCGATGCCCGGGAAACTGTTCACATGCTCCTCCTTCGAGATCTGGATGTGGGGGTAGATTCCCATCTGGTTGAGCAGGTTGAAGACGATGTTGGGCTTTTT
The DNA here is from genome assembly GCA_964548585.1 of uncultured Methanocella sp. Classification (GTDB taxonomy): domain Archaea; phylum Halobacteriota; class Methanocellia; order Methanocellales; family Methanocellaceae; genus Methanocella_A. The sequence goes on along the minus strand of CAZJRS010000021.1, from coordinate 22,305 downwards.
ACCTGAGTAGTGTACTCCGAACAGGTCTTCCCATATCTCTCCGTAGTTGCGTTGCCAGGGGGACATGCCGTCGGCGAACCAGAAAATGTACACGTACTTACTCGTTACCGCATTCATCTTTTCCAGTGCTTCCCGGAGATCGGGAAAGCCCAGGGAAAAGGAGGCAACGACCACATCGTACGGGGGCTCGAGGTCACTGGACGGATCCACGTTCTCCCACAACTGCTGTACAATTCCGACGTTGTCCGCCCCTGTCGCCACCAGGTTCTCCTTCAGGCACTCGACCATGGCACCGGAAGGCTCCAGGGCCGTCACATAGCTGACCCTCTTCGAAAGTGGAATCGCCAGTGTGCCCGGGCCGGCCCCTATGTCCAGTACCCGGGACTCCCGGGAGAGGCGCATGTCCGAAAGCCGGGCCCTGCCTACGCTCCAGTCCGAAGCCTTGACCTCGGCGTTCATCCGCCTGCACCGGTTCAGCTCCGACCACCGGTCTGCGCAGGTTGGGAATCCCCCTTTCTTTCTGAGGTCCTTGCTCTGGGTTTTCCAGACTTCATTCCAGTCTATGGTGGTGATGTCGATCATGAGAACAGCCTCTTTTAACCTATCTGTCGTCCGATAGCACCTTGTTTGCATGTAAACTATTTAACAATGATTGTATGTTTAACACATATGTATCAGACCGGCAAGCTTTTAGCCGGTATGCTCTATATAATTTCATTGTATGCCATCGAAAGCGACAGGAAAGCGGAAACCAAAGGTGCCTCCCTTCAGTGAAGCCGTGAGGTTTCACGGGCACGTGTGCCCGAAGATCGTACTCGGCTATCGTGTGGCGAAGCGGGCTATGGAAGAGCTGGGCTTTGACCGGACAACCGACGAGGAGATCGTGGCGATCACGCTGAACGACACCTGCGCCGTGGATGCGATCCAGGCGGTCACCGGCTGTACCCTGGGGAAGGGCAGCCTCATCTTCAAGGATGTGGGGAAGATGGCCTTCATCTTTGTCAACCGGGAGACCGAAGAGGCGGTGAGAATCTCGGAAGCTCCAGGCTTCGAGGTAAAGGTGCTCGATCCGGTATACTACGATCTGCGTGGTAAAGTGATCCGTGGCGAAGCCACCGAAGAAGAAGCCGAGGAAGTAAAGCGCCGGTCCGCCGGGGTCTACGATGCGATGCTGCATATGCCGGACGAGGAACTCCTGGCCGTTCGCCGGATAGAGCCAGACATCCCGGAGCAGGCGAGGCTTTTCACTAGCGTCAGGTGCTCGGTCTGCGGGGAGAAGATGGCCGAATCCAGGGCCCGGGTGAAAGACGGAGAAATCGTCTGCATGGAGTGCTTCGAAGAGTACGGCCGGGGATGGTAGCCGGGAAGCCGAATCCCGGCAGTACTGTCCGCAATCCCCGGAAACGTTCCATAATCAGAATGTCTCGGTACTCACCTTCAGTATGCCTTCGATAATGACCTCCGGCCTCGGGGGGCAACCGGGGATCTTCCAGTCTACCTGCAGGCCCTTCTTTAGCGGGCCAATCACGTCGCTGTTTTCTCGCTCTAAATAGATACCCCCGGACATCGCGCACGTCCCGAAGGCCACCAGCCTTCGGGGCTTCGGCACACTTTCATGAACTCTCCTGAGGTACTCTAAGTTGTGAGGTAATAGTGGTCCGCTGACCAGCAGGATGTTGGCTGCCTCCGGCCAGACGACCCATTCGATCCCGAACTGTTCCAGGTCGAACCTCGGACCGGCACAGGCATACAGTTCCAGCAGGCAGCCTGTGCAGCCGCCGGCATTCACATAGCATACTCTGGGAGCTATCCCGGCAGTCATATGCGACTCACCGGCTGAGTCCCCCAGATCCGGCTGTATCTCTGCCGGCAGCTTACACAGGAATAAACGTATCTCAATAGAAACTCCCTCGCTTCAACTGGCTCTTCGCCGGATTGCTGCTCCTGTACCCGCCTCAGGATTCTCCCGATCTGCTTTTCAGTGACAGGCATGATGTCCCCGCAAACCGTGCACCTCTGCAGTGTAAAGCTGGCATCGTCCGTGCCTCCCGGGTGATGGGTCATGCCGGTGGCTTTCATCTCCTCGAAGAGCGCATCGTGATCAACTTCCTTGCCGTCGCTCCTGCAGGTCGTCTGATCGCCGGTCGTTGCTTTGATTGTTAACTCTTCCGCGGATGGCCCGGCCATGAGGCTTAGCGCCTGTTCCGGGCAGACGTCTGCACACCGGCCGCACCGGAGGCACTTGTGGCACTCCACGAATAACATTCGTAGATCGCTTTCGTCATCGGCTCCCGTGGCGTTCCCCGGACACCGCTCCACACATGCACAGCATCCGATACACCGTTCAGCGCTACGGCTGGGGAGAAACCTGAACGTGTATGGTACAGGCTGAACGATGCTCTCAAACTTTCTTTCCATACTTCCGATCGTGCTCCTCGACGGCGCAGATAAGCATTGCAGCCCTCTCCGGGGATGCCCGTCTCTCCACCAGCTTGAGGTACTCCGTCCGAAAGTCCGGTCGGAGGCAGGAAACGCATTCCTCATCCTTTTCAGCCCTCTCGAGTATACGAGCGAAATCTTCGTCGGAGAGGCGTTCCAGCCTCTCCGTGAAGTCTTCCCGCGATGCCGCGTAGTGCTTGATCAGCGGGGCCATGATCGACTTATAGGGCTTGTGTGAGGTACCGCATACTCCATCGTCGTTGATCTCAGGGGCGAGTTTTTTAAGTATTCGCCAGTCCGACTCAGACAATCCTCTGGGCAATCCATCACCTCTGAGCTACTTCAGTAGCCTTTCAGCCCCGACTCCCGGAGAATCTTCGCAGCCTCTTCGTCGGTCAGATCATAGTGGTAGAAGTCCGAGTAGAACTCCTTCGTCAGGCCTTTCAGGTCCAGATCAGTGAACTTTTCGGGGTAGAGGACTTTGGCAGTCCAGGGGATGCCTATGATCGTATTGACTCCGGTCGGCCTGTCGAACCAGTTGAAAGGCTGCCCGGGTACCAGGTATACCTGCCCGTTCTGCACGGCTTTGACGCTCTTCCAGGTCGTATTGTTGTAGATGCCGCTGTAAAAGCCCTGGTCGCTCACGATGATGACGTCCGGGTTCCAGGCCAGCACCTGTTCCATGTTTACCTGCGACATGCCATTGCCGCCTTTCAACGGCACGGTGGCTACGTTAATACCGCCGCAAATATCGATGAGCTGAGAGTGCGTCGAACCGGACGGGTCTGTCGCCAGGCCCCATTTGCCCTCGGCATAGTAGACTCTTTTCTTCTCCTCCGCCGGAACGGCCGCTACAGTGCCATTGATCTGCTTATACACCTTTTCATAAAACGTGACCAGCTTCTCAGCCTTTTCCGGATTGCCTAGCAGGTCTCCCAGGAACCGTATCTCTCCCGTATAGGCACTTGCATTAGATATGTCCCGGACGGCTACCACAGGTATAGGATCGAGCTGGCTTCGGATCGACTCGACCGTGGTTAGATCTGTCGTGAACCCCTGGATGACGATGTCAGGGTTCAGCTGGAGGTAGGTCTCGGGATTGCCCACCGGGTTGCCACCGCCCCCCAGGACACCGACTACCTGCAGCTTCAGGTATTTCTCGGGGATGTACTTCTTAGGCGCGGACTCCTGGGAGTTCCAGCCCATCAGCTTATCCGGTGCCAGCATATAAATCGGCAACGCTACCGGCATAGTCGTCCCGAGCACTTGATCGATCACAGCGGGGACCACGACAGTCCTTCCACCCATATCCGTGAGGGTCTTGTTCGTTTCCTGCGGAGTGACAGTCGCTGTTGCTGTTGCTGTTGCTGTTATCTGTGTAGATGCCTGCTGTGTGCATCCCGCCGTACCAATTATCAGAATTGTAAATACCGTTAATAATCCCATAATTTTCAGGTCTTTCAGTTTCATGGAGGTTCCCCCTCGAGCGATGATCATCTCCGCATCGCCCTGTATCTGGATTTTTCAAGTCGGGCATCAGTGGCTTTCAGTCTAGCACCGCAGGGGCTTTCAGAGTCTGAAATTTTGCGGTGCAAGGCTCAGATCACAAAACGGCCGACATTTTATCCGTTAAGTTGGGGTCATCGTTGTATTTAATAGTTTTTATGAACATATTCCTAATGTTTATTGTTTGTATTCAACAAAAGCGATCGAAACTTGATTAGTTCTGATCGCCATTCATTCCAGGTAGACTGCATCTATGCGTTCTCTTGCTTCGTAACTGGTTTTATCTCCGCTGATGATCGCATAGCCGCTCCTGCCTTTTGCAGTAGACCTGCCCAGGATTCCCACGGGGGTCGCTGTCCTGCCATCAACGTTGATCTTGACGTAAGACCGGGTACCCGGCAGACCTGAGGTGCCCTCGCCGAGCTCTACGGTTTCTCTCGCGTGTACCGGCTCCGGTAAACGGCCGATTCTGCTGAGCACCGGCTCGGCAAAAGCTATCATGTTGGCGGCGCATGCTTCGGGGAACCCGGGTAGAAATATGACCGGGACCTTCTTACCGTTCCCTTCGATGTAGCCGATGCCCGCCGGCTTTCCGGGCTTGATCCTGATCCCGTGGAGTAGCACTTTTCCGACCGCGGAGATGGCCTCTTCGATCTGGTCCCGGGCTCCGACCGAGGTACCGCCTGTGGTTATGATCAGATTGTAGGTAAGTCCCGACAACAAGGCTTCCCGGATGGTGTCCTGGCGGTCAGGCACGATGTCTGTTACTGCCGCTTTACCACCGAAACGTTTGACCAACATCGAACAGAGGAGGCCGTTGCACTCGTTGACATAGCCTGGTCCCGGCACTTTGCCTGGCTCGACCAGCTCGTCTCCAGTGGGTATGATCAGGACACGCGGCTTGTCGTAGACTTCTACTTTTGTTATACCCAGGGATACTAGCATGGCTATGTCGGTCGGCTTGAGTTGCCTGCCCTGCCTGAATACGGCTTCGCCAAGCCTGACCACGCTGCCACGGGGCTTGATGAATTCTCGGAGCCGGGCCTCTTCCTTTATCACCACCGAGCCGGCGCAGGCTTCCAGGGTTTCCACCGGCGCTATGGCATCTGCGCCTGCAGGTAGTGCGCTGCCTGAGTGGACCTGTAGGCATTCTCCCTGCCGTATCGAGCTTCCGCTTACCAGTCTGAGCGTGACCGGCTCCGATTGCGAACAGCCTGCCGTGTCCATGGCCAGGACCGCGTATCCGTCCTTAACGCAGAGGTCGTAGTGCGGAAAATCCCTCGGAGCATAAACGTCTCTGCTCAGGACCCGGTTATCGGCGAACTCTACATCCACTGCCGCTGTTCCGGAAACCGGCTCAGACATCGATAACAGTATGCATAAAGCCTCCTCACAGCCGGTGAGTTGCTTAAAACTTGTTAAACAAGCCATGATTGTTTAATGCTTGCTATGCAAAATAATACTTACCGGTCGCAATACCATGTTGTTTAATATATATGTTAAACTAGCATGAATTGTTTATCAAAAGCTTTAAATCGATCGTGGCATTATTAACTGTGCCTTTAGAAGTTAAGGGCTATGCAGGCGGATTTTTTATGAGGCTGGACGAGATCGAGTGGGCCGCCATGTGGCGGGAAGCTGCTGGAAACAGCCGGGGTAACCGGGACAGTACCGAGCAAGAGACCCGGGATCGGTGGGACGGTATGGCCCCTCGTTTCCGCAAGTGGATGGACATCGACGACTACCCTGCTCAGCTGCTCGCAAAAATCTACCTCGAACCCGGCTGGTCGGCGCTCGACATTGGGTGTGGATCTGGCGCGATCTCGATTCCCGTGGCGAAGAAAGCTGCAAAGGTGACTTCCCTGGACATTTCCGGGGAAATGTTGCGGATACTGGATGAAGATGCCCGGCGGGAAGGCCTGTCCAACATCACGCTCATGCAAAGCTCCTGGGAACGGGTGGTCCTGAATAAAGACCTCGCTCCTCACGATGTCGTCATTGCCTCGAGGTCTCTCGGCGGAGCCGCAGATTTCCGCAGCGCCGTTGAAAAGATAGATCGCATTGCCCGCCGGTACGTTTACGTGACTGTCTGGGGCGGGGGCGAACGTGGCCATCACAAAGGCATCCACAGGCTGCTTGGCAGACCTTGTCCCGACGTTCCCGATTACATCTACGCGTTTAACCTTCTCTGTCAGATGGGGATCAGGCCGAACGTCGAGCACCTGGCGTGTCACAGCCACCTCCTGTATGACAGCCTCGACGAGGCAGTGGACCGCTGCAGGCGGGATTTCGGACCGATGAACGCGTCGGATGACGCGAAGGTCCGGGAGTACCTGGGAAAGACGCTGATAAAACACGCCGACGGCAGTGTCGAAGTACCAGATAACAGGCCAGTATGGACACTGCTCTGGTGGAAAAAGAACTGAAGAAGTGGGTGAATCAACAATGAAACGGAATAATTTGTATGGAATCTTGATAATAGCGATACTTGGGATAGTACTGGCAGCAGTCTTCGCGTCAGGCTGCACACAGCAGACAACGACGGAGACAACTACCACGATCACGCCGACACCAGTACCGGTTCCGGCTACCAGGAATGTGACGGACATGGCCGGTCGTACTGTGACACTGCCCACCCAGGTGAACGACGTGGTGGTCCTGTTCGGTCCGGGCTATGAGAAAGTAGCCATGCTGGGAGCCGAGGACAGGATAGTACTGGCAGCTGACTATCACAAGACACACGCAGCATGGGCCCACGTTATCTACAAGAGACTGGATACGGTCCCTGCCGCGAGTAACCCGTCGACTCCCAACGTGGAGGACCTCCTGAAGTACAATCCCGACGTTGTCTTCTGGTTCAGCAACGACGGGAACGCCGCCAAGATGGCCAACGCCGGCATTCCGGTGATCTGCTCGGTTGGCAACAGCACGAAGATCGAGTCGCTGAAAGACTTGCTGAGCGTCTATGGACAAGTCCTGGGCGGGGACGCGGAGAAGCGAGCCCAGGAGTACTCGACGTACTTTGATCAAAAACTGGCCTACGTGACTGGCATCACATCCACAATCCAGGACAGTCAGAAGCCCACGGTCTATGTGACCAGCGGTATCCCTCTGAGGACCCGGGGCGGTAACTCGGTCATGCGTGATACTGTCGAGAAGGCCGGTGGTATCTACGTCGCCAAAGATGCACCGCAGGGCACCCAGGTCGTATCCTACGAACAGGTGAACCAGTGGAACCCGGACATCATCATCATCGACCACGCCCCGGACCTGCCGGACCCCAGCGCGAGTGCTACTTCTAACACGTCCACGGCGAGCCAGATTTATGATCAGATCATGAGCGACCCGAATCTGCAGGGTGTCAATGCCGTCAAGAACCACCAGGTCTATGTCAGCCCCCAGGGCGCGTTCTTCTGGGACGCTGGTGAGCAGGGCATCCTCCAGCTCATGTGGATGGCGAAGCTGTTCCACCCAGAGAAGTTCCAGAGCCTGGACCTGAACCAGGAGCTGAAGACCTTCTACGCGAAGTTCTTCAACTACGACCTGACCGAAGATCAGGTAAACCTGATCATGAAGCACCAGCTGCCGCCCGGAGCGGAAAAGTGGGGGTATAAGTAAAGCGGATAGGGCTGGCTGAGATTCAGCCCTTCCTATTCTCCACGGAGCAAACCTATGTTCGAAAAGACTAATGTAGCAGGTCACTCAAATCCCGGGAGGTTCGGTACCCGCATTCGAAACCTGTCTGCAGGCTTAATTCTCACCGGTGTTCTCATCGCAGTTTTTATCGTTGCCCTTTTCCTGGGCAGGTACACGATCGATCCCGTAACGGTCGTCTTAATCGTTGTTTCCGGCACCTCGGAGGCCCTGGGGAATATCGTTCTGAGCTTCACCGGTGTCAGGCTGGCTTTCCTGTGGGGCATTCCCCACACCTGGAACTCGACCATGGACGTAGTCATCTGGAACATCCGGCTGCCCAGGGCAATAGCAGTCATCCTGGTGGGTTCAGGCCTTGCGATCTCGGGAGCGGCTTTCCAGGGTACCTTCCGGAACCCGCTGGTGTCCGAGTCGATCCTGGGCGTATCGGCAGGCGCGGGCGTGGGAGCTGCTCTAGGTATCCTCATGAGCCAGGCGGGCTACATGATCCAGGTTTTCGCGTTTGCCGGCGGCCTGCTGGCCGTCAGCATGACTTTCGCCATCAGCAGGGTTTACAAGAGTAACCCGACGCTGGTGCTGGTGCTGGCGGGCATCATCGTGGGCAGCCTGTTCTCGGCGGTGACGTCGGCGTTTAAGTACGTGGCGGACCCGTATACGAAATTGCCGGATATCGTGTTCTGGCTCATGGGCTCTTTTGCCAAGGTCAGTATGAACGACGTGGTCCTGGTGGCACCGGTGATTCTCATCTGCATGGGCGTCATGGTACTGATGCGCTGGCGGCTCAACGTGCTGTCCATGGGCGATGAGGAAGCCCGGGCGCTCGGCGTGAACACCAGACAGTTGAGGCTGATTATCATTTTCTGTGCGACGCTCATCACCTCCGCAGCGGTCTGCATCAGCGGTCTGGTCGGCTGGGTCGGCCTGATCATACCTCAGATGGCCCGCATGCTTGTTGGCCCCGATCACAAGGTCATGATCCCGGCGTCCATACTGCTCGGCGCGACCTACATGCTCGTGGTAGACACCATCTGCCGGAACCTGACATCTGCGGAAATTCCGGTCAGCATCGTCACCTCGATCATCGGTGCGCCGCTCTTTTTGTATCTGCTTAAGAAAGCTAAGGAGAGTTGGTCGTAATGTGCGGCATGCTTGAAGTAAAAAAAGCCACGTTTTCCTACGATGGGAAACGGAACATCTTTGAAGACATCTCTTTCTCGGTAGGGCCCGGGGAGGTGTTTTGCATCCTGGGCCCGAACGGGACGGGAAAGTCTACTCTGCTTCGGTGTCTATGTAACCTGTACCGACTGCAGCAGGGGCATATCGAGATCGACGGCAAGGACGTCACTGCTTACGGGCAGGCGAAGCTCGCCCGGAAGATCGGGTTCATTCCCCAGATACACACACCGACTTTCCCGTATACGGTGCTGCAAGTGGTCCTCATGGGCCGGACGCCGCACCTGAACCTGCTGGCCACTCCGTCGGAAAAAGACTACAAGGTCGCCGAAGGTGCGATCAAAACCGTGAACATCGAGTACATCCGGGATAAACCGTATACCGAGTTAAGCGGCGGACAGATGCAGCTGGTGCTGATGGCACGGATGCTAGCCCAGGAGCCGGAAATCCTGCTGCTGGACGAGCCGACCTCCCACCTGGACGTGGGCAACCAGATCCACACCATCGAGATGATCAAAAAGCTGTCTGCGAAAGGTCTCTCGCTGGTGATGACCTCCCATTACCCGGACCACGCCTTCCTGTCGTCCCACCGAGTGGGGATCATGAAGGAAAAGCGGTTCATCGCCATGGGCCATCCTGACGACGTAGTGACCAGTGAAAACCTGCAGGAGATCTACGGCGTAGACATGAGAGTCGTCTACCTGGGCGGAGAGATCAACCGGAAGATCGCCATTCCACTGATCAAAACCTGAGTGTAAGTTAAATTTTATGGGTGCTATATCATGATGTCTAAAAATTTGCCACTGGCACAGGTCAACTTATCGGGCGAAGCCCTGCAAATCGATCATATCCTGGAAGGATACAAGGCCTACCGCATCTTCGAGGCCGCTCTCGGGCTCGGGCTGTTCGACTGGCTGGAAAAACAGGGCAATGCCGACCGGGAGCAGATCTCCCGAAAGTTGAAGATCAACGGCATGTTCATCAAAGCCTATCTCCAGTCGCTGGTCGATCTCGACTTGCTGAGCCTGGAGGGCGACAGGTACCGAAATACGCCCGCCGCTTCAAAACTTCTGGTCAGTAAAAGCGATGGCTTCCAGGGCGACTTTCTGGCGTGGCCCGCCAGTGAGGCATCCGGATGGAAAGACCTGAAAGCGACCATCACTGCCAGCGACCCTTCCGGAGGAACCACAAACCGTGCTGACAGTAGCCTTGTTTTAAATGCGCTGCTTCAGCGGTCGCTCAGGGGTGAGATGCACGAGCTTACCGAGGTCATCTCTGCCTGGGACGGGTTCGGAAAGGCCGGCCTTATGCTGGACATCGGCAGCCACGGCCTCTGTGCCGTCGCACTATGCCAGAGGTCAGCGACGCTGAAAGGCGTGATCCTCGACGATCATTCGTTTGTCAAAGCAGACAAACGCATGATCATCTCGCTCGGGCTGAAGGACCGGATTCGGCTGGAAAAACCGGAAGCCCTCGACACCGGACTGGGTGAAACGTTTGATGTCATCTGCCTGTCTCACGTCCTTTACCAGCACCGGGACGATATTCCCTGCTACCTGTACGGGCTTGCCGAGAACCTCCGGCCCGGAGGCTTGCTGGTCTCCCACCACTGGTTCTGTAGCCCAGGGTGTACCACTCCCCGGGGCATTCCTGAGCTGGAGAAATGCCTCGACAGCGGTGGACACCCTCTCTGTCACGTAGAAAAATTCCCGGAGCGCATGGAACAGGCAGGACTGCAGTTCCTGCGGTCAGTAGAAGTACCAGGTCCATACGGGACGTCGATGCTGCACCTGGCGGTCAAGAGTACGGCAAAAAAAGCAACGGGCCGGAAAAAGGGCAAAGGCTGCGGGTGCGGCTGCGATTAAAAAGGTACGAACATGGCCAAAGATCCCTCTGAGCGTAGCGAAGGCGCCATCCTCCGAGAGACACTTGATCTAATCCGATCGGTCTACGGCAAAGCCCTTGATGATCTCGTGATCGAGCGAGTGGTTATCGGCATCTTCTTCACCGGCGTTAAACTCAGCAACGGCTACGGCGGTATCTGCTTTACCCCTGTCAAGGAAATCCCTGAAGCGGTCTGCTGTCCGAGCTCCGCGAGGGCCATGCCATCCGCCGGCCGGTTCAAGGGGCGCAAGGTGACCACGGTGCTGAAGGAGATGTGGCAGGGTAACCCGCTGAAGAAGGCCATCGGCATCGCCACGCTGAACGCTCTTTCGACGGAGTACTGGGACCGGGCCGGGCCGGAAGGGTATCTTGTAAAGACGGGAACGGATGCCTTTGAAGAGCTGAACATCCCTGACGAGGCCTATGTGGTCGTGGTCGGCGCGCTGGTCCCGGTGCTCAAGGTGCTCAAGCGACGGGAGCGGCCGTTCGGCATCCTGGAAATGGACCGCAGGACGCTGAAGGAGGATGAACTCCCCTTCCACGTTCCGGCTCACAGGGCAGACGAGGCTGTGCGCAAGGCCGATATCCTCGTGATCACCGGCACCACACTGATCAACGACACCCTGGAAGGCCTCGTAGGCCATGCGAAGCCGGGAGCATACATCCTGCTGGTCGGGCCCACAGCCAGTATGCTACCGGAAGCTTTCTTCGCCCGGGGCATCAGCGCGATCGGGGGCATCATCGTGACAAAGCCGGACGCGCTGCTGGATGTCCTCGCTGAAGGCGGTTCAGGGTACCATTTTTTCGGCAAGTCAGCAGACCGGGTGGTCATTGAAAAACTACCAAAGTGAATTCACATGTACGAACTATTACTGAAAAAAGCCGCTTCGGGTGAGCCGGACGAAGATCTCGCCCTGTCGCTACTCGAAGGCTCCCGGGAGCCCGGGAACGCGCTGCAGCTCTTCGCCAGAGCCTCCCGGGTCAGGGATGAAATCCTGGGAAGAGATCTCTACTGGACCTCTGGCATATCCCAGGTGATCCCCTGTAAAATCGTGCCACGGTGCCGCTATTGTACCTATTATGCCCAGAGCGATTTTCCGCTCGAAAAACTGGCGAAAACTGCCAAAAAGCTCGAAGAGCTGGGCCTGAAGCAGCTGCACCTGAGCGGGGGATCAAACCTGCAGGGGTACGATAATGAAATTCTTGAGATGGTGGAGGCGATCCGAACCGTGTCTGACATCGGTATAGAAGTGAACCTCGGCCCCTCGCTTTCCCCCGATACCGTAAAAAAGCTGAAAGCGCTGGGCATGCTGAGCATCACCAGCTCGCTGGAGACCATCAACGAGTATGTCTTCGAGGAAGCGAAGCCCGGGGACAGCCTGGCGAAGAAAACGCAGCTGATGGAGGCCTGTGAGCGGGAGGGTGTCCCGATCCGCAGCATGATCCTGATAGGGCTGGGCGAATCTGAGCAAGACCGGGTCCAGCATCTCTTCTATCTGAAGCGGTTCAGGTACTTGAGCCACCTGAATTTTTCCCGGTTCAACCCATACCCGGATACAGCCTACAGCGGACATCCCCGATGCTCCCCCTGGGACGTGGCGAGAACACTGGCGGTAGCCCGCCTGCTCATGCCCCATGTCCACCTGGGGCTCGCGGCCGGCAACACCACTGATGATATTCCCCTCTGGCTGCTGGCCGGCGGCGGTAATCAGCTGGGCGCGGCTCATATATCCAGGACTTCGCCGATCCCGGGGCCGGAAGAAGAGGTGATCAAGGTCGACGAGGACGTATTCATCCTGAACCGGATCCCTCCTGTACGGCGGTACGTCGAAGGGATGGGGCGGAGGATTGGGTTTGAAAGACCCGCGTTTATAACCCGCCAGACTAATCCTGACGTGCCATGACTATCATCTATGAGGATGGGGGGAGGTGAGACTATGTCCGGTTGCGGATGCGGATGCGGCAGTAAAAAACCCAAGGATGGTAAGGATAAGGATGAGCCGAAGAAAAAATAATCGAACGCTTATCTATCTTTTTAACCATCATGTTTAATCTATCTATTAAACATAAATGGATTGTTTAACAAAATCTATTTATCATCGAATGGACATAGGACATTCAAGCCTCGATACCCTGCTGTCTTTCAATTATCTAAAGCTTCCAGGCATTCCGACAATAATGCTTGTTCACCTCTCGTTTAGAAGCATAGGACCATCATTGAGCAGCTGGGTATCCTGGCCATCTTGCCCGAGATGGGTGGCGAAAGTGTGGTTTTTCGCCCGGCAGTTCAAAAATCTGAAAAGCATATATGTGAGCCGGTTCTTTCCGGTTTGTGGGACGCCACTGGAAGACCACCCGCGCTGCTCGACGATCGAGGGGTCCAGGATCATTGCGATCGCCCGGCTGGTCCTGCGGGACATCGATATCGGGCCGGCTGCCGGCTGGAGCTACGACGACATTCCCATGTGGGTAATGGCAGGAGGCGGAAACAGGATCGGCGGTGTGCACGTCAACCGTGTGCCGGGCTACCGGAACAACTGGTACCTGCACTCTGCGCTATCTTACCACGATCGCATGGAGTTCCGCAATACGATCGAGACGGCCGGCAGGCTCCTGAAAGAGACTGGCATCGACGTCGTGTATTAACTATAAAAAATTCAGAAGAGGTGTTACTATTAAGAAAAGTTACAAGGCAATAGCGATTATCACCTTCGTGGCGATATTGCTGCTAGCCATCGCAGCGGCGGGATGTACGACACAAAACACACAAACGGCAACCGTTACACCTACTCCGGTGCCGGGGCCTACGACTAAAACCATCACGGACATGATGGGTCGCAGCGTCACCATCCCGGTCAATGTGACCAAAGCGGTAGCGCTCGGTTCTGTGCCCGTGCAGTTCAGCTTTATCGAAGCGATGGGTAAAGGGAGCACGATTGCCAATACCCTGCCAGACTCGTTCATCAAGCAGGGGCGGTGGAAATATCAGTACGTCTTCGCACCACAGATCGCAACCGCTCCCAACGTGCAGGATGCCAGCGGCGCTGTGAGTATAGAATCGCTACTGCTGGTAAACCCTGACATCGTATTTACCATGGATAAGCCCACGGTGACAGCGCTCGAAAATCGGAGCATGCCGGTGGTGTATCTTCAGTGGACCAACCCTGAGGACGTCAAGCAGCTCATGACTCTCATGGGCCAGATCTACGATGAACCCGCCCGGGCGAGCCAGTACTCGCAGTACTTCGATTCTAAGGTAAAGCAGGTCAATACGACCGTCTCTTCCGTACCGGCAGACCAGCGCCCGAAGGTGCTCTTGTTCTCGCCTAAGACGATGTCGGTGCCTCACAAGATCGGCGAGTGGTGGATATCGGAAGCTGGCGGCATCGCGGTATCGGAAAACAACCGCACGGCCGAATCCTATACCTTCGACATGGAGCAGTTGCTGAAGTGGAACCCTGACGTGATCATCACCACTGCCCCGGACGAGATTACCTACCTATACAACGATACCAGGTTCAGCACCCTCAATGCGGTGAAGAACGAGAAGATCTACACGACCCCAGTAGGCGCTCACGTGTGGAGCCACAGGACTATCGAGACGCCGCTGATGGTCGAATGGGCCGCTTCGAAGTTCTTCCCTGAAAAGATCACCGAAGCGCAGATGATCAGCGACTCGAAGAGCTTCTACCAGCAGTTCTTCGGCGTCACCCTTTCGGATGACCAGATCAGGGAAATCCTGAGCGGCAAGGCATCTACCACGTCGACAGTGACCTCCAAACCCACTTCTACTGTCAACGTGACAGACCTGGCAGGCAGAACCGTGACAGTGCCAGCTAACGTGACAAGGGTTGCGTCGCTGGTAGGTCCGGGGTACGAAAAGATGATCATGCTCGGGCAGACTGGCAAGATGGTGACGAGGGGATCGGTTTCCTCGCCGTGGGCCCTGAAAGTAGCCCCCGACCTGAAGAACGTACCCACCGTGGCAAACGCTCAGGACCCGAACGTCGAGGACCTGCTCAGTAAGAACACTCAGGTCGTCTTTTTCTGGGACACCAAGACACCTCTCGAAAAAATGAACGCCAGCGGGCTGCCTGTAGTTGTCACTCAGGTGGGCACAGGGAACCCGGATAGTGCCGAGAAGTTCCTCAGCTTCGAAAAGCAGGAAGTGCAACTGTTCGGCCAGGTACTCGGTCCTGAAGCGAAGAAGAAGGCGGATGACTGGTGTACATACTTCGATGAAAAGGTGAAGTACGTAACCTCGAGGACATCGAATCTGACCCCTGATCAGAAGCCCAAAGTCTACTACGTCCGGGGCCCCGATGCCCTGACCACCCACGGCCGTAACTCTTACACCGAATGGTATGTGGAACTGGCTGGGGGAGACCTGGTCACCAAAAACACTGAAAAGGAGATCATGACCTCCGTGACCATGGAACAGGTACTGGCCTGGAACCCTGATGTGATCTTCATGGGACGTGTAAACAATACCACGTTGATCACCGACGACCCAAAGTGGAGCCAGGTGAAAGCCGTGAAGGACGGCAAGGTGTACGTCAACCCGTACGGCGTGATGTACTGGGACTACAGCAGCGAAGGCCCGCTTCTCATGGAATACATCGCTAAGAAGCTGCACCCTGAACTGTTTACAGACCTGGACATGACTAAGGAGGTCAAAGACTACTATAAGAGGTTCTACGGCTACGACCTGACGGACGATGAAGCGAACAGGATACTAAGCTTCATGTCGCCAGCTTAAAACATCGAGCGGGGCTGCACTTTCTGGCTCCTGCCCCGAGGTGGAATTTTTCCACCTCTCCCTTTTTTGACCTTTTTACAACCGGCGCCTGACAGCCTATTCAACATCCCAGAACAACGCCACCAGCGACTTTTTGCTCCAGTTGTCGCAGTATCCCTCGACGGATATCGAGTTGATATGCTTCGAAATTCTCTCTATGTTTTTCTCGTCCATCCTGATGAAATTGTTGAAAAATTTCACGTAGTACTCGATCAGCTGGTCCACGGCCATTTTCTCTTCCGACTCATAGTCGAAAAACCGCACGTTCGGCTTGCGTCCCATGCTCATCAGCAGGTTGAACGGGTATGAGATGTTGAACTCCTTTTTGCCTTTTTCACCTCCTGTCAGTATCTTCCACAGGTCACTTCGAGTTCGGGATTGTTCCTCTTCCCCGAAAGTGATGTAGCAGCAGCTTCGCGAGGAACAAGTCTCCATCCGCAAAAACTCTTCCGGGCCTTTGATGGCCGGCGACAGTGCCGTAAACACAAGATCATATTTGCCCCGCACCGCATATTGATCCCAGGCAGACTTTACGGGCTTGATGTTTCTTAGGTTTCTATTCTCCGCCTCAACCATCATCGTGGACAGCATGCCCGCAGATACGTCAAGGGCGGTCACAGATGCGGCGAAAGGTGCAAACTGCAAGGTGTATGTGCCGGGTCCACAGGCGATATCGAGCACCTTGTCACCCGGGCAGAACACCCGTTCCCGCCTGAGATAATCTACGATATGCCTGTAGAAGACCTCGTCCCTTTTGACCTTTTCAAGATATGCCGTCGCTTCGCTATCCCAGAAAGACAGCCATTTATCGTCCTTCGGCTGCCTGTTTTCCAGCAGCGAACCCTGTCGGGATTCGTTCCAGAGAGTCTTCCAGTCTAAGCTTACCATACGCATTCACCTGTCCGTCTCGCCGATCACTGTAAACTCATCCGTGTCTCCCGTCGACAGTTCTCTCATCGCTCTTTTATCGTTGTTTGACTCCACGCTTCAATCGCTCCTTGCTAGTAAGGATACTCACCATTGATTTAAATTTATTGTTAAACAATATTCATGCGCTTAACAAAATGTATCCATAACGCCCGATCTGTTTTCCATATCGTTCGGGACATTTCTCTTGAGGTACCTCGGCTACGCCGGGACCCATGGGCCCGGTCTGCTGCAGCTGCTACCAGCGTCAAGTTTATGATAACGCAATTATGTTACCATGTGCAAGTTGTTAATTCATCTCATTAACTCCGGTGGCTATATGAGTGACAAAAAAATTCCCGGCATCCGGTACGTGCCGACCATTTGCCCCTTCTGCGGAGTCGGTTGCGGTCTAAATCTCGTCGTTCGAGACGGAAAACTCGTGGATGTCGAACCATGGAAGCGGCATCCGGTCAACGAGGGGAAACTCTGCCCGAAAGGCTACGGCTGCTTCGAGTTTGTTCATTCTTCCGATAGGCTGAAAGTGCCGTTAATTAAAAAAGAGGGCAAGTTCGTGGAAGCTTCCTGGGACGAAGCCATCTCCCTCATAGCGACAAAGCTGACGGCCACCGGCCGGAAATACGGGCCTGACAGCCTCGCTTTCCAGGTCTCCTGCCGGGTTCCGAACGAAGAGTCCTACCTGATGAACAAGCTGGCCCGGGCGGGTTTCAAGACGAACAACGTCGATAACTGCGCGAGGATCTGCCACGGTCCGTCGGTAGCGGGACTTACCATGTCTTTCGGGTCCGGGGCAGCCACCAACCCGATGGCTGACGTGCTAAATTCAGAATGCATTTTCGTGATCGGGTCTAATGCCATGGAAGCCCATCCACTGGCAGGACGGAGGCTCATCCAGGCCCGCGAGAAGGGTGCCACCATCATCGTCGCCGACCCGAGGTATACGCTGACCGCGAGAAGGGCAGATATCTACGTGCGGTTCAACCCTTCGACGATCATCCCGCTTGTCAACTCCATGATCTACTGGATCATCCGGGAAGGCAAGGCTGATTCTGAGTTCATCCGGACAAAAACCAAAGGCTTCGAGGAGCTGAAGAAAGCCGTTGAGAAATACGCTGACGTAGAATCACTCACTGGTACGCCCGTCGAAGTCGTCCGGGATATCGCCCTGAAGTTCGCCGGGGCCCGGAACGCGGCCATTGTCTACTGCCTCGGGGTGACTGAGTCGATCACCGGGACTGATAATGTCAGGTCTCTTGGCAACCTCGCCTTAGTAACAGGCAACATCGGCAGGCCCGGTACCGGGGTCAATCCCCTTCGGGGCCAGAATAACGTACAAGGTGCCTGCGACATGGGCGCCTTGCCAGACACCTACTCCGGCTACCAGAAAGTGGCCGACGAAGCGTGCCGGAGGAAGATGGAGCAGGCCTGGGATGTCACAGAACTCCCGGCAACCACCGGCCTTAGCCTGATGGAGCAGATCGACGCAGCCGGCGATCAGGTTAAAGCATTGTTCATCCTCGGTGAGAATCCCATGCTCTCGTTCCCCGACATCAACCACATCGGGAGACAGCTGAAAAAGCTGGATTTCCTCGTCGTCCAGGACATCTTCCTGACCGAAACTGCCGAGGTGGCCGATGTCGTGCTGCCGGCGGCCTGCTGGGCGGAAAAGGACGGAACCTTCACCAACGCAGAGCGGCGAGTCCAGCGAATCCGGAAAGCCGTCGAGCCTCCCGGAGAAGCCAGAGCCGACTGGGAGATCATCACCCTCCTGGCGAAAAAGCTGGGCCTGAAGGGCTTCGATTTCACCAGTGCGGAGGAGGTTTTCGAGGACATGCGGGCGGTCACGCCCAGGTATGCAGGTATCACCTATGCGAGGATCGAGAAGCCTGAAGGGCTGACCTGGCCCTGCCCCGCGGAAGACCATCCTGGTACGCCCATCCTCCACACCCAGGAGTTTGCCACCCCGGACGGCCTCGGCAATTTCTTCCCTATCGAGTACTTGCCTCCGGCGGAGGTGCCTGATCTAGAATACCCCTTCGCGCTGATGACGGGCAGGCTCCTTTTCCACTATCACACCGGGACGCAGACGAGACGTTCCAAAAGGCTCCACCAGGAAACCCCTGCCGGCTATGTGGAGATCAATACTTTAGACGCGGCCAGACTCGGCGTTAAAACCGGTGACGCCGTCCGCCTGAAGAGCCGAAGAGGGGAGGTCGAGACAAATGCGCTGGTCACTCCCGACATCCAGAAAGGAGTCCTGAACATGTCCTTCCACTTCAAAGAGAGCCCGGTCAATCTGCTGACCAACAGTGCCCGAGACCCCATCTCAAAGATGCCGGAGCTGAAGTATTGCGCAGTCTCCATCGAGAAGGTGAACAAATGAGAATCGGTGAAGACCAGCCACTGGAACGCGTGAACCCCGGGGACCTGTTACTCGCCCAGGCTTCGGACGAGCAGATCAGGGCCCGGGGAGAGAGCGGCGGCGTAGTGACCGCTCTGCTGAAGCACCTGCTGGAGAGCGACAGGATCGACGCCGCCCTGGCCATGGGCAGGGGGAAAGACATCTTCGACGGAGTTCCCCGGCTAATCACCGACCCCTCGGAGATCACGGACATATCCGGCTCGATCCAGTGCGCACCCCTGCTCCTTTCCAAATATGCCTGCAAGTACCTGGACGGAGCGAAAGACGCCCGGATCGCCATTGTTGGCGTAGGCTGCGACGCGGTAGCCCTCCAGCTACTGGCCGCGAAGGGACGGGTCAACCTCGATAACGTGATCTTTATAGGCTTGAACTGCCGGGGGACAGCTCCTCCGGTGAAGACGAAAGCCCTGGTGGACAGGCTATGTCACGTCGAACCGGAGAACGTGCTGACCGAGGAGGTCTCGAAGGGGAACATCGTCATCGAGACCCTCGATCACAAGCACAAGGAGCTCAGCATTGAGAAGCTGAAGGGCGAAAAAAACAGCCGCCGGCCGAACTGCCTCCGGTGTGAGCTCAAGATACCACGGATGGCGGACATCACATGTGGCTACTGGGGAGTCACTGGCAAGGATACAGGCAGCTATTCCTTCGTGGAAGTATGCTCCAGGACCGGGGCAGATATCCTCGTCGATGCCATCCGGGCAGAGGCCATACTGGTGAAGAAGCCCTCTGCCGCCTCGATCGAGCTTCGAAAAGACATCGAAAAATCCCAGGTGGCTCTGGCCCACAAATGGCAGAAGCACGATTTCAAAGCCCCGGGGGAGCGGGATGATTACTGGCTCAGGCAGTTC
This sequence comes from uncultured Methanocella sp., assembly GCA_964548585.1. Classification (GTDB taxonomy): domain Archaea; phylum Halobacteriota; class Methanocellia; order Methanocellales; family Methanocellaceae; genus Methanocella_A. Next base: position 2,651 of record CAZJRS010000021.1, on the reverse strand, counting down.
TCAAAGTGTATCAAGTGCATGGGGTGTGTGCGGGTCTGCCCGATCTGCGTCTGCGAGAGTTGCAAGCTGACAGGCGCTGACGTGCAGTGGTTTGAGCCCAACAGATACCCGGTTTCGCCCAAGTTCCACTTTACCCGGGCGGCGCATATCGCTGCGGATTGTACCAATTGTGGGCAATGCGAGGATATCTGCCCGGCCGAGATTCCGCTCTCTGTCTTCTTCCACCAGTCCAGCAAGGACTATGCGAGGCTTCTGGAGAAGTTCGAGCAGTTGAATTCGATGCCTTGAAGTGACCTAAATCTCCCGAAAATTATTATTTATCTTGTAGTGTGGGCCTTGTATAGGTTTTTGTGCTACCTCACCCAAACCACTACAAGGGCTTACACCACTGTATATCAGAAATGCTCCACCGCACCCTTTAATCATTCGAAATACTTTACTTCGACCTGTTCTCCCGCACCAAAGCCCCCCTCCTCGGGCGTGGTGATATAGGCGTATTCCCCATCGTAGGGGGTTGGCCCGACCGTTGATACCGGTGTAGCTTCTCCATCCTGCAGCAGGACCTTGGTGATCGACCGGGTCCGGTGGCCTACGTGGCTGTCTCCCGACATTACCGCGGAACTACTCGGATACTTTGCCGGCGGATACCTGCCCAGCTTTTTAATGGCGGGTGCGACAAAAACCATAGCACTCACTGCGCAGGCATCGGGGAAGCCGGGGAGAAAGACGATTGGTGTCCTCCGCCCCCCATCATCCACGTAGCCCATGCCCACCGGCCGCCCCGGGCGCATGCCAACACCGTGGACGAGGATCTTTCCCATCGATTCGACGATCTGCGGCATCAGATCTCTTCTACCCACCGAGGTTCCGCCCGAAGTGACGATCAGGTCGTATCTGACCCCTACTTTGACCGCCTCCGTCAGCTTTTCAAGGTTGTCGGGCACGATGTCCCACATCGCCGGCTTACCTCCGTACCTTTTAACCAGCATCTGGCACATGAGGCCGTTACTCTCGTTGATCGTGCCCGGTCCCGCTTCTTTTCCCCTGGGCACCAGCTCGTCGCCGGTAGGTACGATGAGCACACGCGGCCTTTCGTAGACCTCTACCTCGGTAAGCCCCAGCGAGGCGAGCAGTGCGATGTTCGTCGGCTTGATCTGCATGCCTGCCCTGAAAACCGTATCCCCCTTTCTGATTGATTTACCTCTGGGCGTAAAGTTCTCACCTGCCGAAGCATGGTGAAACACCCGTACCCCTCCCGGCTCAGCCCTGGTATCCTCCACTTTGACCACTGCATCGCAGCCTGCGGGCAAGGCACTTCCCGTATGGACGAGCATGCATTCGCCATTCCGGACTTCCTCGTTTTCGGTCAGCTTGAGCAACACCCCACCCTGAGCGCTGCCAGCCGTATCTTCCGCCCGGACTCCGTAGCCGTCCATGAAGCACAGATCGTAGTGCGGGTAATCCTTAGGCGCCCGGATGTCCTTTGCAAGCACTCTGTTGTCCGCGTAGTCCAGCTCGACAGAGGAGCTTTTGGTAATCGGGATTACTGAGTCTAGAAAAATCTTCAATGCTTCTTCCACGGTGGTGAGTTTAGCTGAACTGATTGCAGCGGGCATACCAGTAAATCACAACCGGTGACAATAAAGCTTGTTGTACGGCATTTCCGGGAAAAGAGGGGCAACGGGATGGCAGGTACTTGCTGGTTGCGTTGTATGGGTTTGAGGTGTGTATGATCTCCACCTGCCATCCTGCAATTTACGGTTGATAATTCGAATAATCCTGAACCACAGGAGGAGCTGCGGAGAACGTTTGCGGTCGTTCTCCGCATCCCTTGCTGGTGCATGTCTGCTAATACTTTTTCCAAACGCTATAGCAAGTGGCTTGTATATATAACTTTTGTTAAACATTTGATTATTGTTTAACATATATGATGAACAACGCAAAATTATTTCTACGATCTTTTTCCTGTCAGCCGATCCAGGCTTTTTGCCGCTATCTCCAGGTCAGGTTTCAGCTCCAGCGCTTTCCGGTACTGGGCGATGGCCGCCTCATCATCGCCGGCAGTCTCCATAAGCTTACCCATGCGGTTGTAGTAGAACGGCCAGTCGGGCCGGAGCCTGACCGCCTCCCGGGCTTCCTCTATGGCTTCTGACAACATCCCTTTCTTAAAGTAAGCATCCCCGAGGCCGAAGCGGGCACACGGATCCTGGGGAGTCAGCTTTACCAGTGCCTTATACTCCTCCAGCGCCTCGTCGATCCTGTCCTCGTCGGAGAGCAGGTCCGCCACGCCCTTGAGGGCGACAGTATTTGTGGGCTCGGCCTTTAGTACCTTCCTGTACTCTTCCAGCGCTTCGTCACTGTCGCCGTTGTCCCTGAACGTTTTCGCCAGCTTCAGCCGGACCAGTGTGTTTCCGGGGCTCAAAGCAGAGGCTTTCTGGTATTCCTCTATCGCCAGGTCCAGGTCGTCGTCGGCGTAGCAAGTGTCTCCCCGGCGCTCGTGTAGGGCCAGTTTTTCAGGCTCATCTCCAGCCTCGCTGCTCGCTTTCTCTTCTTTTTCGTACATGTCAGACTCCTCTAGCCGGATAACTGATCTCCTAACCCGCCATGTCGCAGGACTTCTTCCGGGGTTCCCGAAAGCACGATACGGCCGC
>CAZJRS010000020.1:34879-43249 GCA_964548585.1 uncultured Methanocella sp. | reverse complement strand
TTTGGGCCTCTTTTTAGAAAAACCATTGTTGAAGCGGGCTAGTTTTTTAAGTTGGGCTGTGAGACAAATTCACGATGGAAGATGAAAACCTGCATGTGCGTTTTGTCGATACAAAGCATGATTTGACTAACGTGGTCCAATCCTTGATCTTGCATGCTGAATTAGCGTTAGAAGCCGCCAAAAAGTGTAAAAAACTATGCAGTATTGAAGGCTGCGAACCACCCAGCGAGGACGGAAAGTGTCGTGAACTGTGTGAAAAGGAAAAAGCCGAATGCCTGCAGGATCTGGGTGTAGCGTGGAAAGAAGCTGATGAAATGCACCAGTTGATCACCAAGTATGCAGACTCACTGTGGTTACTCAAGGACATCGCCCACGAATGGTACGGTAGCGAAGCGTTTTACAAGCAAAAATAGGCCAAATTCGTTAAAAGGGGCACTCCGCCACCAGTGGCCATGCAACCATATCCAACCTGGCCAGAAGGTGTGAAATTTGCAATCATGGCGCTCCGTGGTGTGATGTGTTAACAGACTACTATTGTCGAAAGGTTTAACGTGGTTAGGCTCCTACCCATTCGAGATCATGGGCTTATTCGATTTCATCAACGAACGCTTCTCAGACGCCCCGGAGTGGAAGGGGAAAAGATTCGAGAAGTTTATCATCGAAGGATTTGATGAAAAACAGTTCACTATCGTCGAGCAGACACACTCACATCAGACGAATAGCGAGAGATATGTTGAGAGCAGCATGAACCCCGACTATATCCTACGGCATAACCGCTCCAAATCGGAGTTCGCAGTCGAATGCAAGTACCGCTCAAGCCTCGACCCAAAGGGAATGCTGAACTGGTCGAACCCCGCACAGCTAAGCCGGTATAAGGCTTTTGCAGCTAAGAGGAAAATCCCCGTCTATATCGCGATAGGCTTAGGCGGAGTAGATACGGACCCCGAAGACCTGTTCCTGATACCACTCGAAGAAGCAAAGTTCCCGGCGCTGTACCCGAGCCAGTTTAAGATGTTCAGCCGTAACCCTAATACTGACTTTTACTGGAAAGACGGGCAGCTATACTAACCTTTTTTTTGAAAAAGAGAAAGTCCGTGGAGCTTACATTATCGTGAATGCCTCTATAATGAGGTTGCCGCACAGTGTTGCATGATTGTGAAATTAAACTTCAAAGAGGCACTTAAATAAATATGCCAACGCCGAGCGTTGACCATGTTTTTGCAGTTATAACTATTTCTAATATCGGGATTACATCCGCATACGCGCGTAAGGAATATCCGAGAAAACTGCAATTGCCGGGGCACCATTTCTGCAATCGCCGTAGGCATTGACGGAGCCTGGGCTTCCTAAAAAGGAACAATTCATTGGTATGTGTGCCCTGGTCTGGGGATATAGCCCGCCGATCATGGTCACGCAGCAAAAGGTGATACAAAGTCAACGTGATAAACCCGCGAATGCGCGGAAAGGAGTCACAGCACCAGTAAAGCAGGCTACCTACAAAGGGGTATGGGACATTTCCACCCCCATTGGCAGAATACCTAATGTGTCAGAGGCCATCAAGCGGTACAACCGCCTGTGAATATCATCGCATTCTCATGCAAATGGCTTATATGTGACGTATTCCTGCGGAAGACCATAAATATGGCTTTTTGCATATAAACGCTTGTTAACCTGGAGGTTATTTAGTATGAAAAATAAAGCACTATTACCCTTGATCGCACTCGTGATCCTCGGGGTTTTTGTGAGTGGATGTACCGGCACGTCGTCAAAGCCGGCAATGACTGGGCAGTATGCAGACCCATCGGTAGATCATATAGTAACTTTTGAGGGCACGGATACCATTGGGTATGTAGGTCTTAACGGGGCCGGAGATGAGCAGTTTTACGGTGGAAAATATTCCGTGGATGGTAACGACATTATTGTTACTCTCAACATGAAGAAAGTCAGTAGTAGTGGAGCCTTCCAACATATCGATGAACTAAAACTGATTTTTAAAATTGTTGATGATACTCACATTAAGACACCAGGTGGAGTAATATTAATAAAACATCCATAAAACTTTTAGGGGATGCGATTATCCCCTCATTTTTACTTTCTGTCATTTTTACAGGCGCCCACGTTGACCAAGGTTGATTCAGAATATCTGGCCCATGCCAATACCTGTCCATTGGTGTCTGGGCTCAAGCACAGTCGTTATAAGCGCAACCGACAGCGTTTGAAAAGATAGGTCTTGTAATTATTCTCTATCCTCAAGCTTTTTCAGCCGCATCTCCTGCTCGAACAGTATATTCATGATCACGGCCTCCGTGTGCTGCGGTTGGTTGACCCGGGTCTCATTTCAGTGTCTCTCAGCCTGTACAGTAGATAAACGGAAATCTCGCAATTCTTGCGAGAGTCGGTCTATTGCGTCAAATTTCTTAGCCCCTGACCGAAAACTATATGCTATAATAAAATAATGTGATTGATGCATTTGCGATACCTAACTAATGCCTTGATGGCCGAGTGCTATTCGGGGCGGCGGTTGGTTGCAAATAGTAACCAAAATCCTCCGGAACAAGTGTCTGGAACGATCGAGGCCAAGGAAATGAAGAACAATAACATTACAACCAATCCTGTCTTGACTGACGGGAGCTATTCTACATCGTTTGTGAACACCATCGACTCCGCTGTCTTACTGACTATGGGGTCCTGCGCGTATAGGGTGGTGTAAATGACATCTAAGGACGCTATCAAGGCCACGCCATCGGTGGATGTCGCAAGCTTGGATACGATTAAGGCGGCTACAGATGGAAAAAAGCTCAAGCTGAGCGACATCCGGCTAATCGACCCGCACTTCATTCACAGCATGCGTTACCAGGGCATCAAAGATACCGAAGCTATCAAGGAACTGATCGACAACTCGTTCGACGCACATGCCGACAATGTAAATGTAGACATCTGGCTCGAGCCCAGCGGCTCTATCTCCATAGCTATCCAGGACGACGGCCTCGGCATGGACAAAACGAAGCTTGCGCACTGCCTCTCGTTCGGGTTCACTGACAACGCCCCAATGTTCGGTCGGATTGGCAGGTTCGGCTTCGGAATGAGCACGGCTATCCTGTGCAAGACCAAAAACGCCGAGGTATATAGCTCAAAGGGTCACCATGAGTACATGGGTACATACATGGATGTAGACGAACTCTCAAAGGCCGACATGATGCTGCCCGAGCCAGACTACATGAATCCGTTCGAGAAGTATGGCGACAGGTTCAAGAAATTCGAGAAGGGCACCATCGTCGTCCTTCTGAACTGCGACCGGGTGGATTTCAAGAAGCCCGATACTGTGATTAAGCACCTGAAGGAGGACCTGGGTGAGACCTACCGATACTTCATCGAGAAGGGTAAGTGCATCAAGGTCAATAATCAGAAGGTCGAAATTGTCGATCCCATGATGCGGATGAAGGAACACAAGTACAGGATGATGCTGCTCGAAAGCCTCAAGGACAAGGATCTTACCGAAGAACGAGGGTACAGCGAGGCGTATGGGACATTCCCGTTCGAAGTGGACTTCGTCAACGACAAAGGCGAAAAAGTTACGTCTACTGTGACAGTAAAACCGTATCTTCTCCCGATTGAGGACATCTACAGGACAGCACCGACTGCGATCGCTGCCGCTAAAAAATACGGCATAAAGTCGAGCAAACAAGGGTTCTACCTGATGAGAAACGGCAGGCAGATAGCCTCAGGAGATACGTTCAATATATACGAAAGGCACGCCGCTCTTAACTACTTCCGGTGCGAGGTAGAGTTCAACTCGGAACTGGACGAGGAATTCGGCATTCAGACGAACAAGAGCCGCTTCAACCTATCGGAAAGTATCCGGGACAAGATCGAGGATGCCGTACACCCCTACTTGTCGATCACTCGCAGGTCATATGAAAAGAGCGAGAAGAAAAAGTCAAAGATAGATACACCGGGTCCGGCAGAAGTGATCCTCAAGAAAAACCTGGCTGTTATCCCAGAATACATTTCCAGGGTCACCCCCGAGGTCACGGAAAAGGCCATCAAGGAAACGATCGAGGAAATAAAAAAGAATGAGAAAATCGACGAGACGGAGAAAGTAACAAAGATCGAAACCCTGGAGAAGGCCAAGGAAGAGAGCCTACCCTACGTGTTCGACTATGAATACAACCCCCGTGGACCGATATTCAACTGGGATACGAAGGGCACCGTGACACGGATCATCATCAACCGTGAGCACCCGTTCTGTAAATACTACTGGGATCCGTCCAAGGACGACCAATACCAGAGGGCGCTCATTAAGTTCTTGATACAGGCCCTTGTCCTCGGCGAGCAGCAGCACAGGTATAGGCTTGAGAAAGGGCTACAGATGAGCGAAACGCAGCTCCACAATATCTGGGCAATGCAACTCAGGGAACTGCTGGAAAGCGGCGAGTTCACAGCTCTTACTGAAGCCCAGGGGAAGCACACTAGTGACGTTATGTTCACGGACGCCAACGGCGAGGTTAAATCGTAAAGGGGCAAAATCTGCCCCCATTTTTTTATTGGCATACCTCAAGAAGAGCGAACGTGAAAAGTATAAGCTGACGTATAGGAAGTGTTTCAATCATGAGTACGAACGGTAAAGAGGTCTGGGCATACGGCGGGCCCGTGACGATATCAATTGCCGGTAACGAAGTTGGTCACATCATCAACGGCAGGGTCTCCATAGTGGAGCATACTCGGGATACAGGAGAGCCGGGTAGGACTTGGTCCATCACCGGGGCGCTGGAGTACGATTCCAAAGACATTAATGCAATCCTACAAAGCGACTACGTGGATGTTACAGTTAACGACGATGGCAAGACCATTACGGGGAAAAGCATCATCACGAACCAGCACATTGACTCCCGTGGGCTGTACGATCTCAAGATAAAGGGCACTGGCCCTCTCTTCGTCAACGGGAAGAGCTGGAACGAGTGGTTCGAGGAGTAAAACGCACGATGGCTGGACTCGTTTTGGCCGTAGGAAGTGCTCCGGGGCCATAAGCCCCGGAGACGCTACTTTCTTCTTCGGCGGTCGTAGGAAGTACGTGGAAACTTCTCTGGGGCATAAAGCTCCAGCTATTAGCTAAGCAGCAGATCTTACAGTAGCCGAGATGTCTTTGAAAAATCAGGAGCTATGCTACTTCCCAGCACGAATGCTTTCCGAATGGCTGTTTTTTATAGGCTCAGACTGCTCAACATACGAATCGAGGATTTCGCAATAATGTGATAATTTGACTTTGTGGCGCCACTCCTCCGGAACTTTTGCTACAGCTTCCGTACCTATAGGGACATGGACAGGGGTTCCAAGCTTTCTATACTTAAGCTTTCCATTAAAGAAGTCATCTATCCTCTGCTTGCCTATTTTCACATAAGTCGGCTCTTTCTCGGCGCCCATCGCCCTACGTTGGTTCTTTACAGCTGCCACGAGTGCAGAGCCCACACCAGCATATGGATCAAGAACCCAGTCACCCTCATTTGTTAGGGCAAGTAGACATCGCTCGACGAGCTCGATCGGATACTGGCACTGATGTAACGTTTTCTCGGGGTGATTACTTTTCACGTTGGGGATATCCCACAACCCCAGTTCCCACTCAGTCTGTCCGAACTCCCATACATCACTCGGGTTCTTTCCGAGCGGATTTCCAGCGGGCTGACCTTTCTTTTCACCCCGATGGTAACGCTTGCCTGGATACTTACTCGGTACCCGCACAGGATCGAGGTTGAAAGTATAGTTGTCGGTTTTTGAGAAACACAGAATAGTCTCATATCTGCCAGAAAACCGCTTTTGGCAATGTAAACCGTGTCCATAGTGCCAGATGATACGGTTGCGAAGCTGTAATCCAAAATCCTTGAATATCTGATAGTAGAAGATATCGAGAGGGAAGACCTCCCCCTTGTGAATAAAGTTGCCAACTTCCCAGCAGATGCTGCCCTCGGGGGAAAGCACTCTGACCAGCTCACTAATGACTTTCTTCTGAGTTTCTAGGTATTTCTCAATGCTGGTTTTCGTCTCATATTTCTTACCGACGTTATAAGGCGGGGAGCTGATAATTAACTTGACGAGGCCATCCGGCAGCGTCTTGAGGTAATTGAGGGTATCTCCCTCATGATAAACGATGTGACTGTCAGGCATGTAGTCGGCATCGATCTTAGTGCCACCATTAGCAGTTTTCATTATATCCCCTGTACCAACTACAATGAATGCTTATTGTATAATAGACAATCGGTTTTAAAGATAGCATTGGTTGGCCCCCACGACGACCCACAATCGGACCGCCCATATTGTATTCTGTATTGTCTTTGCGCTTTTCCCTTTCGCCTTCATGTCGGCATGCACTTGTTCTTCTGTCGGACAGGTCGGGTATGTCCTGAGTAGCGCAGCTACGAGCCCTACCGCTGAATCGGTCGTGCCCGCCGACAGCTTCCGGCTGACGCATAGCGCACGTACGGCCGCCAGAACGTCCACGGTCTCCATGGTTGAGTTTTCTGGATTCGGCTTGACTTCCAGCAGCTTCTCCACATCAGACGTGTCCGCGGTCTTCTGGGGCCTGCTCTTTTTCTCTGCAGGCTTCTCAGCCTTCGAGGTCTTGAGATCCCTCTGCCTTTTAAGACGTCGAGGCCCTGATATAGTCGTATTTATGTCGTTTACCATGTCGGTCGCCTCAGTAGAAGAAATATTTATCCATGGCTTTCTTCACGTCTTCATTCGAGTGATGGACGTACGCCAGCGTCATACGTATGTCACTGTGCCTAAGTTGCCCTTGTACGAACTGAAGCGGTATACCCGAGTTCGCCATCGTCGAGGCTGCTGTGTGTCGCAGCAGATGCGGATACACCGGGAGAGCCAGGTCCTTTCCTGTAACAGGGTCTTTCCGTTTAATCCCGGCCTTCTTTCCCGTGTCGGATACGATGTTGCCGATGCTGTCGAGTGTCAGGCGCATGTTTTTCTCGCTTGTGAAGAGTGCCCTTGTTGTCTGCGGCCTCTGGGGCAGGAACTCGTCGAGGTACGCTTTCAGGATCGGAGATAGCTGCTTCGGGATGACTACCTCGGCCTCTTTGCCGTTCTTCACGCCGCCGTACTGTACGTCAGGCTCTTTGTTATCCCTGATGCAGATGATACCATCCTTCAGGGAAATGTCTTCCACGTCAAGGTTTGCGACCTCTTTCCTCCGAAGCCCAGCATAGGCCAGGATTCCGATTAACGCTTTGTCACGGCTGTTCTTGCTCGTTTGAAGGAGCATGTACACCTCGTGGGGCAGAAGCCTCTTGTCCCTCTTTCCGGGTTCTGTCTTTTTCGGCATCTTTATGTCGAGCTTTTTCCCATCGTTCAGCGCCTCATACCACAGGGAAAGGGCGTACAGGTATAGCCTCACCGTGTTAGGCTTACGCCCTTTCGCTTTCAAGTCATCCTCGATCTTGTATGCGAGGTCTTTGGATGCCTCGGTCGTGCCATACTGTCGCATCAGCTGTGAGATGCATCTCGTGGTGTTGTCCACGCTGTACTCAGCCAAACGCTTCTCTTTGGATAGGTAACTCCGTACTCTTGCTTCAGCTTCAGACGTAGCGAGCGAATCCTTACGGGGCTCCAGTTTCTTGAAATTGACCATTTCTGTGTCACATCCTTATATGCTCACCACACTTGAAAGTTAGGACTGCTGTTCCGGTCGGCTGGTTCGAGGTGTCTCTGTGGAAGGCAAAACGTGTCTGGTGCATCCGATGATCTGCCGATACTATCCTGAGTAAAGCCTTCAATTATCGATTCGCAGAGACGCAAATTTTAAATACCGGGTTTTACATTTAAGGTATGCTTTATGCAAATGCCGCCGTGGCTTAGCCCGGCATAGCGGCTGATTCGTAATCAGCAGGTCACGTGTTCAAATCACGTCGGCGGCTCTATTCCTTTTTAAAACCAGTTTATTTATAATCTTTAATGCTCTTCAGCGTACCGTCATCATTGTAAACTTTCCATACCCCGGTTTTCTTTCCACCCGTGTAAACGCCGACATCATACAATTTACCGTTCGGGTGATATCTTATCCACTCGCCGGTTTTCACGCTGTTCGTAAATTCTCCGGTCTGCCACAGCTCCCCGTTTTCCCGATACCATTTCCACAGCCCGAAAAATTCTCCATTTACCATTTCTCCGGTCGCTTTCACTTTTCCATTCCGTAAATAATACTTCCAGGTTCCCGTCTTTTTTCCGTCGGCGTACTGACCTTCAATGGCTAACGCGCCTTCGCTGAAGTACTCTATCCAGGGCCCTGTTTCTGGCGACTTAGGCGCTTTGTCGGTTTTCATGGTCTCAAAAAATATAGCTGCCGTTTTTACTAATGGGGTTTGTGGT